>NZ_CP091430.1:292500-608750 GCF_024734895.1 Paenibacillus spongiae
GAGTTTTTTCGCAGTTTGAGTGAAGGTTTTGATCTTCGGATCAGATCGTGGATCTTAAATTGCAAGCGAAGGTTGTTCGATGGTAAGCGACTTTTGAAGATCTGTTTCCACAGCTCGAAGAGTTTAGTGGATCAAGAAACAGGTGTTCAACGGGAGCGTCCAGCGAATCAACCGGAGCACATAGGTTAAGCTAGTAAGAGCGCACGGAGGATGCCTAGGCACTAGGAGCCGAAGAAGGACGTGGCGAACAACGAAACTGCCTCGGGGAGCCGTAAGCAGGCTTTGATCCGGGGATGTCCGAATGGGGAAACCCGGCTGTCGTAATGGGCAGTCACTTCTGACTGAATACATAGGTCAGAAAGAGGCATACCAGGGGAACTGAAACATCTAAGTACCCTGAGGAAGAGAAAACAACAGTGATTCCGTCAGTAGCGGCGAGCGAAAGCGGATTAGCCCAAACCAAGAGGCTTGCCTCTTGGGGTTGTGGGACGTCTCACATGGAGTTACAAAGGTGTTGGTTAGGCGAAGAGGTCTGGAAAGGCCCGCTACAAGAGGTAAAAGCCCTGTAACCAAAAGTCAGCACCCTCCGAGACGGATCCCGAGTACCGCGAGACACGTGAAACCTCGTGGGAATCCGGCAGGACCATCTGCCAAGGCTAAATACTCCCTAGTGACCGATAGTGAAGCAGTACCGTGAGGGAAAGGTGAAAAGCACCGCGGAAGCGGAGTGAAAAAGAACCTGAAACCGTGCGCTTACAAGAAGTCAGAGCCCGTTATAGGGGTGATGGCGTGCCTTTTGTAGAATGAACCGGCGAGTTACGTTCCCGTGCAAGGTTAAGGTGAAGAGCCGGAGCCGCAGCGAAAGCGAGTCTGAATAGGGCGACTAAGTACGTGGACGTAGACCCGAAACCGAGTGATCTACCCCTGTCCAGGGTGAAGGTGCGGTAACACGCACTGGAGGCCCGAACCCACGAATGTTGAAAAATTCGGGGATGAGGTGGGGGTAGCGGAGAAATTCCAATCGAACTCGGAGATAGCTGGTTCTCCCCGAAATAGCTTTAGGGCTAGCCTCGGAATGAAAGAGTCATGGAGGTAGAGCACTGATTGGGTGCGGGGCCCGCCAAGGGTTACCAAGTCCAGTCAAACTCCGAATGCCATCGACTTGTATCCGGGAGTCAGACAGTGAGTGCTAAGATCCATTGTCAAGAGGGAAACAGCCCAGACCATCAGCTAAGGTCCCCAAGTGTGTGTTAAGTGGGAAAGGATGTGGAGTTGCAAAGACAACCAGGATGTTGGCTTAGAAGCAGCCACCATTTAAAGAGTGCGTAATAGCTCACTGGTCGAGTGACTCTGCGCCGAAAATGTAACGGGGCTAAACACACCACCGAAGCTATGGATTGATCGTAAGATCAGTGGTAGGGGAGCGTTGAATGCGGGTTGAAGTCAGACCGTAAGGACTGGTGGACTGCATTCAAGTGAGAATGCCGGTATGAGTAACGAAAAGACAAGTGAGAATCTTGTCCGCCGAAAGCCTAAGGGTTCCTGAGGAAGGCTCGTCCGCTCAGGGTAAGTCGGGACCTAAGGCGAGGCCGAAAGGCGTAGTCGAAGGACAACAGGTTGAAATTCCTGTACCACCGTAAACCGTTATGAGCAATGGGGTGACGCAGAAGGATAGTGACGCGGACTGATGGAATAGTCCGTCCAAGCAGCAAGGCTGATGGGTTGGCAAATCCGCCCATCGATAAGGCTGAGCTGTGACGGGGAGGGAAAATTATAGTACCGAAGGTCATGAGTTCCCGCTGCCAAGAAAAGCCTCTAGCCAGGTGAAGGTGCCCGTACCGCAAACCGACACAGGTAGGCGAGCAGAGCATGCTAAGGCGCGCGGAAGAACTCTCGTTAAGGAACTCGGCAAAATGACCCCGTAACTTCGGGAGAAGGGGTGCCTCGGTAGGGTGAATAGCCCGAGGGGGCCGCAGTGAAAAGGCCCAAGCGACTGTTTAGCAAAAACACAGGTCTGTGCGAAGCCGTAAGGCGAAGTATACGGGCTGACGCCTGCCCGGTGCTGGAAGGTTAAGGGGAGCGGTTAGGGGCAACCCGAAGCTGTGAACCGAAGCCCCAGTAAACGGCGGCCGTAACTATAACGGTCCTAAGGTAGCGAAATTCCTTGTCAGGTAAATTCTGACCCGCACGAATGGCGTAACGACTTGGGCGCTGTCTCAACGAGAGATCCGGTGAAATTTTAATACCTGTGAAGATGCAGGTTACCCGCGACAAGACGGAAAGACCCCATGGAGCTTTACTGCAGCTTGATATTGGACTTTGGTACGATCTGTACAGGATAGGTGGGAGCCTAGGAAGCCGGAGCGCCAGCTTCGGTGGAGGCACCGTTGGGATACCACCCTGATCGTATCGGAGTTCTAACCTGCCACCCTGAATCGGGTGGAGGGACCGTGTCAGGCGGGCAGTTTGACTGGGGCGGTCGCCTCCTAAAAAGTAACGGAGGCGCCCAAAGGTTCCCTCAGAATGGTTGGAAATCATTCGTAGCGTGCAAAGGCATAAGGGAGCTTGACTGCGAGACCTACAAGTCGAGCAGGGACGAAAGTCGGGCTTAGTGATCCGGTGGTACCGCATGGAAGGGCCATCGCTCAACGGATAAAAGCTACCCTGGGGATAACAGGCTTATCTCCCCCAAGAGTCCACATCGACGGGGAGGTTTGGCACCTCGATGTCGGCTCATCGCATCCTGGGGCTGAAGTAGGTCCCAAGGGTTGGGCTGTTCGCCCATTAAAGCGGTACGCGAGCTGGGTTCAGAACGTCGTGAGACAGTTCGGTCCCTATCTGTCGTGGGCGTAGGAAATTTGAGAGGAGCTGTCCTTAGTACGAGAGGACCGGGATGGACGTACCGCTGGTGTACCAGTTGTTCCGCCAGGAGCACCGCTGGGTAGCTACGTACGGACGGGATAAGCGCTGAAAGCATCTAAGCGCGAAGCCCCCCTCAAGATGAGATTTCCCAATTCGTAAGACCCCTGGAAGACGACCAGGTTGATAGGTTCGGGGTGGAAGTGCAGTAATGCATGCAGCTGACGAATACTAATCGGTCGAGGGCTTATCCTACAAGCTTTCACGGAGTGAAAGTCTGCTTCGGAAGCATATGCTTAAGATGTAAGAGTTACGCAAACTCGTATCCAGTTTTCAGGGTGTAACATCGTTGAGTAGGCTGACAAGATCAGCTGAATCAAGAGGTTGCACACAGCGCTTGGCGGCGTTGTAAACCTGAATTATGTGGCGGCATAGCTCAGCTGGCTAGAGCGTACGGTTCATACCCGTGAGGTCGTGGGTTCGAGTCCCTCTGCCGCTACCATATTCGGAGGCTTAGCTCAGCTGGGAGAGCATCTGCCTTACAAGCAGAGGGTCGGCGGTTCGATCCCGTCAGCCTCCACCATCTATATACAATGCGGAGCCGTGGTGTAGAGGCCTAACATGCCTGCCTGTCACGCAGGAGACCGCGGGTTCGAATCCCGTCGGCTCCGCCATTCCTGGCTCGGTAGCTCAGTCGGTAGAGCAGAGGACTGAAAATCCTCGTGTCGGCGGTTCGATTCCGTCCCGAGCCACCATTTCATGTACAAGCCTTGTTATTGTAATACTGTGGAGGATTAGCGAAGTGGCCAAACGCAGCAGACTGTAAATCTGTTCTCAGCCGAGTTCGGTGGTTCGAATCCATCATCCTCCACCATTCCCTTCCTAAGTAAGAGCCATTAGCTCAGTTGGTAGAGCACCTGACTTTTAATCAGGGTGTCGTAGGTTCGAGTCCTACATGGCTCACCATTTTTTACACCAACAGCCTGCAGACCAATGTCTGCGGGTTTTTTGTTATGCCGATTAATGGTTCATGATGTTAATCCTAGGGATGATCCGGACGATGGGTAATTTGCACAAGGCGGGGCACACTGATGTTTAAACAGTCATACGTTCCTCGGGAGGAATGCTCATGCCGTATATCATCGCGGCCATAATCAGCTTTGGTATTGTTTTTCTGTGCGTTCCACTCTTGCGGAGGCTAGCTTTGCGGCTCGGATTTGTTGACCGGCCGACCTCGCGCAAAATTCACCGGAAGCCGGTTCCGCTTATGGGGGGCGCGGGGCTGTATTTAGGTATTGTTATTCCGCTGCTTGCATTTCAAGGCACTACTCCGCTTAGCCTGACCATTAGTCTAGGTGGATTATTACTGGTGCTGATTGGATTGCTGGACGATGCGGCTAAGTCGAAAGGAAAGGATTTTCCGGTCTGGCCGCGTCTTATCATCTATGCGGGCGTTGCTTTGATACCCCTTCTATTCGGAATTCGGATTGTAGGGTTATCGAGTCCAGGCGGACTTATAGTGCTGCCCGAGTGGTTCGCGATTTTCGCTTCGGCTGCATGGGTGTTTGCACTCATTAACATGATTAATTTTATCGATGGGGTTGATGGACTTGCTTCGGGAGTTTCCACCTTGTCGTCGATCACGCTATTTATCGCGGCGCTCTTCAAGGGGCAGCTCGACACGGCGCTGCTTGCTGTCATTCTTGTAGGGGCATGTGTCGCGTTTCTCATTTTTAATTTCTATCCGGCACGCATCTTTATGGGGGACGCAGGTGCGACGTTCTTGGGATATACGCTGGCCGTGATTGCAGTGGATGGCGCCTTCAAGAGCGCGACTTTCGTGACGGTTGCCGTCCCTTTGCTGGCACTGGGAGTTCCTATTCTGGATACGACCGTCGTGATGCTCCGCAGGCTGATTTCGGGCAAAGGACTTCATCGCGCGGATAAGCTGCATACCCACCATATGCTCATGCGCTGGGGATTAACACAGATCCAAACGGTGTCGTTTATCTATTTAATTGCGGCTCTCTTTTCTTTATTGTCTATTGTTGTTCTCCTTGCCCTAAGCTGAAATTACCTTTGATCTATGGTACAATGGCCTAAAAAAGAGAGCTGCATGCTCACATGATAGGGGCTAACCGATGAGTGAAGCTAACTGGATGGAGCAATTGGAGAAGGTAATCGCACGGCCTATCCGTCAGCTGCAGGTGCCTGTACAGGAGTGGAAAAGCCTTGTAAGCGCTGAAGAAAGCCATGTGCTGTATTTGCAAAAGAATGCGGTTTCACCAGGCGATTGTATCACGCTGCCGAGCGGTCTGTTATGGTTTGTGGTTCGCGGAAGCGATTCCAGCCTGGATCTTATTGAGGTGGATCCTGGATCGCTGACGGATATGGAGATACGGTTAATATCATGGACGCTCTCCCAATTAAAGATGGCTCAGATGCCGATTTTTGCAGGATTAACGGATTCGGAGCGTCATGCCAATGAGCTGGGCGCATGGATTGTGGAACAGCTGAACAACGGAGATACGCAGAACTCGGTGCCGGAACGACTTATTGGCAGAGGCAAAGTGTTTACGACGATGATTCCTTTTCTGCTTGTGAGCGAGCAGACGGAGCTGGGAAGGACAAGCTATAGCGAACTGGAGAAGCTGCTTCGCACCTTTCTGGCGGAAGAGATCATGTTAATTCCACTACAGGAGCAGGAATGGCTGGTGCTTGGACCGGTATCGCTCATTCGCGATGCGCAATCGGAGGACAGGGAGGAAGAATCGGAGGAATCACTCGAAGAAAGCTTGGCCTCTATTGCAATGGGGCTTCACGAAATGCTGGCCAGCGAATCAATCGGCGAGTGCCATCTGACGGTCTCTCATCCGATCTCCCCCATACATTCTATCGTTGCTACGGCCGCTCTTCTTCGGGAAACCGTTAATCTGGGACGTGCCTTCCATGTGGGAACGAATATTCATTTTCCGTGGCTCCTGCACTTGGAACGGCTGCTGAGCACGATTCCGGAATCGCAGCGGATTAGATTCGTAGAGCAGGCGCTGAAGCGCACCGACGTCTTTCTGGAGCCGGAAATATTAACGACATTAGAGACATTCTTCTCACTGGACTGCAATGTCAGCGAGACGGCCAAGAAGCTGTATATTCATCGGAATACGCTCCTCTATCGGCTGGATAAATTGAAGCAAGAAACAGAGCTGGACGTCAGACAATTCCGCGATGCCGTTCTTGTAAAAATCATATTACTATTGTACAAAGTGACGAAAAGGAAGTAGTTTTTTTGTAAAGTTTGTGCATAGTAAACAAGTACAAAACTGATATAAGATAAGTGTAAGGATAAACAACTATTCGTTTAGGGGGAAATAAGCATGGCTGGTGTACGCTTAGAGCATGTTTACAAGAAATACTCGGGTTCGGATAACGCTTCTGTTAAAGACTTTAACCTTGACATCAAAGACAAGGAGTTTCTCGTTCTTGTCGGTCCTTCCGGTTGCGGTAAATCGACGACGCTGCGTATGATTGCAGGTCTTGAGGAAATTTCCGAAGGTAAACTGTTCATCGGTGAGCGTCTTGTGAATGACGTTGCTCCGAAAGACCGCGACATCGCGATGGTTTTCCAATCCTATGCCCTTTATCCACATATGAACGTTTATCAAAACATGGCATTCGGCCTTAAACTTCGTAAATTCAAAAAAGCGGAAATCGACAAGCGTGTTCGTGAAGCCGCTAAAATTCTCGATATTGAACATCTTCTTGAGCGTAAGCCAAAAGCGCTTTCCGGCGGTCAACGTCAGCGTGTCGCTCTGGGCCGCGCAATCGTCCGTGAACCACAAGTATTCTTGATGGACGAACCGCTTTCCAACTTGGATGCGAAACTCCGCGGTCAGATGCGCGCGGAAATCTCCAAACTGGCGAAGCGTCTTGAAACGACTGTTATCTACGTAACGCATGACCAGATCGAAGCCATGACAATGGGCGATCGTATCGTCGTTATGAAAGACGGCATCATCCAGCAAGCAGCTTCTCCGGAAGAGCTGTACAACCATCCGGTAAACATCTTCGTAGCAGGCTTTATCGGCGCGCCTTCGATGAACTTCATCAACGGCACGCTGGCGGATCAAGGCGGAGCTGTTCGCTTCAAAGCGAGCAACATCGACGTTCTGGTACCAGAAGGCAAAGCGCAGCTGCTTCGTGAAAAAGGCCTGATCGGCAAAGAAGTTATCATTGGCATTCGTCCAGAAGATTTCCACGAAGAGCCAGTATTCCTGGAAGCTTCCCCGCAAACGCATGTTAATGCTCATGTTGAAGTAGCAGAGAACCTGGGTCACGAAATGTACCTGTACTTGAACGGACTGGGCAAAGACACTGTAATCGCTCGTGTTGACGGCCGTTCCGGCGTTAAAGAAGGCACGAACGTGAAACTTGCGATCGATATGAACAAAGTTCATGTGTTCGACAAAGAGAGCGAACTGAACGTATTTGAAGTTTAATTGACTTAAACGGCGATAAGCCTTGGAAGAGCAGTCATCCCTTCGGATGGCTGCTTTTTTTATATTTTGTGAAAACCGTTTGCGCAGGTTTCCCGTCTAATCGATACTGGCGGTAGAAGGAAGAGGAGAAGCGGTAATTGCCGCCCTGGAGGGTAGGATGAACAAGGAACAGCTGGCAGAAGCTGCTGCCAAAGGGGACGAACAGGCCTTTCTGCAAATCATGAATGGCGAGAAGCAGCAAATGATGAGAATTGCGTATGCTTACCTGCGGAATGAAGCCGATGCGTTGGAGGCGATTCAAGAAACGGTATGCCGGGCATGGCTCAAAAGGCATGCCCTGAAAAAGCCGCAATATATCACAACATGGCTTATTCGTATCTTAATTCACGTATGCACCGATGAGCTGCGGCGGCGTAAGAGAGCTATTCCAGCAGATATGCGGCAAGAACCGGTCCAGGCCGGGATGGAGGACGATAGGGAGCTGCAGAGCGGGGCAGCCGGCGCAGAGGACCGGTTAGATATCGCCGCGGCTGTGGAGCTGCTGGAGGAGCCCTACAGGGATGTCATCCGGCTTAAATATTATGAGGATCTGACGGTCCTGGATATTGCCGGCATCCTGCAGCGGCCGGATGGAACGATCCGAACATGGCTTCATAAAGGGCTGAAGCAGCTGCGAAAGTACATGGTGCGGACCGAGGAGGTGCAAATGAGCGATGGACGAGAAGGACAAGCGCAAACCGGACAGTTCGGACAGGGAAAAGAGAGCGCTGCGCAGGGAGACCTGTGAGGATAAGAAACTGCCGGTGGAATGTAATGAACCGGATAAGCCGGAGGTCGTTATGGACGAAGCGGAGCTTACTGCTGCAGACCTGACGGTAGCGGAATCTTTGCGTATGGAAGGCAGCCGGTTGAATGCCGTATCGGCTGGGATAGCCGAAGAAAAGATTGTAAGCGCGATTCGCCGAGGGTTGGAACAGGGAAAAGCACGTTCAAAGCCCAGACGAAGATGGCGTGCCGGCCTAAGTGCAGGAGCGGTGATCGCTTGCTTCGTGCTGCTCTTTGCCTTCACGGTCAGAGTGTCGCCCGTGTTTGCCAATGCCATGCGGGACATTCCGGGGATCGGTGCTTTCGTCAAGCTGGTGGAGTACGACTCTGCGCTTCGCACGGCAATCGATAAAGACTTTATGCAGCTGATCGGGAAGACCGTCGAGAAGGACGGCATCCAATTGACGGTAGAGGGTCTGATCGCCGATGAGCGAAGGCTCGTTGTCTTCTATTCTTCCAATATAACCAAGGGCTGGGGCGATACCGGCATAAGCTTCAGCTTCTATGACGAGGAGAATAAGCGGCTGGAGGGAACCCTCATGTTCGACTACAGTTCCATGGGCAAAACGGCTAATGAGCCTCGCGCCCCACAGGATATGGTCGATCTGCAGCTGCTGAATACGGTCACGATGCCAAAGCAAGTGAAAATGAAAGCGGAAGTAGACGATACGGTGCTGGAAGTTGAGTTTCCCATCGATCATTCCCGGTTTGAAGGGTTATCTCAAGAAATGGCGATCGGCAAAACGGTCGAGATTGACGGGCAGAAGGTTACGTTCGAAACCGCGAAGCTCTCCCCGCTGCAGCTGGAGGTCGTCGTGCGCAACGATTCGGCTAACAGCAGCCAGGTAAAAGGGTTTATTCATATGGTCATCGAGGATGAGCGGGGGGAGCCTTGGCGCTGGACCAATGCCTACGGACTGCCGGAAGGCGGAAGGGTCTATCACTTTGAGAGCAGCTACTTCAACCGCCCCAAGCAGCTGACGATAAAAGCGGATGGAATATTCACCGTACCTAAGCAGGCGAAGCTAGTCATCGATACGGAGAAGGCGAGCGTCCTTGAGGCTCCGGATTCAAGGGTCTCATTCGAAGGTATCAACGAAAAAGCGGATTATATGCTGCTGACGCTGGCCATCAATCAGTTGGATGAGGTGGATCAGCTTAATGCCGCCTATAACTTGGTTGGATCGACATTTATAGACGGGGCCGGCAAGAAGCATGAGCTGGCTTCGCCGGATTATTTTACGAGCGGATCCTTCAACTCCAACGAGAATAAGAAGTATGTATATGTTCCTCTCCCGAAAGGAGATTATCCGCAGCCGCTTACCTTTGACGTGGAAGACTATCCGGGTTATGCGCTGCAGCCGTTCCAAATCGAAATCAATCCATAAGAGCAAGTATTTTCAAGCATCGAAAACAGCGGCGACGTTGCGTTCGATGCTTTTTTTCGTTACGATAATCATATTGGAATTTTTTAAATATAATGCTGTGCCAAAAAGCAGCAGGCAACGATAGTGAGGGAGGCCGAACCATGGCTAAGAAGGTAAAGGTGTCCGAGCTTGTCCAGCAGTTTCAGCTGGAGATTGTAAGCGGAGAAGACGGACTGCGTCGCAGTATTACGGTTGACGATTTATATCGGCCTGGATTGGAGATGGCGGGGTATTTTCATTATTTTCCTGAGGAAAGGGTACAAATTCTAGGAAAAACAGAGCTCGCTTTTATGGAAACGCTAAGCAATGAGGAACGGGTGGATCGGATCGAACGGCTATGCCACGATGCAACGCCCTGCTTCATCGTAACAAGAGGGCTGGAGGTGCCGCGGGAGCTGATTGAAGAATCGAACCGCAAACAAATCCCGGTTCTGCGCAGCAACGTGGCCACGACAATTATTTCAAGCCGCATTACAAACTTCCTGGAGCGCAGGCTTGCGCCATCAGCCACCATACACGGTGTACTGGTCGACGTCTATGGCGTTGGCATGCTCATTACGGGCGGAAGCGGCATCGGGAAGAGCGAGACGGCACTGGAGCTGGTCAAACGCAGCCACAGGCTTGTTGCCGACGATGCGGTCGAGATTCGGCAAACTTCGGACGGTCAGCTGCATGGCAGCGCCCCGGAGCTAATCCGGCATCTTCTGGAGATACGCGGTCTCGGCATCATTAACGTGATGACGCTCTTCGGGGCGGGTGCGGTTCGCAATATGAAGCGGATCAGCGTAGTGATCAAGCTCGAGAACTGGCAGCCCGATAAGCAGTATGACCGCCTGGGCCTCGATGAAGAGCTGACCCGTATCATCGATACCGATGTTCCGCTCGTTACGGTACCGGTTCGTCCGGGACGCAACTTGGCGGTCATTATCGAAGTGGCGGCGATGAACTTCCGCTTGAAGCGGATGGGGTACAATGCGGCACTGCAATTTACGAACAAGCTGACGGAAACCATCGCAGACGATACGGATGATTATGATTGAAAATGATAAATAAAGGAGATATGAACGCATGATAGGACTTCGTCTAGATCCAATCGCTTTCGCGCTAGGGCCGATTACCGTCCATTGGTACGGCATTATACTAGGCACAGCTGCACTGGTCGGGCTGCTGCTGGCGGTTCGCGAAGGCAAACGATTCGGCTTGTCTCCGGATTTCTTCATGGACCTGCTGCTGTTCGGCGTACCGTCTGCCATTATCGGCGCCCGCTTGTATTTCGTCGCCTTCAAATGGGAGGACTACAAGCATGATCTGCTGGCTATTTTTCAAATATGGAATGGCGGAATAGCCATATATGGGGCATTGATCGGCGCATTCATCTGCGGTTATTTCTATTCCCGCTATAAGGGCTACAGCTTAATACGTATCGCCGACATCTGCGCGCCCTCGCTCATCGTAGGACAAATGATTGGGCGTTGGGGCAATTTCGTGAATCAAGAAGCTTACGGAGGACCTGCGGAGGAAAGCTTCCTGCGGGATACGCTGCATCTGCCGGCATGGATTGTCGACCAGATGAACGTTAACGGCGTCTATCACCACCCGACCTTCCTATACGAATCCGTCTGGAATTTAGCGGGACTTATTCTGCTGCTAGTCCTTCGGCGCAGACCGTTCCTCCGTGCGGGGGAGCTGCTGATGACGTACTTCATCTGGTATTCGATCGGGCGCTTCTTCATCGAAGCTCTTCGTACGGACAGCCTGGCCTTCCAAGGCCCATCCTGGCTTGTATCGCTGATGGACGGGCTGTGGTCGCCGATGACGCTTCTGTTCGAGCAAGGCTATCTGGATCCCGAATACGGCAATGTACGGATTTCGCAGCTGATTTCCGTTATCCTCATTATTGCCGCCATTATCATCATCATTATCCGCAGAAAGACGGGTGCCGCCGTGGAGCGCTACAGCGACCCCATTATGAACCGGAAAACGGGTCTTCCTGCAGGTGCAGCTGCCGGACAAGAGGGCGGTTCTGCGGCAGCATCCGCTCAAGACAGCAAGCCAATGATTCAGAAGGACGGCGCTGCGGGTAAAGCTATTGAGGCGGAAAAGAAGCAGAATGCTTCGAAAGCCGGTTCTGCAGGCGAAGCGGACGCGGAATCAGCGAAGAAGGAGTAGCACGATGACAACAAGAATCCGGACGCTGTTGTTTGACTTGGATGGAACCATTCTTGATACGAACGAGCTGATTATTCAATCGTTCCTGCATTCGCTGGAGGGAGTGGTGCCGGCCGGATTCGGCCGGGACCAAATCATTCCAACCATGGGACTGCCGCTAGCCGTACAGATGCAGGGTTTCTCCAATCTGGAGGAAGTGTCGCATCTTGTCTCGATGTACCGCGAAATCAATCTGAGGCTTCACGATGAATACGTGAAGCCTTTCCCTTACGTGCAGGAGGTATTGGCAAGACTGCAGGCGGAGGGCTTCCAAATCGGGATTGTAACGACGAAAGCGAAGCTTACGACGGAGCGCGGATTGCGGTATACCGAGCTGTACGACTATGTGATGCCGGAAGGGATCATTACGATCGACGATGTGGTCCATCCTAAGCCGCATCCTGAGCCCGTACTCAAAGCGATCGAAGCGCTTGGAGCGGATCCGGCTGCGACTGTGATGATCGGCGACAGTGTAGTCGATATTGAAGCGGCGGAAGCGGCAGGTTGTATACCAGTCGGAGTAGCCTGGTCGCTTAAGGGCGAGGACAAGCTGATTGAAAGCGGCGCAAGGCACATCATTCACGATATGCGTGATCTATACGCATTAGTCGGATTGGAGCGGGATCCGCTTGCGTAATGTGGAGCGCTATCCGGTCGAGGGGCCGAACGCCCTCTGGCAAATGTACAAGACAGTCAGCAGGGTGAAGGCCGTCAAAAATTTTATTTGCATTCAATTCACCCGTTATTGTCCTTCTCTGCCGGTCAAAAACTGGGTGTACCGGAATTTGCTCGGCATGAAAGTGGGAAGCCACACCGCATTCGCGCTCATGGTGATGGTCGATGTATTTTTTCCGGAGCGCATCAAGGTAGGGAATAATACGATTATCGGCTATAACACAACGATATTAACGCATGAGTATTTGATTCGCGAGTATCGGCTGGGCGAAGTCGTGATCGGCTCCGGCGTCATGATCGGAGCGAATACGACGATTCTGCCCGGGGTGACGATCGGGGATGGCGCAGTCGTTGCGGCGGGCTCGGTGGTCCATAAAGATGTCGAGCCGGGCGCGTTTGTCGGCGGCAACCCGATCCATACGATAACGAAAGAACAGCAGTCAAAATAAAGGCTTGAAGCAAGGTCGAATCTGAACGAAAATAATTTGATAAATAAGGGATGAGTGGTATATATTAGTAGGGATTCCGGTAAGCGTAACCCCTGCGATGCCGTTATAGAAGTGAATACGGAAGAATAGGGTACCGCTGCCGCCTCAGACGATGATGGAAGGGGAACGGGTATGGCCCAACGAGAGACGGTTCGGGAATTAAACATCCTTCGCGCAATCGCGATACTTGGCGTATTGATGGTACATGCAACATCAGCATCTGTTGTTAATCTCGTGAATTACGATTCTTTCTTCGCCTACAACCTGTTGAATACGCTCGCGCTGTATTGCGTCCCGGCTTTTGTCTTTCTCACCGGCTTCACTCTCTTCTATAATTACTACGACCGTCCGATGTCCGGTGGCGACTGGTCCCGTTTCTTTAGGAAGCGGCTGGTCTACATCGTCATTCCTTATTTCGCCGTCTCACTCGTCTATTACAGCGGCGTGTATTTCGTTCTCACCAGGCATCCCCTTAATCTAGCCAATATAAGTGAATTTATAAGACTTTTCGGGGAAAGACTCGCGAATGGCAATGCATACACGCATCTATACTATTTGCTGGTCACCATTCAGTTCTATGTGATGTTCCCTCTGTTGTTAGCTCTATTCCGCCGGTGGAAGCGGCTTGTATATTGGGCTATTCCATTAGGCTTTGCCATCCAATGGGGCTTCTATGCGATGAACCGGTATGTGTGGCATATACCATCCAAAGGAACCGTCGCGTTTACCTACTTCGCACCTTTTCTGCTGGGGGTATTCGTAGGTATCCATTATGAGCAGGTGAAGAAATGGCTGCAGCCCGGCAAGTGGAAGCTGCGGGCCCGGACAGGTGCCTGGACGGCGCTGCTGTGGGCCGTATGGGCAGCTTCCGCAGCACTGTATGTCACCGTATGGTATGTAACCCGGACGAATAACAAGGCCCTTCACCACCTCTGGTACGAAGGCGGCTATAATTTATTCACGTTCACCTCCATTCTCGTGCTGCTCCAGATCGTATACACGCTGTACGCGAGAGCGCCTGAGAAATGGATCAAGGGTCTGGATGAATTAGGAACATTATCGTTCGGGGTTTACTTGGTACATCCGGGGTTTCTTCTGATCTACCGGAAGCTCTCCCCGGCAGTTCCGATGAATGGGATCTATCATGTATGGGTGGCGGGAGGCTTCGTCTTCTCGCTTGGAGCATCCATTGCCCTGCTGGTGGTTCTATATCGATACATCGGAGGGATTTCTTATGTGCTGGGCAAGCTGCCTGACCGGTATCACGGCCGAAAGGACGAAGAGGCGTCCCAAGCGGAGAGCTTAATGAAACTGAGAAGCAAGTTGAGATGAGCGAACCGGGGGCGATCCGCCTCCGGTCGCTTTCTTGTCAGGGGTCCTATCGGATCTCCGACCGGTGGGACAAGCCATGAATATACAGTCACAGAGGCAATGGGGCTCGATGCTAACCAAGCAGACGATTTCTTTCGCCCGGCGGCGGAGTCTCTCAGCCCGGTGGAGGTGCATGACGGCGTTCGCCATTCCTGTCTGGAACGGCGGAGCAGTCGGTTTCTTCCTCTTGACGAAGAAGTGCAGGCGTGGTACTATTACCACTAAATCCTTTATTTTGGCAGTATGGTAACATGGTAACACATTAACGCGATAAAGCGTCTGTAGGTGAACGAATGATGTCCAAACCGAAAGTGTTCGAGAAACCAATCGGAGTGAAAGATTACTTGCCGCATGCAGTCGTCAAGCTGCGGCAAATCGAGAATCAAGTGCTGGCATGCATGCGCTCGTGGGGCTATGAGCAGATTATGACCCCGACGATGGAATATTACGATACGGTGGGCGTAGCCAGTTCAACGTCCGACCGCAAGCTGTTCAAGCTGCTCAATAACCGCGGAACAACGCTTGTACTGCGATCCGATATGACGGCGCCGATCGCCCGCGTCGTTTCCTCGGTACTGAAGGATTCGCAGTTCCCGCTGCGCCTATCCTACCATTCGAACATCTTCCGCGCCATCGAGGAGGAGGCCGGTCATGAGGCGGAGTTCTTCCAGACGGGCGTTGAGCTGGTAGGCGATGCTTCCGCCGAGGCCGATGCGGAGGTCGTGGCGCTGGCGATCGCCTCGCTCAAGGCAGCGGGCGTCGACCGGTTCAAGATCGCCATCGGGCACGTGGGCTTCCTGAACGGCCTGTTCGAAGATACGCTGTCCGGCCGTGAAGATGCGCAGGAAGAGCTGAAGGCTTGCCTGCTTAGACGCGATTATGTCGGCTACCGGGAGCGGCTGCGTGAATTATCGCTGCCCGAGCCGGTACAGCGCGAGCTGGAGGACATTCTGCGGCTGCGCGGCAGCCAGGAAATATGCTTGCAGGCGCTGCAGCTGAGCTCGAACGCAACGGCCCAGGCGTCGATCCGCCATCTATGCGAGATGTGGGATGTCCTGAAGGCTTATGACGTCTGCGAGCACGTGCTCATCGACTTGACGATGATCGGGGACTTCTCCTATTACACGGGGATGACATTCGAGGGCTATGCGGCCGATCTCGGATTTCCGGTGGCGAGCGGGGGCCGGTACGACAATCTGCTGAAGCAGTTCGGACGCCCTGCCCCGGCGACAGGCTTTGCGCTTAAGACGACTCGTATTCTGGAGCTGATCGGCGATAGCGAGGACGATCTCAAGGAACGTGTGCTTATCGGCTACAACGATGCCGGTAGAGGGCAAGCGCTGGCTAAAGCGCAGCAGCTGCGGGAATCGGGGGCCGTCGTCATTACGGAGAAGATGGAGCTGTCGGCGGCTGACGAGGTTGCGGCTGACGCCGAACGATCGGAGAGCCGCGAGAAGGTTGTTTACAAAGGAGAGACGTTTGCTGCGTTCATTCGTTTCTTCGGCGAACAGGAAGGTGCTTCGGTATGAGTAAGAACGTAAGCGGAGGTATAAGCGCAGAAGCTCTCCAGAGCGCCGCAGGCGGCCTGGAGAGGATGGACATGGGCATTCTTGCCGCTGCCGTCGAGAACAGCGGGCGGGATCTGCTGAAGGTAGCGATGCCCAAGGGCCGCATCTACAAGCAGGCTTCGAAGCTGTTCCGTGAGGCGGGACTTCCGATTCCAAGCGACTTCGACGATACGCGGAAGCTGATCATCGAGCTGCCGGAGGCGGGCATGTCGTTCATTATGGCCAAGCCGGTGGACGTGCCTACCTATGTTGAATACGGTGTGGCGGACATCGGAATCGTCGGGAAAGACGTGCTGATGGAAGAGAATAAGGATGTCTACGAGCTGCTCGACCTTGGCATCGCGAAGTGCCGCATGTCGGTCATCGGCCTACCGGACTGGAAGCCGGCCATCCATCCCCGCGTGGCGACGAAGTATCCGAACGTCGCTTCGCAATATTTTCGCGAGCGGGGCCAGCAGGTCGAAGTCATCAAGCTGAACGGCTCGATCGAGCTGGCGCCCTTGATCGGTCTGGCCGACCGTATCGTCGATATGGTGGAGACCGGGCAGACGCTGAGAGAGAACGGCCTCGTCGAGATGGAATCGATCTTCGGCATAACGAGCAGGCTGATTGCGAACCGCGTCAGCTACCGGATGAAGAATGAAGCGATTCAGAGCTTATGCGACAAGCTGCAGCATGTCATCGGAGCGAAGCCGAACGCGTAATCCCGGCTGTCCGATGCGAAGCGCAGAGAGTTATATTATTACGCCGCACGATGAGGTGCGGCGGTTTTCGGAAGGAGGCGAAGCGCATGCGTATGCTGCGTGCGGAGCAATTTGGGTTGACGCGCGAGGTGGAGTACGGCACGCCGGAGCAGAATGAAACGGTCCGTAAGATCGTCGAAGCGGTCCGGAACGAGGGCGACGCGGCCGTGCTCGCCTATACGGAGGAGCATGACCGGGTGAAGCTGGACCCCGGTTCGCTGCGGGTAACGGAAGGCGAGATTCAGGCGGCGTACGGTCGCGTGGACGACGCATTCCTGACAGCCATCCGTGAGGCGGCTGCGAATATTCGGGCATTCCATGAGAAGCAGCTTCGTCAGTCATGGATGGATCTGCAGGCCGACGGAACGATGCTCGGGCAGATTCTCCGTCCGCTCAAGCGGGTCGGCGTGTACGTTCCGGGAGGGAAGGCTGCTTATCCCTCATCGGTATTGATGAATGTCATTCCGGCACAGGTAGCCGGCGTTCCGGAGATCGTCATGGTTACGCCGCCGGCAACGGGCGGCAAGGAGGGTATCGATCCCTATATTCTGGTAGCCGCTGCGGAAGCGGGTGTGAAGGAGATGTACCGCATAGGCGGAGCGCAGGCGGTAGCGGCGCTTGCTTACGGTACGGCAACGATTCCGCCGGTGGACAAAATATGCGGTCCCGGCAATATCTTCGTCGCGCTCGCGAAGCGAGCCGTATTCGGCGCTGTCGATATCGACAGCATCGCGGGGCCGAGCGAGATCGTCGTTCTGGCCGACGAGCAGGCCGATGCCGCTTATGTGGCGGCTGATCTGCTATCGCAAGCGGAGCATGACGAGATGGCGTCGGCTATTCTCGTAACGACCTCCCGGGAGTTTGGAGACCGGGTGGCCATTGAAGTCGAGAAGCAGCTTGCGGAGCTTCCGAGAGCGGACATAGCGCGCAAGTCTATCGACAGCAACGGTGCAGTATTGCTGGCGGAATCGCTCGACGAAGCGATCGCGGTCATCAACCGGATGGCGCCGGAGCATCTTGAAGTGATGATCGCCGACCCGATGTCGATTCTGGGCCGGATCGAGAACGCCGGCGCGATCTTCATCGGACCTTACAGCTCCGAGCCGGTCGGCGATTATTTTGCAGGCCCGAATCACATTCTTCCGACGAATGGAACGGCCCGTTTCTCTTCTCCCGTGAACGTGGACGACTTCGTGAAGAAATCGAGCCTGATCTATTACAGCAAAGAGGCGCTGCTGGCTAATGGCGATAAGATTATGACGCTTGCCCGCCATGAAGGTCTTGAAGCGCATGCACGAGCGATCGAAATCCGGCTGGAGCGAGAGGGCCGGGAATAAACGATGAAAGAAGGGCATTTCATGGCGGATCATGTCATCCGCGCGGCCGATGTGGCGCGCAAGACGAATGAAACAGACATCAAGCTGGCGTTTTCAGTGGACGGCAGCGGAACGTCGAATATCGAAACGGACGTCCCGTTTCTGAATCATATGCTGGATCTGTTTACGAAGCACGGTCAGTTCGATCTGACCGTCGAAGCCAGGGGCGATGTCGATATCGACGATCACCACACGGTAGAGGATATCGGAATCTGCCTCGGTCAGACCATTCGGGAAGCATTAGGCGACAAAAAGGGCATTAAGCGGTACGCATCGGTGTTCGTGCCGATGGACGAGGCGCTGGCCCAGGTCGTCATCGACCTTAGCAACCGCCCGCACTTCGAATATCGGGCACAGTATCCGTCGCAGCAAGTGGGCAGCTTCTCTACGGAGCTCGTACACGAGTTTCTCTGGAAGCTCGCGCTTGAGGCGCGCATGACGCTACACGTCATCGTGCATTACGGCGTCAATACGCATCATATGATCGAGGCGGTCTTCAAGGCGCTCGGACGGGCGCTTGATGAAGCAACCAGCATTGACCCTCGCGTACAAGGAGTGCCTTCGACGAAGGGAGTGCTGTAAGATGATCGCGATCATTGATTACGGCATGGGCAATCTTCACAGCGTCAGCAAGGCGGTCGAGCGGCTAGGCTATCAAGCGAAAATTACGGCGGACGCTCAAGAAATCCTGGAAGCGGACGGCGCGATTCTGCCGGGCGTCGGCGCTTTCGGCGATGCGATGCAAAATTTGCGGAATACGGGACTCGATGAAGTAACGAAGTTCTACGCTTCGTCCGGCAAGCCGCTGCTCGGCATCTGTCTGGGCATGCAGCTGTTGTTCGACGAAAGCGAGGAGCATGGCCGGCATGCCGGCCTCGGACTGCTTCCGGGGAATGTCATTCGCTTCCAAGGCGATTATAAAGTGCCGCATATGGGCTGGAACAAGCTGATCTTCCGTCAGCCGAGCCCTCTGTTTGAGGGGCTTGCGGAAGGCCATGTATACTTCGTACATTCCTTTCATGCCAAGCCGCAGCGCGAAAGCGACCTGCTCGCGACGACCGACTATCACCAGAACGTGACGGCAATCGTCGGCAGCGGCAATGTATACGGCATGCAGTTCCACCCTGAGAAGAGCAGCGATTTGGGGATGCAGCTGCTTGGCAATTTCTTGAATCTGGCCGTTTCACGCGAAGCGGTTCGCTAATCGTACCGGATAAGCAGGAAGCTTAGGTTCGCATTATCTGATAGGGGGAGGCAGCTGTATGCTGGCCAAACGAATTATTCCATGCCTTGATGTGAAGGATGGCCGTGTTGTTAAAGGCGTCAATTTTGTCAATTTACGCGATGCGGGCGATCCTGTCGAGCTTGCGGCGACATATGACAAGGAAGGCGCGGACGAGCTGGTATTTCTTGATATTTCGGCCTCGGTCGAAGGCCGCGCTACGATGGTGGAAGTGGTCAAACGGACAGCAGGTGAAATTACGATTCCGTTTACGGTCGGCGGGGGAATTTCCCATGTTGACGATATGAAGCGGCTGCTCCGTGCGGGTGCGGACAAAATCGGCATCAATACGGCGGCTGTGAAGAACCCTTCGCTGGTCAAGGACGGGGCGCGCAAATTCGGCTCGCAATGCATTGTTGTCGCGATCGACGCGAAGTTCAATCCGGAATGGGGAGAATGGGAAGTCTTTACGCATGGAGGCCGCAATGCTACGGGCATGAAGGCGCTGGCCTGGGCGCAGGAAGTGGAGCGCATGGGGGCGGGAGAGATTCTGCTTACCAGCATGGATGCGGACGGCACGAAGGATGGCTTCGACTTGAAGCTGACGCGTGCGGTATCGGATTCGCTAAGCATTCCGGTTATCGCCTCGGGCGGAGCGGGACGGCTGGAGCACTTCTACGACGTATTCGAGCAGGGACACGCGGATGCAGGTCTTGCCGCGACGATTTTTCACTATAAAGAGATGACGATACGCGACGTTAAAGACGATCTGCGGAAGAAAGGAGTCGAAGTACGATGAGTGCAAACCCTATAGAGGCTGTGGCCGAACAAATCAAATGGGATGAAGCCGGGCTGGTGCCGGCAATCGTGCAGGATCAAATCAGCAAAGAAGTGCTCATGATGGCTTATATGAACCGGGAGTCGCTTGCGAAATCGGTCGAAACCGGCGAAACCTGGTTCTGGAGCCGCTCGCGCAGCGAGCTGTGGCATAAAGGCGCAACAAGCGGCCATACGCAGCGCATCGTATCGATGCATTACGACTGTGATGGAGACACGCTGCTCGTCCTCGTGCAGCAGCAGGGGCCGGCATGCCACACGGGACGATACAGCTGCTTCTACAACGAGATCGGCGGTATTGCCGGGGCGGAGAGCATCCGGGCCGAAGCGCCTAAGCAGGAAGGAGCCGCCGACCGGTTCGCGATGCTGAGCCAGCTGGAGAGCGTCATTGCAAGGCGTTACGTGGAGCGTCCGGAAGGCGCATATACGACGTACTTGTTCGAGAAAGGCGTCGACAAGATTCTGAAGAAGGTCGGCGAAGAGTCGGCCGAGGTCATCATCGCGGCGAAAAACAAGGATAACGATGAGCTGCGGATGGAGACTAGCGATCTGATCTTCCACCTCATGGTGCTGCTCCGCGACCGCGGGTTATCTCTCGATGAGGTCATGGCAGAGCTAGGGCATCGTCATAACAAGACGAAACCGA
This sequence comes from Paenibacillus spongiae, assembly GCF_024734895.1. NCBI lineage: Bacteria > Bacillati > Bacillota > Bacilli > Caryophanales > Paenibacillaceae > Paenibacillus > Paenibacillus spongiae. Next base: position 313,242 of record NZ_CP091430.1, read on the forward strand.
CCTCCAAATAAAGATTGGCCCGAGGGGCCCAGTAACCGAGCCGCATCATGCGAAGCTCGGTTATGTGCCGTACAGACATCCTCGTTACAAGGCTGACAGTCTGGGAGGCTGCCGTTCTTTGCTCGAGGCTCGTGCGCTGTTGTAAGAAGTCGGATTCCCACCTTTGGCAGGGTTTTTAGGGCAAAAATGGCGAATCGTGACTTTTTGAATTATTCCGGATTCCATGTATAATGAAAGTTGTCGAAACAAGCTGCTACGAATGTAAAAATTAAGTGGTCCAATCGCTCAGGAGGGTATCATGTTTAGCGACAAGCTGCGTATTTTCTCGGGTTCCTCGAATCCAAAACTTGCTGAACGGATCAGCGCCGAACTCGGCCTGCCGCTCGGCAAAATCAAATTGTCACGTTTCAAAAGCGGCGAGATCTATGTTCACTACGAGGAGTCGGTCCGTAACTGCGACGTATTCCTGGTGCAATCGTTCTCGCACCCAATCAACGATCATTTTGTCGAACTGCTTGTCATGATTGACGCGGCAAAGCGTGCTTCCGCACGGACGATCAACATTATCATGCCGTATTACGGATATGCGCGCCAGGAGCGGAAAGCCGCACCGCGTGAGCCGATCTCGGCAAAAATGCTTGCTGACGTACTGACGACCGTCGGTGCGAACCGTGTCATAACCATTGACCTGCATGCGCCGGCCATCCAAGGCTTCTTCAACATTCCGGTAGATCATCTGACCGCGCTAGATTTGATCAGCGATTATTTGAAACGCAAAGACATTCGGAACCCCGTCGTCGTATCCCCGGATGCTGGACGTGCTTCCACGGCGGAGAAGCTGGCGAACTATCTGGACTCGCCGTTCGCCATCATGATCAAGAAACGGCCGACTCACAACGAATCCATCATCACTCACGTTATTGGGGATGTTGACGGCTGTACGCCAATCATCATCGAGGATATGATCGATACCGGCACGACGATCGTCAACGTAGTCGAGGGCCTCAAGGAACGCGGCGCCGAGGACGTATACGTCTGCGCGACGCATCCGCTGTTCTCCGGCCCCGCGCTGCAGCGATTGGACCATCCGAATATTAAAGAAGTCGTCGTCACCGATTCGATTTCCCTGCCGGATAACCACTCCGAACGGTTCACCGTATTGTCCGTAGCGCCGATGCTGGCCGAGGCAACCCGCATTATCATCGAAGGCGGATCGATCAGCACCTTGTTCAAAAATGCAGGCATATAGCATCGTTATATCCTTCTCAATAAGGCCTCATAATTGTCATTGAATCATCAGTCATCGGAATCCGATGCAACCGGTTAACCCGCGTCTTGCCAACATATTCTTTCGTGTATGGATAGGCCGCGCTATGGTATAATCGTAGAACTTAGATGTACCGGGGAGGTGCCTTGCGAAAATGAAAGAGAAGAAACGTGCGGCTGCGAGCAAGAAAACGAAAGTTATACCGATTCAATGGGACGCAACGTTCTTTTTCGAGCGAGCCGTCCGCTCGCTGGATCGATATCATTATGACAAGGCACTGAAATATTTCCGGCGCGCTGTGGAATACGAGCCGGACAATCCGGTAAACCATTGCAACATGGCCGGGATCCTGTCGGAGATGGGCGATTACGAGGAATCGAACCGCATTCTCCGCATGATTATCGACGAGCTTGATCCGGCAATGACGGAGTGCCACTTCTATATGGCGAACAACTTTGCCAATATGGAGATGTACGAACCGGCCGAGGATGCGCTTGTCCGTTACTTGGAAGAGGATGCCGAAGGACAGTTCCTGGATGAAGCGGAAGAGATGATGGAGCTGCTTCACTTCGAACTGGAGCGTCCGACCAAGCTTGCCTTCATTAAGGCGCGCGAAGGGTTCTATGAGCATGACCAGGCACGCGCGATGCTGGAAGAGGGCAAGTTCGTCGAAGCGGTGCGCCTGCTTGAGAGCATCGTGGAGAAGAATACCGAATTTCTCGCCGCGCGCAATAATTTGGCGCTGGCGTACTATTACATGGGCATGTTCGAGAAGGCGATGCATACCATCGGCGAAGTGCTTGAGATCGAGCCGGGCAATCTTCATGCGCTGTGCAATCTGGCCATCTTTCATCAGCATGCCGGCAACGAGGAAGAGCTGCGTCCGCTTATTTCGCAATTGTGCAAGACGGTGCCCTTTCACCAGGAGCATGTGTTCAAGCTGGCTACAACGATGGGCATACTAGGCGAGCACGGCGAAGCGTACCGGCATTTCGTGCGTCTGATGAAGGAAGGCTCGCTTCGCAGCGATCCTTGCCTATACCACTATACCGCCGTTGCCGCATGCAATACGGGAAGACTGGCTGAAGCCGAGCGGCTGTGGATGCAGGTCGCCAAGATGGATCCGCAATCGAACGTGCCAGGCTACTATCTGGAGCAGCTGGGACGCGTACGGGAAGGCGGAGAGCCCGCGCCGACAAGCTACCATTATCATTTGCCCTTCGAAGAGCAGTTCAAGCTGTGGGAGAAGTCGAGCGATACGCTGCCAGACCATCTGAAGCGCGATCCGCTGGTTCGTTCCTCCTTCTTCTGGGCACTGCGCCACGGCGACCGCAATACCAAGCTGCAGGTGATCCAAGCGCTCGGAATGATTGCCGATAACGAAGTGAAGGATGCGCTCCGCGACTTTATTGTAGAGCCGCAGGAGGATGACTACCTGAAGCGGATTGCGATCTTCGTGCTCCGCACCATTGGCGTGCATGAATCGCTTAAGGCCGTGCTCGAAGGGGAAGAAACCGTCATTGAGCATAGCCGTATGCCATCTCGGCTTCCGATATGGGAAGATAAGTGGCAGGCCGTTCTCGAAGCTGCGCTCATCCGTATGAACAAGCATTATGACTTGGTTCAGCAGCATGATCTCCTCACGTTGTGGATCGAGTTTTTATCACGGGTCTATCCGGAAGTGCCGAAATTGGGTAAGGTAGAAGGATGGGCTGCTGCCCTGGAATATTTAACCGCGAAGATGCACCGCCGGGCAATCTCTTATCATGAGGTGTCCGAGCGTTACGGAACATCGATCGCCACCGTGAGCAAATGCGCGAAACGAATTGATGAAGTTTGCGGCATTAAGGAAAAGATGAAGATGATCTTCCCTTCGCTAACGGAGCAGATTCGGGACTAATCTTAGACGAAGAGCTCTAACGCAGGTCTGCATGGTTCATTCGGCTGGAGCCGAAACTAAGGGTAGGCATACTGTGGAGCAAGGTGTCGAATGTGAAGGAGGCAACTATATGTACAAATCCATTATTATCGGGACCGGCCCTGCCGGTTTGACTGCAGCCATCTATCTGGCGCGCGCCAACATGAATCCATTGGTCATTGAAGGACCGGAGCCGGGCGGACAGCTGACGACGACGACGGAGGTCGAGAATTTCCCGGGCTTCCCCGAGGGCATCATGGGACCGGATCTCATGGCGAATATGCGTAAGCAGGCCGAGCGCTTCGGTGCGGAATTCCGCACCGGCTGGGTGAACGCGGTCGATATGTCCAAGCGCCCTTTCACGCTTCAGGTTGAAGGACAAGGCGAGCTTCAGGCGGAATCCCTCATTATCTCGACGGGCGCTTCGGCGAAGTACCTTGGCATCCCGAACGAGCGTGAGAATGTAGGCCGCGGCGTCAGCACATGTGCGACCTGCGACGGGTTCTTCTTCCGCGGCAAGAAAATTATCGTAGTCGGCGGCGGCGACTCCGCGATGGAGGAGGCGAACTTCCTGACGCGCTTCGCATCCGAGGTTGTGCTCGTTCATCGCCGCGAAGAAATGCGCGCCTCCAAGATCATGCAGGACCGCGCACGCGAGAACAGCAAGATCAGTTGGGCGCTTAACCGTACGCCAGTTGAAGTAATAGCCGGCGATATGGGCGTCACGGGTATGAAGGTCCGTAATAATGAGACGGGTGAAGAGGAAGTCATCGAGACGAACGGCATCTTCGTTGCGATCGGTCATACGCCGAACACCAAGTTCCTCAGCGGACAGCTGGAAACGGATGAGACCGGCTATCTGGTTGTGAAGCCGGGAACCTGCGAGACGAATGTGCCGGGCGTATTCGCCTGCGGCGACGTTCAAGACCATAAATACCGTCAAGCCATTACGGCAGCAGGCAGCGGCTGCATGGCGGCGCTCGACTGCGAGAAGTTTCTTGAGGGCCAGCCCGCTCATGACTGGAGCCAATCGCTGTAGCACCAGGATTGCAACTTGGCTATACAACAGAACGAGCGCTTCCTTGCACAGGGGGCGCTCTTCATGTATTCAGGGAAGAAGAGGGAACTATAGAGCGAATATAGCTTAGCGGCTGCTTGATAAAGCGTTCGCCTTGGAACCGTCAGCGGTACGATAGGACGGATTTATTTCCATTAAAAGAAGCGAAGCTCAAGCCTCATGCATTACCTTGACCTAATGAAGACGTTCAATTATAGTTGGAACTGAAGCAACACTACCATTATTGTAGAGGTGGACTTGGCATGTCTGAAAAAATTGTAGTCGGCGTCGATATCGGCGGTACCACGATTAAAGTCGGTATTTGCGATACGAACGGCGAACTGCTCCATACCTATGAAGGACCAACCGAAACGGAGAAAGGTTCGGATGCGGTATGTGATAATATCGCCGCCTACGCCCGGCTCATCGTTGAAGAATCGCCGTACAGCTGGGATCAGGTAGAAGGCGTTGGAATCGGCATTGCTGGTTTTATTGATATTCCGAACGGTATCATCAAGTTTTCGCCAAACCTGCATTTCCGTGACGTGCATCTTAAAACATTCTTGGAGGATAAACTCCAAAAGAAAGTGCTTATTAACAATGACGCAAACGTGGCGGCACTTGGCGAGGCTTGGGCTGGCGCGGGTCGCGATATCATGCAGTGCGTCTGCTTCACGCTGGGAACCGGCGTTGGTGGAGGCATAATCATCAATGGCCGCATTGTCGAAGGCTATGCCGGCGTGGCGGGCGAGCTCGGCCATATGTCGATCGTACCGGATCTGGAGGCGATTCAGTGCGGTTGCGGCAAGATGGGCTGCCTGGAGACCGTTTCTTCGGCGACCGGCATTATCCGGATGGCCAAGGACGCCGTAGAGCGCGGCGACCGCACCTCGCTGTCTTTCGTAGAGAATATCACGGCCAAGGATGTCATTGACGCGGCTAAAGCCGGCGACGAGGTGGCTTCGCGTATCGTGACGCGTGCGGCTTATTACTTGGGCAAGGCATTGTCGACCGTAGCGGTTGTGCTTAATCCGCAGCGCTTCATCATTGGGGGCGGCGTCTCGCATGCCGGCGAGTTTCTGTTTGAGCAGATTCGTGAAGTCTTCATCAAATCAACGCCTGAAATTATCGCCGAAGGCGTGGAAATCGTTCCGGCCATTCTCGGCAACAATGCCGGCGTTGTAGGCGCTGCCGGACTTATTATTCGTTCATAACGGGCCGTTGCTCTTTTTCAATTCATCCTATAGCGGGTAAATAAGGTTTTGCAGGCACGTAGAGTAGTTGGATGTTACGCAGCGTTAGTGCGCGCCGCCTCACGTAATGGAAGCGGCGCCGCCTGCGATGCAGCCGTCTCTTTCTGCGAACGGTTGGTTTTTCAAGCTGCGTTTTGTGGAGGTGTAGACGATGGATACGGGAACAGCGATGGCGAAGCTGGTTATTATTACGGGTATGTCCGGAGCGGGCAAGACGATCGCCGTGCAGAGTCTGGAGGACTTCGGCTTCTTTTGCGTCGACAATTTGCCGCCGGTGCTCATTCCGAAGTTTGCCGAGCTCATCGAGCAATCTAACGGAAAGATCGGCAAGGTAGCGCTTGTCATCGATCTGCGGGGACGCGAGTTTTTTACGGCATTGTCGGAGTCGCTCAGCTACATGAAGGATCACTACACCATTGGATACGAGATTTTGTTCCTGGATGCGACGGACAGCGTTCTCGTACAACGGTATAAGGAAAGCCGCCGGAGGCATCCGCTGGCGCCGGAAGGGCAGCTGCTGGAGGGCATTCAGCTGGAGCGCCGCATGCTGGAGGATCTGAAGGGCTGGGCCACGCAGGTTATCGATACAAGTAATTTGAAACCTGCGCAGCTGAAAGAACGTATCATGTCAAGATTCACAAATACAGATCTGAGTACGATCTCGATCAACATCACGTCATTCGGGTTCAAATACGGCATCCCCATAGACGCGGACTTAATTTATGATGTCCGGTTTTTGCCGAATCCGCATTATGTGGAGCATCTGCGCCCGAATACCGGTCAAGATCCGGAAGTTTACGACTATGTGATGAAGTGGCCCGAGACCCAGACCTTTCTGACCAAGCTGCTCGACATGCTTCAATTCCTGATTCCCCTTTACCGTAAGGAAGGGAAGAGTCAGGTTGTCGTCGGCATTGGATGTACGGGCGGCAAGCATCGCTCGGTAGCGATTGCCGAGTATTTGGGCCGCATGCTGGGAAGCAGCGATACGGAGCATATCCGTGTCAGTCATCGTGATGCTGATCGCGATCGGCACTGAGGTGGATGATGGAGAACAAGGTTAGGAAAGAGCGTCGACCCCGTATTGTCGTCATTGGCGGCGGTACGGGTCTATCTGTTATGCTGCGCGGCTTGAAGGAGAAACCGCTCGACATAACGGCAATCGTAACGGTAGCCGATGACGGCGGCAGCTCCGGAATATTGCGAAACGAGCTTCAGATGCCGCCGCCGGGCGATATTCGGAATGTGCTCATCGCGCTTGCCGATGTAGAGCCGCTGCTGTCGGAGATGCTGCAGTACCGATTCAACAATGGCACCGGTCTGGCTGGCCACAGCCTGGGCAATCTTATGCTTGCCGCGATGACCGACATCGCAGGCGATTTCGTGACCGGCATACGCGAGCTGAGCCGGGTATTGGCCGTGCGCGGACGTGTACTGCCTGCTGCCGGGCAGTCGATCGTGCTGCATGCGGAGATGGCCGACGGGACATTCGTAACCGGAGAATCGCTCATACCGAAGGCCGGTCAGGCGATTAAACGGGTATTCATCGAGCCGGAGCAGGTGGAGCCGCTGCAGGAGGCGGTGGAGGCGATTCGGGAGGCGGACGCGATCCTCATCGGTCCGGGGAGCTTGTATACGAGCATCATGCCTAATTTGCTGGTGCCGAAGCTAGCGGAAAGTATTGTTGAGTCAGATGCGGTTAAACTGTTTATATGCAACGTCATGACGCAGCCCGGCGAAACCGACAACTATACCGTGGGCGACCATCTGCAGGCCGTGTATGAGCATATCGGGCATCACTTGTTCGACTATGTGATCGTCAATGACGGTGAGATCCCGCCGCAGGTGCAGGAGAAATATGCGGAGAAGGGCGCTAAGGCGGTCCATCTCGACCTGGACGAGGTCACGCGCCGGGGGTATAAGGTTATAGCCGACAGGCTTGTATTGTTCCGGACGTACTTGAGGCATGATGCAGCAAGATTGAGCCATCATATTTATCAGCTTGTGGAAGACTGGATGAATCGAAAGGGGTGAGAACGGATGTCTTTTGCGGCGCAGACCAAAAAAGAACTAACGCTTATTGAAGCCGACTCCTGCTGCGAAAAGGCGGAACTATCCGCTCTCATTCGAATGAACGGCTCAGTCCAGCTGACGAACCGTAAAGTCATTCTTGATATTTCAACGGAGAATGCGGCGATTGCCAGACGGATCTATTCGCTTATCAAGAAGATGTTTACGGTCCATATCGAACTGCTTGTCCGAAAAAAAATGCGTTTAAAGAAAAACAATGTCTATATTGTGCGTATTCCGGTTAAAGTACAAGAGATATTAAGTGAGCTTCGGATCGTTTCGGAAGGCTTTATGTTTAATCAAGGCATCGATAAAAATATGCTTCGTAAGAGCTGCTGCAAAAAGTCGTATCTGCGCGGAGCTTTCTTGGCCGGAGGATCGGTGAATAACCCGGAAGGGTCATCGTATCATCTGGAAATTGCCTGCATGTATGAAGAGCATTGCAAAGCGCTCGTTGATCTTGCCAACAAATTCGATTTGAACGCGCGCTGCATTGAACGCAAGAAAGGGTTCATCTTCTACATGAAAGAGGGCGAGAAAATAATCGAGCTCTTGAGCATCATAGGAGCCCACCAGGCATTATTTAAATTTGAAGATGTCCGCATCATGCGCGACATGCGCAATTCCGTTAACCGGATTGTCAATTGTGAGACGGCAAATTTGAATAAGACGATTGGCGCCGCCGTTCGGCAAATCGATAACATAAAACTGCTTCAAAAAGAAGTCGGGCTTGAAAGCCTGCCGGAAAAGCTTCGTGAGGTAGCCGAAATCCGGCTGCTGCATCCGGATATGAATCTCAAAGAAGTCGGCGAAATGCTTAAAGGGAAAGTGAGCAAGTCAGGTGTGAACCATCGACTTCGCAAAATTGACGAGATTGCGGAAAAATTAAGGAACGGGTAGCATTAGGCTAGTGCTGTTATGGGAAAAGTGGTATAATAGTGACTAAAATGACGATAGCACTCGTGAACAATCTAACGAATGAATTTATTATAGGGGGTAAGGTTTCCATGACTAGGCATCCGGTTGTCGTTCGACTGAAAACAGGTCTCCATGCAAGACCGGCCGCACTTTTCGTACAGGAAGCGAATAAGTTTTCTTCCGAGGTATTCGTCGAGAAGGACGACAAAAAAGTGAACGCAAAATCGATTATGGGCATTATGAGCCTTGCCATTAGCTCAGGTACCGAGGTGACCATAAGTGCGGAAGGTTCGGACGCAGATCAAGCTGTAACCGCTTTAGTCAATTTGGTCAGCAAGGAAGAATTGGAAAACCAATAAACCTTGGCGAAAAAGCTCCCTTCGAGGGGGCTTTTTTAATTTTAACAATGATTTCTCCGCCGCCGGAGGACGGCGATCGTCTTTTCTTACCGATGACTGCATATTTCATGGCTAATGGAAGAGTTTTGCAACAATACTAGGAAAATGCACGTCTAGGGAGTAAACGATGAAGGAGATGATGAAGATGAGAGACGAAGAAAAGCGTTATCGGCGCCGCTCCATGCTGCTATTCGTGCCGGTGCTGGCTGCGGCCATCGGGATTGGAATGGTCATCGGAACGGGAGGCCCTAAACCGGAGGTTCAGGCGGCCGCAGCGGACGGAGGAGTGGAGAGAGGCTTGATAACCGTATCGGGCAATGGCGAGCTGCAGGTAGCTCCCGATGTAGCGTATATTAATGTCGGCATTGAAACGCGGGCAGCAATGGCTAAGGAAGCGCAGGCGAAGAATGCCAGTCAGTTCGCGGCTATGGAGAAGGTGCTGTACGATACCTACAAGCTGGCTAAAAAAGATGTGAAGACGATCAGCTTCTATGTTCAACCGGAATATAAATACAATGAAAAGGACGGGACGAGTAAAGTGACGGGCTATGTGGCGACCCATACCGTCCAGATTACGTCGCGCAACCTTGAAGGCATCGGTCAGCTGCTGGACAGCTTGTCGGCAGCGGGAGCGAATCGGATCGAAGGGGTGACCTTCAACACGGAGAAGCAGGAGCAGTATGAGCTGCAGGCGCTCGAGAAGGCGATGGCCAATGCGAAAGCGAAGGCGGAGACGCTGGCGAGGGCGGCCGGCCGTTCCATTAAGGGAGTCGCTGCGATCTCCCAAGGGAATGTGAGCAGCAATCCGATCTTCCAGCGGAATGTGGCCTTCGCAAGTGATGAATCGGCTGCAAATGCCAAGACGTCGATTCAAACCGGCGAAATTACTGTTACGACGAGCGTAAGCGTGGCTTATGAGATGCAATGAACAAGCAGCAAAGCATAAAAGGCAGGAGCCCTTAGGGCTCCTGCCTTTTATGCTTGTTTCCCACAGTGGGTGAGTAAGCAAGCTGCATCAAGCAGTTGTCGTTAGTTTCTTTCGTGTACTTCCAAGCCGCGTTGTTGGATTGCTTGTTCAATTAACGAGATAAATTCATTAGATAAACGCATGGCCTTCGCTTCGTGGTAGACCTCCACCAGATGGGTGTCGCTCAGAGGCCGCAGCAGCAGCGATTTGTCCTGCATCGGCAGGAACAAATTCAACGCTTGCGTATCTGCCGGCGTCTCGGATTCGTAGGGACGGTCATATTCAGACGAGTAGTGTGCGAAGACGGGCTCGGTATTAGTAGAACGAATGAAATTACGCACATTGGCAATTGGATTCGATAGTTTCATGAGGGTGCAACTCCGTTAAATAAGATTTCTTGAAACAGCCTAGACGTAGGCGGAAATGGAATCATTTAGTACATGATAGCATGAATAATTGAAGGAGTCGTTATGAGTTCAGCCGGGTGAATTTTTATTGACATATCACGCGAAGTGTGTTATAGAGAGGGGCTTACTTGGAGAGGCTGATGAAAGAGAAAGAGCGTCAACCGTATTACAACGGTTGACGCTCTGGTGGATGTCTTACAGTTTGTCGATGACCTTGTCGACCAGCCCGTAAGTTGCGGCTTCGGCAGCGCTCATGAAATAGTCGCGATCCGTATCCCGCTCGATCTTCTCAAGCGGCTGTCCGGTACGCTCGGACAAGATCCTGTTCAATGTATCGCGTGTCTTCAGAATATGCTTGGCACGGATTTCGATATCGCTGGCTTGGCCTTGCGCGCCGCCAAGCGGCTGATGGATCATCACTTCGCTGTTCGGAAGGGCGTAACGCTTGCCTTGCGCGCCTGCTGCAAGCAGGAATGCGCCCATGGAAGCGGCCATACCGACGCAAATCGTGGAGACGTCCGGTTTAATGAACTGCATCGTATCGAAGATGGCGAGACCTGCGGAGACTGAACCTCCCGGGCTGTTGATGTAGAGGGAAATATCCTTCTCCGGATCGTCGGCGGCAAGAAAAAGCATCTGTGCGATAATGGAGTTCGCCACCACATCGTTCACGGGCGTGCCCAAAAAGATAATACGGTCTTTCAGAAGCCGGGAATAGATGTCGTAGGCGCGCTCGCCGCGGTTGTTTTGCTCAATGACCATAGGTACGAAATTCATGTCTAAGTAGTCCCTCCTTAGTATGGTTTGTTAATTATGGAAGCTTGGCTTCCTAAGTTAGGTAATGTGCTTCAGTATAACCATCATAACGGAAAGCGAAACGAAAGTCAAAGATGGTCAAACATAGGATACAAAAAAACCGGCATAAGCCGATTATTCGTTGTATTATGGCGCGCCCGCGAGGGATCGAACCTCGATCTCAGGCTCCGGAGGCCTACGTCATATCCATTGGACCACGGGCGCAAAAGGGATAGCGAGGATTAGTATATCTAATAATCGGGAAAAAAGCAATATGGGCGAAAAAAATAATTTTGTGTAAATCGTGACAGCAAACGGTTTCATCGGCAAAACCCATCTTGCCCCGCGTTCTGCTTTGGAGTACAATAGCAGTGGGACTTAAAAAGATAACGCGGGACGCATTGTGTCCATGGTCTACGGATTTAATTTTGACAATGGAGTGAACGCGGAAGATGCAGTCTCTCATTGAATTGCAGCAACAGCTTGTGCCGGATATGCTCGCGGCGATGAAGAAGCGGTATCTCATTCTTCGCCAAGTGCTGCTATCCGATATGATTGGCCGCCGGATGCTGGCCGCTTCTCTTACGATGACGGAGCGGGTGCTGAGGGCGGAGACGGATTTCTTGAAGGCGCAAGGACTTCTTCATATCGATGCTGCCGGCATGCGGATTACGGATGCAGGCAAGCGGCTGTTGGAGGATATGGAGCCTTTCTACAAAGCGATGTTCGGCTTATCCGATCTGGAGACTCGCATTCGCCAGCGGTATGGCCTCAAGCAGGTCATGATCGTGCCGGGAGACTCCGATATTTCGCCGCATGCGAAGCGGGAGCTTGGACGTGCAGGATGCTCGGCGCTCCGCAAGGTGATGGAGAAGGACGATATCGTTGCCGTAACCGGCGGATCTACGCTTGCCCAGGTAGCAAGCCAGCTGACGACTCAAACCTCGCTTAAGGGAAATTGGTTCGTGCCCGCAAGAGGCGGATTGGGCGAAAGCCTTGACTACCAGGCGAACACGATCGCATCGACGATGGCCAAGCGGACCGGCGCGCAGTACAGGCTGCTGCATGTGCCCGATCATCTGGGGGAAGAAGCATACCAGTCCTTGATGCAGGAGCCGAATATCCGTGAAATCGTAGAAGTGATCCGTCATGCGCGCATTGTTATCCATGGTATCGGAGACGCAGTGGTTATGGCGAGAAGAAGGCGTGTGGACGAATCCGTTATTGAGGCGCTGAACGCAGAAGGGGCGCTGGCGGAAGCGTTCGGGTATTATTTTGACCGGAATGGCAATGTTGTACACCGCATGCCGACGGCCGGACTCCGGCTGGAGGATATTATGGCAACCGAGGTTGTCATCGCAGTAGCAGGCGGACGGAGCAAAGGCGAGGCGATCGCATCCGTCATGCGCTTTGGACATGACGACATACTGGTAACCGACGAAGCCGCAGCACTAGAAATCGCCGCATTGCTGGATGATGAAGAAGGTTTGGACATCAACGCGAGATCTTGACGTATGCTCGCAGCTCGGGGGCTGCGTTCGGACGTCTTGAGATAAATTTAAACATTACGTTACTAGGAGGAAAAAAAGATGGTTAAAGTAGGTATTAACGGATTTGGCCGTATCGGCCGTAACGTATTCCGCGCAGCTTTGAACAACCCAGAAGTCCAAGTGGTGGCTGTAAACGATTTGACGGACACGAGCACGCTCGCTCATCTGCTGAAATATGATACGACTCACGGCAAGCTGGACGCTACAGTAGAAGCGAAAGAAGGCGCGTTGATCGTTAACGGCCGCGAAATCAAAGTATTTGCTGAGCGCAACCCTGAGAACCTTCCATGGGGTCAAGAAGGCGTTGAAATCGTCGTTGAATCGACGGGTATCTTCACGGCGAAGGAGAAAGCCGAGCTTCACCTGAAAGGCGGCGCTAAGAAAGTCATCATCTCCGCACCGGCTTCCAACGAAGATATTACGATCGTTATGGGCGTTAACGAAGACAAATACGATCCAGCCGCTCATACGGTTATCTCCAACGCTTCTTGTACAACGAACTGCCTGGCGCCGTTCGCGAAAGTCATTAACGACAAATTCGGTATCGTCAAAGGCATGATGACGACCGTTCACTCCTATACGAACGACCAGTCCGTACTGGACCTTCCGCACAAGGATCTGCGCCGCGCTCGCGCTGCCGCAGAGAACATCATTCCTTCGTCGACGGGCGCTGCCAAAGCGGTATCCCTTGTACTGCCTGAACTGAAAGGCAAGCTGAACGGCATGGCAATGCGCGTTCCTACGCCTAACGTGTCGGTTACGGATCTCGTTGCCGAGCTGAAAGTGAACGTTACGGTTGAAGAAGTTAACGGCGCTCTGAAAGAAGCTGCAGACGGCCGTCTGAAAGGCATCCTGAACTACTCCGACGAGCCGCTCGTATCGAGCGACTACAATGGCGACCCGGCTTCTTCCACGATCGATGCACTGTCGACGATGGTCGTTGAAGGCAATATGGTTAAAGTTGTTTCCTGGTACGACAACGAGTGGGGCTACTCGAACCGCGTCGTTGATCTTGCCGCATACATCGCTTCCAAAGGTCTGTAATACGGACACCTACTGCGAAGGAGCTGCCCGTGCAGCTCCTTCTCGTTGGTTGATACGGAAGAAAAATGGTGGGTTAATTCACCGCGTATATAGATAAAGAGTCTGCTCCGGCTTGCCGAACGAGCCGGTAACAGGTATGGATAGGGCTTAAGTGGAATGATGAATAGATGGAACTAGGGCAGAGGCTTCCGATCTTCTTGCAAGAGCAATGCGGGAGCGGAGCATCTGCATGTTCCACCAAACCGAGGAGGATCTGCATCGATGAATAAGAAGAGTGTGCGCGATGTCGAGGTAAGCGGTAAGCGCGTATTTGTGCGTGTTGACTTCAATGTGCCGTTGGAGAACGGTGCGATTACGGACGATAAGCGGATTCGCGAAACGCTGCCGACGATTAACTACTTGATCGAAAGAGGCGCAAGAGTTATTCTGGCGAGCCACCTTGGCCGTCCTAAGGGGCAGGTTGTCGAGGAGCTGCGCTTGACGCCGGTTGCGGCGCGTCTGTCCGAGCTTCTTGGAAAGCCGGTTAACAAGGCGGATGCGGCGATAGGCGGAGAAGTGGAAGCGCTGGCTGCAGCATTGAAAGACGGCGAAGTGCTGCTGCTTGAGAACGTCCGGTTCTACGCGGGCGAAGAGAAGAATGATGCGGAGCTCGCGCAGTCCTTCGCGAAGCTGGCGGACCTGTTCGTGAACGATGCATTCGGCGCGGCTCATCGCGCGCATGCTTCGACAGAAGGCATTGCTCACCACCTGCCGGCCGTTTCCGGTCTTCTGATGGAGAGAGAGCTGGATGTGCTCGGCAAGGCGCTGAACAATCCTGAGCGTCCATTCACGGCTATTGTCGGCGGATCCAAGGTTAAGGATAAGATTGATGTCATTAACAAAATGATCGAAATCGCGGATAACATCGTGATCGGCGGCGGTCTTTCTTATACATTCTACAAAGCGCAAGGCTACGAAATCGGCAAATCGCTTGTTGATAACGAGAAGCTGGATCTGGCACTCGGATTCATTAACAAGGCGAAAGAAATGGGCAAGAACTTCCTTCTGCCGGTCGATATCGTGGTAACGGACGATTTCAGCGCCGATGCCAATACGAAGATCGTGGATATCGACGGCATTCCGGCTGACTGGGAAGGCATCGACATCGGACCGAAAACCCGTGAGATTTACGCGGACGTCATCAAGAACTCCAAGCTGGTCGTATGGAACGGACCGATGGGCGTATTTGAAATCGAACCGTTCTCGCACGGTACGCAAGCTGTAGCGCGCGCATGCGCGGAAACTTCCGGTTACACGGTAATCGGCGGCGGCGATTCGGCTGCTGCTGCGGAGAAATTCGGACTCGCAGACAAGATGGACCATATTTCCACTGGCGGCGGCGCCTCCCTGGAATTCATGGAAGGCAAGGCGCTTCCGGGCGTAGTTGCTTTGAACGACAAGTAATGGCATGCTGTTGAAGGCAGGTTAAAATATTCTTCAATATGTTGTTAGGAGCTGAAGAACATGCGGAAACCAATTATTGCGGGAAACTGGAAGATGTTCAAAACCGTTTCTGAAGCAACTGCGTTCATCGCGGCTGTGAAGGGCAAGGCGGAGGTAGATGGCGTGGAAGCGGTCATCTGCGCGCCATACACGACGCTGCCGGCGCTTGTCGAAGCGGCTAAAGGAACGTCGATCGCGATCGGGGCACAGAACGTGCATTTCGAAGACAGCGGCGCCTTCACGGGAGAAATCAGCGGCGTCATGCTGAAGGATCTCGGCGTGAAGTACGTTATTATCGGGCATTCGGAGCGCCGCGCTTATTTCGCGGAGACCGACGAGATCGTGAACAAGAAGGTTCATGCGGCATTCAAGCACGGCCTGACGCCGATCGTCTGCGTGGGCGAGAAGCTGGAAGAGCGCGAAGCGGGACAGACGAAAGACGTATGCAAGGTGCAAACCGAAGCGGCTTTCCAAGGCTTGTCCGCAGAGCAGGCGGCGCAGGTCGTCATTGCTTATGAGCCGATCTGGGCGATTGGAACGGGTAAATCCTCGACATCCGAGGATGCGGAGGATGTCATTGCCTATATTCGCGGCATTGTCGACGGCCTCTATAACAGCGAGACGGCGAATGCGGTTCGTATTCAATACGGCGGCAGCGTGAAGCCTGGCAATATTCGCGAATATATGGGACAATCGAATATTGACGGCGCTCTTGTAGGCGGTGCAAGTCTGGAAGCGGCGTCCTACATCGAATTGGTCGAGGGGGCGAAGTAAGATGACGGCTCCGAAACCGGTTGCGCTTATTATTATGGACGGATTCGGCCTGCGGAACGATGTGACCGGCAATGCGGTTGCGCAAGCGTCCAAGCCGAATTACGACCGTTACATGTCGACCTTTCCACATACGACGCTGACAGCATGCGGCGAAGCGGTTGGGCTTCCGGAAGGCCAGATGGGCAATTCCGAAGTCGGCCATCTCAATATCGGCGCCGGACGGATCGTCTATCAAGACCTGACCCGGATCGGCAAATCGATTCGCGAAGGCGAGTTTTTCGAGAATGAGACGCTGATCGGGGCCATTAACCATGCGAAGGTTAACGGCAAGAAGCTTCACCTGTATGGCCTTCTCTCCGATGGCGGCGTGCACAGCCACATAAGCCATTTGTTTGCTCTGCTGGAGCTGGCGAAGAAGAACGACCTCGACGAGGTTTACATTCATGCGTTCCTGGATGGCCGCGATGTAGCGCCTGACAGTGCGAAAGGTTACCTGGAGCAGCTGCAAGCGAAGATCGAAGAAATCGGCGTAGGGAAGATCGCGACCGTACAGGGCCGTTATTATGCGATGGACCGCGATAAGCGCTGGGAACGGACAGAGAAATCTTACCGCGCTATGGTCTATGGCGAAGGTCCTCAATACGCAGATCCGATTCAAGCGGTTGTCGATTCGTATGAGAAATCGGTGTATGACGAGTTTGTCATGCCGACGGTTATTCTCGGAGCGGATGGCAAGCCGGTCGGCCTCGTGGAATCCGAAGATGCCGTGGTCTTCTTCAATTTCCGTCCGGACCGCGCGATTCAGCTGTCTCAAGTGTTTACGAACGATGATTTCCGCGGTTTCGACCGTGGAGCGGGCGCGCCGCTGAACCTGTACTTCGTCTGTCTGACGCTGTTCAGTGAAACGGTTGGCGGGTTTGTTGCGTATAAACCGAAGAATCTCGACAATACGCTTGGCGAAGTGCTCGTTCAGAATAACAAGAAGCAGCTTCGCATTGCCGAGACGGAGAAGTATCCGCACGTGACCTTCTTCTTCAGCGGCGGACGCGATGTCGAGCTGCCGGGCGAAACGCGCATTCTGATCAGCTCGCCTAAGGTTGCGACCTACGACCTGCAGCCGGAGATGAGCGCGTACGAGGTTGCCGCAGCCGCTGTGAAAGAGATCGAATCGGATAAGCACGACGTCATCATTCTGAACTTCGCGAACCCGGATATGGTCGGTCATTCCGGCATGCTGGAGCCGACGATCAAAGCGGTGGAAGCGACGGACGAGTGCATGGGCAAAGTGGTCGATGCGGTGCTTGCCAAAGGCGGCGTGGCCCTGATTACGGCGGATCACGGCAATGCCGATATGGTCATTGACGAGTCGGGACGCCCGTTCACCGCCCATACGACCAACCCGGTTCCGTTCATCGTGACGAAGGCAGGCATTACGCTGCGCGAGAACGGCATCCTGGCCGACATTGCGCCGACGATTCTCGAATTGGCCGGGCTGGCGAAACCGGTCGAAATGACCGGCAGCTCCATCATTGAGCAAGCTTAGCAGACAAGCGTGTAAGTGATAAGCAATACCACCATACAAAATAAGGAGTGTTCCGTTCATGTCTATCATTACTGACGTATATGCACGCGAGGTGCTCGACTCCCGCGGCAATCCAACGGTTGAAGTTGAAGTTATTCTTGAGTCCGGCGGCAAAGGCAGCGCAATCGTGCCATCCGGCGCATCCACTGGCGCTTACGAAGCTGTCGAGCTTCGCGACGGCGACAAAAGCCGTTACCTCGGCAAAGGCGTATTGAAGGCTGTTGACAACGTCAACTCCATCATCGCACCAGAAATCATCGGCCTTGACGCGCTGGATCAAGTATTGATCGACCGCAAAATGCTGTCGCTGGACGGTACGCCGAACAAAGGCAAGCTGGGCGCGAACGCGATCCTCGCCGTATCGATGGCGGTTGCCCGCGCTGCAGCAGACGCATTGAGCGTTCCGCTGTACACATACCTGGGCGGCTTCAACGCTAAAGTTCTCCCAGTTCCGATGATGAACATCGTGAATGGCGGCGAGCATGCCGACAACAACATCGACGTTCAAGAGTTCATGGTTCTGCCGGTTGGCGCAGAGAGCTTCAAGGAAGCGCTGCGTATCGGCGCGGAAATCTTCCACAACCTGAAGTCGGTTCTGAAAGACAAGGGCTTGAACACCGCTGTTGGCGACGAAGGCGGATTCGCTCCGAACCTGGGCTCCAACGAAGAAGCCATCACCACCATCATCTCGGCTATCGAGCGCGCAGGCTACAAGCCAGGCGTCGACGTATTCCTGGGTATGGACGTAGCTTCCACGGAATTCTTCAAAGACGGCAAGTACCACCTCGAAGGCGAAGGCAAATCCTTCACGCCTGCTGAGTTCGTGGATCTGCTTGCATCATGGGTGGAGAAGTACCCAATCATTACGATCGAAGACGGCTGCTCCGAAGACGATTGGGAAGGCTGGAAGCTGCTGACCGAGAAGCTGGGCGGCAAAGTGCAGCTGGTTGGCGACGACCTGTTCGTGACGAACACCGAGCGTCTGTCCCAAGGCATCGAGAAAAGCATCGGCAACTCCATTCTGGTTAAAGTGAATCAAATCGGTTCGCTGACCGAAACGTTCGATGCCATCGAAATGGCTAAACGCGCAGGCTACACGGCTGTCATCTCTCACCGTTCCGGCGAGTCCGAAGACAGCACAATCGCTGACATCGCGGTAGCGACGAATGCCGGTCAAATCAAAACAGGCGCTCCGTCCCGTACGGACCGCGTTGCAAAATACAACCAATTGCTCCGCATCGAGGATCAACTGGGTTCGACTGCTCAATACGCAGGCAAAAGCGCATTCTACAACTTGAAAAACTTCAAGTAATCGCGCAATAGCAAAATGACAAAAGAATGTCCCAAATGGAGGTATATCTTCCATAGAGACGTTCGCTATAATAGGGGAGAGACTGCGTGCTTAGTGCGCCGGCTCTCCTCTTTTTAATATAAGAAAGTATAAGTTTTCGTCTTACTTGCTTATATTTAAATAGCAATATTGCATAGTGGATGCAGGGGTAAGGGCGGACCTGAGAGGCTTAATCAATACCGCCAAATACGTTGAAAGCGGTGGATAATATGACAAAACCAGTCGTTGGTTTGCAGCTGTACACATTGCGTGACCAGACCGAGAAGGATTTCCTGGGCACGATTCGCAAGGTTGCCGAAATGGGCTATAACGCGGTTGAATTTGCCGGTTATTTCAATACGCCTGCCAAAGAGCTGAAAGCGCTTCTGGACGAGCTCGGATTAGAAGCTCCTTCTGCTCACGTTGGATTGAATTTCGGCGAACCCGATAAAATTGAGCAGGATTTGGCCGTTCAAATCGAGTATGCCAAAGAAATCGGCCTGAAATATATCGTGACGCCGTGGGCGCCGCTTCCTGAGAATCCGACGGAGGAAGATGTCGACAAGCTGGCATCCATCCTGGAGGCGGCGGGCAGACAAGTGGCGGCAGCCGGCTTGCAATACGGCTATCATAACCATGACTTCGAATTTAAGCTTGTGAACGGCAGACCTGCTATGGACCTTCTGCTTGAGAAGGTGCCGGCAGAGTACCTGATCGCTGAATTCGACCTGGGCTGGGTACATATGGGCGGCCAGAATCCGGTTGATTATGTGACGCGTTACGCGGGCCGCGTGCCGCTGGCGCACTTCAAGGACTTCGGTCAAGGGCGCCGTGACACTGAGGTTGGCAAGGGCGTTGTCGATCTGAAAGGCGTATTGGGAGTTGCTGAGAAGGTCGGCATCGAATACTTTATTGTGGAGCAGGAGGAGTTCGCTTCCTCGTCGCTCGAAAGCGCGAAGATTTGTCTGGAATTTTTCCGTGAGAACGGATTTTAATTGATCAACTTAGCGAGCCGTGCAGCTGCGCAAGCTGGTGGTCCATTCCATTTCGTAAGAATGGCAGGAGCAGGCGGCTTATGATCGATCGTGAAGAGGGGGCGATTCCATCGCCTCCTCTTTCTTCTTTTATTGGCGTTCTGCCGCCGCGGAGCTGACTCCGCGCTGTTTATCGACTGGCCGCTCCTTAAGGCCCGTAACATTGACAGGACGATTATTGTGAATGATATCCCGCCAGTTGAAGTCCCCTCGCTCCAGCGCATGAACCAGAAGCTCCGCTGTGGCCATGTTGGTTGCAACCGGAATGCCGTACACGTCGCAGAGGCGGAGCAGTGCCGAGATATCGGGTTCATGAGGCTGCGCGACGAGCGGGTCGCGGAAGAAGAGGAGGAGGTCCAGATCGTTCTGCGCGATCAAGGCGCCCAGCTGCTGATCGCCGCCTAACGGACCGGATTTAAAGAGAAAGATGTCTAACGTTGTTTGGTCCATGATGAGCTGGCCCGTCGTGCCCGTCGCGAACAGTTCATGCGCGTGAAACAAGTGTTGATAAGCGATCGTGAAGTTTATGAGCTCTTCTTTCTTTTGATCATGTGCAACGAAGGCAACTTTCATTGAAATCACACTCCGATGAATTTTTTGTATGTTAGTTAATATAACATATAAGTGAGTAATACAGTTGGTTAATTAAAAATTTTTATCGATTTAAGGATGACTTTGTTATTTAATATGACATGTAGGTAAGGGTCTTTTCATCAGAAGGAATGCATAAGGATCGTTGGTATAGTGGTTGATGAAGCTAAAGAAGGATTTGTGCTGCATGGGATGCATAGCACAACGTACTGAGCAGCAAAGATGGACATGCTTGTATTCACTATTCATCTGTGATAAAATAAAAATGTTGTTCTCAGGCTTTGTCCTGATGTGGCAAGGCTACGGAAAATGCGAATGCTTCTCTCGTTGGAGGTGGAACTGTGGATATTTTCTTCAAAATTTTGTTGATCATTTTCTCTTTGGGCTTGATTACAGTCGTTCTTCTGCAGAAAGGGAAGAGCGCCGGTCTTTCGGGCGCCATCTCCGGCGGTGCTGAGCACTTGTTCGGTAAGCAAAAGGCGCGCGGACTGGATCTTTTCTTGCAGCGTCTTACGGTAGGCCTTGCGGTTGGATTTTTCGTAACGGCACTGATTGTTGCTTACCTGATCAAATCATAATCGTTGAATCGGTGGAAAGCGGGAGAATGCATCCCGCTTTTTTTTTGTTACATAAGATAAATCGTAAACATCGTTAACCTTGTGGAAAGCTGGGAATGGCGAATGGCTTCGCCGCGGCAAGGGTAATGATGTTTTTTATGTGGAATAATAGTTAGCGGGATGAACAAGTTATGCTGCTGCTTGCTGGTTTGCGGTTACGGGCTTGGTTTGAAACAGGGCGTTCTTGTGTGAAGAAGGAAGTAGGCCGGCTGTGTGGATTGATGTGCATATTGAGTTTGTCAAATGTAAATGATCCGCGATATGGCAAATATTTTTGCGAAAACGGATGGCGTTGTTTCATTTCGTGTATACTAAATCTATATGAGAATCTATCAACCTGAAGCTGCAACTACTTAATTCGAGGGAAGCGGCATGCGAGTGGAGGCATTATGATAACAGAGGAGACCCTGCTTGATTTTATGAGGGAAGCGGCCTATAAGCCGATGACATACCAAGAGCTGCACCGGGAGTTGGGCGTAGAAGGGGCGGAGTCGTTCAAGGCCTTCCTCGTCATGCTGAATCAGCTGGAAGAGGAGGGGCGGATCATCCGGAACCGCAATGACCGGTACGGCGTGCCCGAGCGAATGAACTTGCTGCGCGGGCGCGTGCAGGCGCATGCGAAAGGCTTTGCGTTCCTGCTGCCGGAGGACAAAGCGCATCCGGACGTTTATTTGCATGCGAACGATTTGGCCAGCGCGATGAACGGAGATATCGTGCTCGTTCGGATCACCTCCAAGAGCGAGAGCGGCGGACGCATGGAGGGCGAAGTCGTGCGAGTCGTCGAGCGTGCGGTTACGCAAGTGGTCGGCACGTTCGATAACCATGAAGCTTATGGCTTTGTCGTTCCGGACGATAAGCGGATCAACCGCGATATCTTTATTCCGAAGGGGCAATTCCAGGGTGCGGTGAGCGGGCAGAAGGTCGTCGTTCGCATCGTTTCGTATCCGGAGGGGCGTTCGGCCGCCGAAGGCGAGATAGTTGAAATTCTGGGCCATAAGAATGATCCGGGCGTTGATATTCTATCCATCATCCGGAAGCACCAGCTGCCGGAAGGATTTCCGGAGGATGTGCTGGAGGAAGCCGAAGCGGCTCCGGAATCGATTACGGAGGAAGAGATCCTCAGCCAAGGCCGGCGCGATCTTCGGGGCCGCGTCATTGTAACGATCGACGGCGAGGATGCCAAAGACTTGGACGATGCGGTCAACGTGGAGCGGCTGCCGAATGGCAACTACCTGCTAGGCGTTCACATCGCGGATGTCGGGTATTACGTGAGAGAGAAATCGGCGCTCGACCAGGAAGCTTACCGCCGGGGCTGCAGCGTCTACCTGGTGGACCGGGTGATCCCGATGCTGCCGCATCGGTTGTCGAACGGGATATGTTCCCTGAATCCGCAGGTGGATCGTCTGACGATGTCTTGCGAGATGGAGTTCGACGCGAAGACGCTCAAGCGGGTACGCCACGATGTATTCACGAGCGTTATTCGGACCAAAGAACGGATGACGTACACGAATGTGCGTAAAATTTTACAGGATGAGGATCCGGAAGTTACGGAGCGCTACGCTGAATTGGTCGACTCCTTCAAGCTGATGGAGGAGCTCGCGATGCGGCTTCGGTCGACGCGGATGAAGCGCGGCGCCATCGACTTCGACTTCGTGGAAGCGAAGGTCATCGTCGATGAGAACGGCAAGCCGGTGGATATCGTGAAGCGAGAGCGGTCGATTGCCGAGCAAATCATCGAGGAATTCATGCTGGCGGCCAACGAGACGGTTGCCGAGCATTTCTATTGGCTGCGCGTGCCGTTCCTGTACCGGATTCATGAGAATCCGGACTCGGAGAAGCTGCTGGCCTTCGTTCAATTTGCCGCGAATTTCGGCTATACGATCAAGGGCAAGGGCGGGAGTGCAATTCACCCGCGTGCACTGCAGACGCTGCTGGAAGATATCCGCGGCACGAAGGAACAGACGGTGATCTCGACCGTCATGCTTCGGTCGATGAAGCAGGCGCGATACGAAGCGGAGAGCTTGGGCCACTTCGGGCTTGCGGCGGAGTTCTATTCGCACTTCACCTCACCGATCCGTCGTTATCCGGACCTGGTCATCCATCGCGTCATGCGCGAGGTATTCGAGCATGGCGGGGTACTCTCCGATGCGCGATTAGAGGCGCTTGGAGCCCGGATGCCGGATATTGCCCAGCAGTCCTCGGAACGCGAGCGCGTTGCCGTTGAGGCGGAGCGGGATACGGATAAGCTCAAGAAAGCCGAATATATGCTGGATAAGATCGGCGAGGAATTTGATGGTATAATTAGCAGTGTGACGAGCTTCGGTATCTTTATCGAGCTGGAGAACACGGTGGAAGGGCTCATCCGTCTCAGTGATCTAACGGATGATTATTACCACTTCCACGAACAGCACATGCTGCTGGTCGGCGAGCGGACGTCGCGGATGTTCCGAATCGGCGATGAGGTGCGCGTGCGCGTCGAGCATGTGAACATGGACGAACACACCATCGACTTTGCGTTGTTGGAGTCGACTGGTTCTGCCGCAGCCCGCGAGGGCCAGCGCGCCGGGCGGGGCAATCGCGGCGGCGCGGGCGGCGGTGCAGCCCGCGGAGCGGCTGGCGGTGCTGGCGCTCGCGGGGGACGCGGCGGCGGGCGCAGTGCCGCAGGCGGCGAGCGCGCTGCCGGAGCGGCCGGCAAGCGCGGTGGCCAGAAGCGCGCCGGCGCAAGCGAGCGCGTGGGCGCAGCGGCGGGAGCGCGCGGCGGCGGTGCCCGCGGTGCGGGCGCTCGCCCAGGCCGCGGCGCGAAGGAGCAGCGCGGGAACGGCGAGCGCGGCGGAATGGTATTCGCGCGACGCGGCAGCGATAGCGCTGCAAGGAATGAAGGGGAACGCAGAGGATGGAAACCGGAGGACGATTATAACTTGAACCGAATAATGGGAACGGAAGACGGAACGGTTAGCAGCGAGAGCGCTGCTTCGACGAGCAAGGGGAAACCGGAGCATGCGAAAGGCGCTGCAGTACGAAAGGATATGTGGGGACTGCCGATTCTTGGTACCGGGGGCGTAATCGATGAAGGGGAGTATGAGCACTTCTCCCCGGGCGTTGGTTCACGCCGCGGAAGACCTGGCGGCGGAGGCCGCAATCAAGTCGGCGGATCGAATGGAAACCGCCGTGGCAAGGCGCCAAGCAGCGCCAATAAAGGCGCGAGCGGGAATGCCGGCAGCGGCACAAACCAGCGGCGCCGGAAGAAGCCCGCAGAGAATGGCGCTGTCAACACGGTGAATTCGAAACCGGATGCGGGAGACGCTAATGTGGTGAAGAAAAAGCCGCGTAAGAAGAAAAATCGCGCAGGTCAAGCAGCTGCGGCTGCCGAGCCTAAACAGCCGAACTAACGGGCCGTATAGCTGCCCGCAGGGTGCGGCGGACCTGTGTCACTTCTTGATTTCGCCTTGTAAAGTTGTTACAATGGACTCCTGATGAATACTGCTTAGGAGTCCATTTGTTTCCAATGCTCCGGCGGTCGTTCAAGTCTACTAGAGCAAAGAGGTGATTGGCATGGGCGGTAAGAAGAGTGACGGGAAACAGCTTGCCCAGAACAAGAAGGCTTCCCATGACTATTTCATCGAAGATACGTATGAAGCCGGCATCGTGCTGATGGGGACGGAGATTAAGGCGCTGCGCGCGGGGAAAGCGAATATCAGCGATGCATTCGCAACGATCCGCAACGGCGAGATGTTCATCCACAACATGCACATCAGTCCGTTCGAACAGGGCAATCGGCATAATCCGACCGATCCGACACGGGCACGGAAGCTGCTTCTGCATAAGACGCAGATTCATAAGCTGCTCGGGCAATCGAAGCAGGAAGGATACTCCATCGTACCGCTGAAGATTTATGTCCGCAACGGCTATGCCAAACTGCTTATTGGATTAGGTAAAGGTAAGAAGCAGTATGACAAGCGCGAATCAGCGGCGAAGCGGGATGCGCAGCGTGATATCCAGCGTGCGCTTCGCGAGAAGCAGAAGGTCGCACGGTAATGGTTAGTCGGTATTCTGGAGCTTGTGGCGTTCGTCGCCAATGTTACCAGAAAGACATCGGCACAATAAGTCTTCGATTGTGTTATACTAAATAAGCAACAACGAAGCAATGATTCAAATGCTCGAAGCGCTATGCCGATTGCCCCAACGGGTTCGATCGGTACGTCGCCAGAGCGCCTAAGCTAAACGGAACATGGAGATGCGAATTTGCAGTTTGTCCGCCATCGCATGGTGATGCGATAGATGCAGACGCGCCTTCAGATGACGCCGTTTATGCGATATTGGGGGCGTTTATGGATTCGACGGGGATAGTACGAGCATGGGTTGCGGGTAGTGGGGACGCGTCCGCTTTATCAACGCTAAAGCCTATTAAATGGCAACCAACGTACAACTTTAGCAGCAGCCTAAGAAACTGTATGCTAAGCTCCTCCCTTGCATCGCCCATGTGCCAGGTGTAGGGGCTCACACTTAGTGGGATACGCTGTCTCATCTCCGCCTGCGGTGAGCTGAAGAAGACAAACAGGCTGACCTTAGCGATAGCCGGTTACGGGGCGCTTGCTAAGGTGACATCAAAACTGTGACTACACCCGTAGAAGCACATGTGGCGTGATCTTCGGACAGGGGTTCAAATCCCCTCGCCTCCACCATCATTAACCCGACCGCGTGAGGTCGGGTTTTTTGCTATGTTTGGCTATGTGCACGTATGACTGCGGCGAGTTCTTGGAAGGCGTAATGATGGTTTACCATATCGACTGTCAGATCCTCAGCTTGTTTTTGATCCATGACAAATTGGTATCCGTTGTAGCGAAGAAAGATAACGAGAGCCGTAAAGGCAGTGCGTTTGTTTGCGTTCTGAAAGGGGCGATTTTGCCCGAGTGACTTGAATAGAGCGGCAGCTTTATCGAACAGAGTACGGTAGGCGTCATCTCCAAAGGCCGAGGATTGCGGGCGCAAAACGGCTGATTCAAGTAAGCTGCTAACGGGATCAGTGCACAGATTTTCGCCGCGCTTCCGTCATCTGGCGGAGACGCGGCTTTTTGACAATATTCCCGCGAATATTGAATAATGAGAGTATGACAAGTGCAGGGGGAAATAGTAGATGAAATTGAAATCGCTCATATTGGCGGAAAAGCCCAGCGTTGCGCGGGAAATCGCGCGTGTGCTCGGCTGTACGAATAAAAACAAAAGCTATATTGAAGGCCCGTCCTATGTGGTAACGTGGGCGCTCGGCCACCTCGTCGGTCTCGCCGAGCCGGAGGACTACGATCCGAAGTACAAGACATGGAACCTTGAGGATCTGCCGATCATGCCAGACCGGATGACGCTTAAGCCGCTGAAGGAGACATCCGGCCAGTTCAAGGCCGTCCTCCAATTATGCAAGCGGCCCGATATCGGCGATCTGATCATCGCCACGGACGCAGGACGGGAGGGCGAGTTGGTTGCCCGCTGGATCATGGAACTCGCTCATTGGAAGAAGCCGTTCAAGCGGCTCTGGATTTCGTCGCAAACGGATAAGGCGATCAAAGACGGCTTCGCGTCGCTGAAGCCGGGCCGCGAATATGATCGGCTGTATGCTTCTGCCGTGTGCCGGGCGGAAGCCGATTGGTTGGTTGGTCTGAATGTAACGCGGGCCTTGACCAGCAAGTACAATGCGCAGCTATCGGCAGGCCGGGTGCAGACGCCAACGCTCGGGATGCTGATGGAGCGCGAGCGCGAGATTAACGGCTTCATGCCGAAGCCCTTCTGGACGGTGTCCGCGGAGTTCGCCGGCGAAGGCTTCCATGCTGCTTGGCGCAGCGAGGAAAGGCATGACGGCAGGCTATGGACGCAGACAGAGGCGGAAGTTATCGTTGCACGTACGAAAGGTAAGCCGGCGGTCGTCGAACGGCTGCGGACAGTAGAGCGAAGCGAGCCTCATCCGCAAGCGTACGATCTGACCGAGTTGCAGCGGGATGCGAACAAACGGCTTGGCTTCTCGGCGAAACAGACGTCGAACGTGCTGCAGCGGCTGTATGAACAGCATAAGCTGGTGACGTATCCGCGGACGGACTCGCGTTATTTGTCATCTGACATGGTGCCGACCCTGAAGGGTCGAATGGAGAGCATTGCAGTCGGGCCTTATGCGGCGCTGGCGCGTAAGTTGCTTCGGGCGCCGCTTTCGGTCACGAAACGCATCGTCGACGACAGCAAGGTGAGCGATCATCATGCTATTATTCCGACGGAGCAATATGTCAACCTGTCTGCACTGAGCCCGGAGGAACGGAAGCTGCATGAATTGATCGTTAGACGGTTCCTTGCGATGTTCAGCTCGCCTTGCCGATATGACGAGACTAGCGTGGTCATACGAGTCGGCGAAGACCGTTTCTACGCCAAAGGTAACGTACTGAAGGAAGCTGGTTGGAAGGAAGCGTACGGCGGTGTGCAGGAGGCCGATTGGTCGGATGGTGAGGACGATGGCAGCGACGATGCAGCAGCGGATGGAGGCAGAGGAGCGGCACGAGAGGCAGGCGGCAGCGGACCGCTTCTGCCAGCGCTCACTTCCGGGCAGTCGTTAACCTTGAGGCAAAGCAGGTTTCGCGAAGGAAAGACGCAACCGCCGGCACGTTTTACGGAAGCGGGGTTGCTGTCCAAGATGGAGAAATACGGGCTGGGGACCCCGGCCACGCGCGCGGATATTATCGAGAAGCTGCTGTCCTCGCAGACGATTGATCGTCAAGGCAATCGGCTGGTGCCGACCGGCAAAGGCAAGCAGCTCATCGAGCTGGCCTCGAAGGAGCTTCGCAGTCCGGAGCTGACCGCGGAGTGGGAGAGGGATCTGGAGCGCATTGCGAAAGGCCAAGGCGATGCGAAAAAGTTTATGGCCGGCATCCGCCAGAAGGCTGCAGCGTGGGTAACCGAGGTGAAGCAGGATTCGAAGGAGTATAAACCGCACAACCTGTCACATGCGCACTGCCCGGATTGCGGCAATCGAATGATGGAGGTCAAGGGCAAGCGAGGCAAGACGTTCGTGTGTCAAGATCGTGAATGCGGTTACCGCCGCGCGGCCGAGCCAGTACTGTCGAACAAGCGTTGTCCGCAATGCCATAAAAAGATGGAGATCCATACCGGCAAAGCGGGCAAATACGCGCAGTGCCGCCCATGTAATATCATTGAGATGCTGGAGGACAAAGCCGGCGGCGGGCGGACCAACAAGCATCAGCAGAAGCGGCTCGTCGAGCAGTATAGCGACAAGGTCACGCTGACCGGCGGGCTGGCCGATGCCCTGAAGGCCGCGCTGGAGGGCAAGAACGAGAAGAAGTAACCGGCGAGTAAGTCGCATGTGGAGTTGTGGGAGACCGCAGGGTTGTATAATGGCAGGGGTAAGGGCAAAATACCTGCCGAACATTGGAGCCAGCCGAATAAGGCTGGCTTTTTTAATGGGTATAAACGACCAGATGTTGAGCATGTTTCTTTTTGTGCTAACTCCGTCGGATTCTGGATTTGCCATACCATACTTCGCCTCCACCATGTAAATCCACAACCGCATGAGGTTGTGGATTTTTGCATATATTTTTCTATTATTATTTATGAAAGACAACCTAACGCGGCTCTCGTGATATAATCTTAATTATTATGCAAGTTGGCGTTATAGTAATGGATGGTTTGAAAACGCATTCAACAATTGTTGAGATTTCGCGCGAAATTTTACGTCAAGGGAGCCGATCATCGATGGACGTCGTTTACCAATTTGAAGAAGTAGCCAGACTTCCTTTACCCGGGGATAACTGCGCCGTTGCAATTCGCCAATTGAACTCCGGTACCGTCATTCAGTATGAAAACCAATCCTTCGTCTTGGATTACACGGTTATGGAAGGCCATCGATTCGCGGTAAAAGCGATCGCTCCTGGCGAAGAGCTGCTTTCGTGGCAATTGCCTTTCGGCGTGGCGCTTAAGCCGATTCATCCCGGCCACTATGTGATCAACGAAACCGTATTGGAAGCGCTCAGTGTGCGCAAGTTGGCATTCGCGCTACCGCCTGTGCCCAATTTCGCGGATCAAGTTCATCCCTATATCTTTGATGAGGACAACTTCCGGCCGGCTCAGGCATCGCCAGCGTATACGGAGACGCGCACCTTTATGGGATATCGCCGCCATGAAGATCGCGGGGTCGGCACGCGCAACTACATCGTACTGCTTGGCACCACCTCGCACACGGGCAGCTATGTGAAAAAGCTTGCCGCCCGTCTGCAAGGCGAATGCAACAACTATTCAAATATCGATGGGATTGTTCCCGCGGCCCATACGGAGGGCGGTACTTCGATGCCGAATAACGTGGACTTGCTGCTGCGGACGCTCGCCGGTTTTATGGTCAACCCGAATGTCGGTGCGGTATTGCTTGTCGATTATGGCAATGAATCGGTCACGAACAAGATGGTGGAGGCTTACGCACGCGAGCACAGCTACCCGATCGATGAAGTGCTTCATAAGTTCGTATCGCTCACGGGCAGCTTCGAAGAGGAACTGGTTACAGGCGAAGCGTTAGTACGGGAGTGGCTGCCGGCGGTCAATGCGATGCAGCGAACGCCAGAATCCATCCGCCACTTGCGAATCGGCTTGCAGTGCGGCGGTTCGGACGCATTTTCCGGCGTATCCGCGAATCCGCTGCTCGGCTGGATTTCTGAAGAGTTGGTGCGTTACGGCGGCGCGGCCAGCCTGGCCGAAACCGATGAATTGATTGGCGCGGAGCCCTATGTCCTGTCGAATGTACGCAATGCGGAAACCGCGCGCAAATTTCTGGAACTTGTGAATCGATTTAAGGAGCGCACGTCTTGGCATGGCACCAGCGCGGAAGGTAATCCGTCCGGTGGCAACATGTATCGCGGCTTGTACAACATCTATCTCAAATCCATAGGCGCCGCAATGAAGAAAGACCCCGTAACGCGGATCGATTTTGCAACCGAGTACGGGGAGCTCATGAAAGATGGCGGTTACTATTTCATGGACAGCCCCGGGAATGACTTGGAGAGCATCGCCGGACAGGTGGCCGCAGGCTGCAACATGATATTCTTTACGACGGGAAATGGTTCGATAACCAATTTCCCGTATGTGCCGACGGTCAAGGTGGTCACGACAACTCGCCGCTTCCAATTGCTGTCGAACGATATGGATGTGAACGCAGGGAAATATCTGGAAGGCAAGTCGATGGATGAGCTGGGACAAGAGGTATTCGAATTGGCGATCCGAATTGCCTCCGGCCAGCGAAGCGTCGGCGAGAAAGCGGGCCATGCCCAGGTGCAAATTTGGCGCAACTGGCAGCAGAACGATGCGAGCCAGCTGGAGACGCTGCTGCACGCTCCCACACCGACAGGAGCGCCGATAGAAATTCAAGATGATGAAGCGATGGCAAACCCGATCCAATTTACCTTTACTCGGCAACGGGATCGGCAGTCCAGTGACAATATCGGCTTGATTGTGCCGACTAGCCTTTGCGCCGGACAAGTAGCCAACATGATCACACAGCGGCTGAATGGGCAAGGAGCGGGGCAGCCCGGTCTCTCGGGCTTTGTCGCATTGGCACACACGGAGGGCTGCGGAGCCTCAGGGGGGGCAGCCGAATCGCTTTTTGCCCGCACGATGATGGGCTACATCACGCACCCGATGGTGGAGCATTGTTTGCTGCTGGAGCATGGCTGCGAGAAAACGCACAACGATTATATGCGCCATCAGATGGAAGTAAATGGCGTTGATGCGAGCCGGCTCGGCTATGCCAGCATTCAGCTCGACGGCGGAATCGCCAAGGTGAGCGAGAAGGTCGAAGCTTGGTTCGCCGATCGATTGGCCGCGGCCGAGCCTGCGGAGAAGGTGACAGTCGGACTGGAAGGACTGCGTGTCGGGATCGTAAGCGACGGTGCCATTATCGACGATGCCGGCGAGCAGCTGGCAGCGCTGACCAAGATGATTGTCGGTGCTGGAGGCGTGGTCGTTATTCCTGAGAATAGCGGATTGCTTGCTGCGGCTGCATTCAGCCAACATCTATTTACTGCGTCTCAAGTTCGGCCGTCCATCGCCTATGGGGAACATGTCCGCCGCAACGGATTCCACATTATGGAGACTCCGACAACGCATTGGGTGGAGACGGTCACGGGACTCGCAGCCACCGGTGTGGAAATCGTGGTCGCGCTGATCGGCAATCGTCCGATGCAGACGCATCCTTTCGTCCCGATGCTGCAAATAACGTCAGAACAGGCCATGATGCAGAAACATCAGGAAGATGTCGATTTGGTGCTCTCGGGCAACCCGACCTTATGGGCGAATCAAATTCTCGAGCGCAGCAAACAAGTTTTGGAACATACGTATGCGCCGCGTCTCTATCAGCAAGGTAATATCGATTTCCAATTGACGCGGGGCTTTTTGGGCGTATCGCTGTAATGAAGACATCTATGAAAGCGAGGATCACACTATGTCGAACACACTATTATCCAAACGGCCGTTTGGCAGTACCGGCCTGCTCGTAACGCCGCTATGTCTTGGAGCCGCTCCGCTCGGGGATATGCCGGAAACCTTTCAATATGGCACGCCGGAAGAACAAGCATTGGTAACGCTGCGTACCGCATTTGAAAGCCCGATCAACTTCCTGGATACGGCTGCATCCTATGGCTTTGGTGAGAGCGAGCGGCGGATCGGCAAGGCCATCCAAGCGAATGGCGGACTTCCGGCGGGTTACGTGTTGGCCACCAAAGCCGACCGCGACTTTACGACAGGCGACTTCAGCGGCGAACAGATCAAACGTTCCGTCGAAGGAAGTCTCGAACGCTTGGGACTTGATCGTCTGCAATACGTTTATATCCACGATCCTGAACATACCACCTTCCAAAATGTGATGGGACCCGGCGGACCGTTAGAAGTACTGCAAAAGTTTCAAGATGAGGGAGTCATCGGTCACATCGGCATATCCGGCGGACCGATCGATATGCTCATTCGTTATGTAGAAACGGGTGCATTTAGCGCTGTGGAAACCCACAATCGATATACGCTGCTCAATCGAGCTGCCGAGCCTTTGCTTGATGTCGCGAGCCGCATGGGCGTCGCCGTCATCAACGGCGCTCCTTATGGCAGCGGCATATTGGCGAAAGGTCCGGATGCATACGCCCGTTATGCCTATAGCGATGCTTCGCCGATCGTAGTGGAAAGAGCGCGTTCGTTCGCCAAAGTGTGCCAGGAATTTGATGTGCCGTTGGCCGCCGCGGCGCTTCAATTTTCGCTTCGCGACCCGCGGATCACCAGCACGGTCGTTGGCATGAGCAAGCCGGAACGGGTAGCTCAGACGGTGGAACTCGCGAATTACCCGATTGCCCCTGAATTATGGCCGGAGCTTGACGCCTTCGGCTATGATATGGACGATCCCGAAGCGAATCGATTGGCTTAATGGATAGGCGTACGATCGCTGCACGTGTCAAGTGATTCGTCGGCAATCGGATCAAATAATCTCGTCCCTAAGATAATGTCTTTGGGGCGGGATTTTTAATTTGTTTCAAAAAGATGATAAGCGTTCAGAAAGGTATAGTGGATTTATGCGACCACGGTTCACCTCTTTGGAGCGGGGGGAGACGATTACCCTGAATCCGAGAGGACATTGGGGTGCGTTCCGCGCGCAGGGTGGAATTATAGACACTATCGTGCGTGAAAAGAGCCTCAAGCTATAAAGCGGAACAGAGATATAATTATGGCGTTCTCTAAACAACAATTGAGAGAGTTGCTATCCGTATATGAATTAACATTCGAATATGAGCAAGATGAAGATGGCAGGTACGCTGGTTCAATAGAACAAATGCACAATTCTACAACACGCCCAACCGACATAAGCACGCTCCTTTTATACTGCGTGTCCTACTGGAAGAAGATGTTGAATCGGTAGCGAGGATGTTTCATGCCTAGACATCAAAACTGTCACTACCTCCGTAGAGAACCGTGTGGCGTGATTTTCAGACAGGAGTTAAACGAATAAGCTCACAACGGCACCAGAGAGTGGGGTTGTGAGCTCATGTTACGACATGCGTATTGCTAGAAGGGTATTATCTATTCATTTCATTCCATGATGTGATATCGTCTACGCCATAACGAACGGTTGGATAACCATCTGCAACTGCTTTTCCTATTGTTATTAACATGACAACATCATATCGATCCGAAATATTGAAAACTGCCTTCAATTCATCCTCTTTAAAGCCGCCCATAGGACCCGTTGCAAGTCCTTTTGCTTGTGCAGCCAGCATGATGTGCATAGCGACTAAGCCGCCATCTGTGGCAACTAATCTGCGTGCTTTCTCCAGACTCATATGAGGATATGAACGATTCACATTAGCAAGCAGCTGTTGTTTGCTTTCCTCGTTCATGAAGCCGGCTTGAATAGCTTGATTATAGATCTGTTCTGCCGACTTGTACCATTCCAAATCTCCTAGCAGCACAATAACTGCCGAAGCATTCAATATTTGCTGTTGATTATAAGCTATCGGGAACAGCTTTTCTTTTTGAGCTTGATCATCAATAACCAGGAAGCGCCATGGCTGAAGGTTGCTAGATGAAGGAGCGAGTGTACCTTCTGTTAACACTTCCTTAATTTCCTCTTTCGACAGCTTTAAATTCGGGTCATATTGGCGTATCGAACGGCGCTGATGAGCTACAGTGAAATAATCTTGTTTCAAGTCTAGTTGTGTTGACATGTTGGTAATGTCCTCCTAAATAACTGTGTCATAATAAACACAGTATAGCCTATGAAAAACTGTGTTATTTATTGCACAGTATATATTTCCTTTTTAATCGTGTCAACTCTATTTCGCATCAAACCTCGCCAGATTTTTTCACTAAATCGGCAATGGTATATTGTGATAACGTATCTATCACACTGCCTTCCATTTCATCCGTCAAATCCGAAATCACATATTTCATTTGTTGACCAAAATGATTGTCTCCCGTAGCATCGATCATGCACGTATTGACGGATTCCCAAACCTGTAATGCCTTATAGACTTCGGATAATCGAATGTGATCAGACGATCGTGTCAGACGGTAACCCCCATCTCGCCCTTCACGTGTCTCAACGATATGATGTCGTGCCAAATTTGCCATAATCCTGCGCAATAACGTCGCTTCGGATTGCAGTTTTTGAGCCATATCTCCACTTGGGCAAGTATTTGAATGCTTTGCTAATAATACCAGCGCCTGCAAAGCAAGACTGAATGCCTTGTAACTGGAGGGGAATAGTTTAATCATTTTTTTAGGCAGAATAGCATTCTCACACATATGCCAGCAATTCCTTTCTAACTTTGGTATCATCCGCTTCTAAGAGAAAATAAACAATATTATACTATAAAAATGTTAGTAGGCGCAGCGAAGCTGTTTAATTTACACCGTCAGTTATAATGTCAATGTCCTGCGACGAACGGTTATACATGGAATCCGCGGCGAATACCCTGAACCGCCGAGGTTGCCCAATCCGTCGCAACCTATATTAAATGGGTTCGATGTATCTAATTCAATATCATTACGCCGCCGTCAATTAATGCCATTCAGTCAATCGTTTCGTGAGTTATCTTGAATTATTGCCTAGTGTCTAAAGATAATTTATAATAATAGGCTAATATAAACGACGCTAGGAGGAAGAAATGGATTTTATTAAAGAGCAACTAGACGGATATGGCATGAACGTGGAAACCATTGGTTATCTGTCAGAAATAATCATGGTTGTATTGATAGCTGTGGTCTGCATACTGGCTAATTTCATAACTCAAAAAATCGTTCTGAAGACGATTATTCATTTCATTCATAAAAATCGGTATACCTGGGACAGTATTGTGGTGGAGAAAAAGGTGTTCCACAAGCTGTCGCATCTCGTGCCGGCGATCATTATCTATTCTTCTGCGTCCATCTTCTCAGCATATCAAACTTTGATTGAAAAAGCCGCATTAACTTATATGATTATCGTAACCATCACGGTCTTTAATGCATTGCTCAACGCCTTAGAAGCTATTTATCACTCGTATGAGGTCTCTAAGATCAAGCCGATCAAGGGATACATTCAGGTTGCCAAGATCTTTCTATTTATCATCGGCGGCATTGTGGTGATCTCGAATCTCATCGATCAGAGCCCATTGATTATTCTCAGCGGATTAGGTGCATTATCGGCTGTTCTGATGCTCGTCTTTAAGGATTCAATCCTAGGTCTGGTGGCAGGTGTTCAACTATCTTCAAATGACATGGTACGTTTAGGCGACTGGATTGAAATGCCCAAATATAATGCCGACGGCGACGTGGTCGATATTACATTGAATACGGTTAAGGTCATGAATTTCGATAAAACGATCACCATGATTCCGAGCTACGCCCTCATATCAGATTCTTTCAAAAATTGGAGGGGGATGCAAGCATCAGGCGGCCGAAGGATTAAGCGAAGCGTCTATATCGATACGAATAGCATCTCATTCTGTACGAAGGATATGATCGAGGAATTTAAGAAGATTCACTACCTTACCGAATATATTAAGACAATAGTAGGCGAAATCAACGCGTACAACATGGAACGTCAAATTAATACGGAAAGCAATGTGAACGGAAGACAGCTTACGAACGTTGGCGTATTCAGAGTGTATATCCATCAATATCTCAGGAATCATCCGAAAATCCATAAGGACATGACGCTGATTGTAAGGCAGTTAGCGCCGGGAGACAACGGCCTGCCCTTGGAAATCTATGCCTTCAGCAATGATACCAACTGGGGGGTATATGAATCGATTCAGGCGGATATCTTTGATCACATTTTTGCAGCAGCGCCGACATTTGGGCTTCGTACCTTCCAAAATCCCACTGGCCATGATATTGCTCACTTCGAAAGAGACACCTCCGCGATGGAATCCTAGAATCTATGCTTGGCCCATTGGAAACAAAAAGCGATCTTCGAGAAGAGAGTAAAATCTTATCTCGAAGGTCGCTTGTTTTGTTATGGTGATGCGAGAGGGGGGAGTCGCCCGTTCCTAAGAAGGGCGTTTATTTCGAAATAAACAGGGAACGATAATAATTAGACTATTTGTACTGAATATTAGCCGTAATTAGTTCTACATAAGTAATTATTGCCAACCCTAAAACATGATTTTCTGGTTGAATGTCGTCCGTTAAAATGCGATAATTGCGCTATTTCTCAAAATTGAAGGCTCGATAACACTTCATTACATGGAAATAAACACATGGATTGACTATTGATAAGGCGGAGGATTTCGTTTGAATATAAAAACCATTATCTCGAACACAATATTGTTCATTGCTATTATTGGATTCATTCTTTTCTTCAATATGCTATTTGGTGTGGAAAACACGCTTATAGGCGTTTCGACCGTAACAGCTATGCTTATGTTGTTGGAAAGAGATTTAACCATTCATCCCGTTAGCAACACGTTCAAGTTGATTGGCTTGAATGTAGCAATGGGAATCGGTGCATTTATTGCGAATGCCAACATGTGGGCAGGGATTCCGATCACATTTGTCATGATGTTTGTCATCGGTTATTCACTGTCATATAACTTGAGGAATCCTTTGTATTTCCCTTTTGCCTTGCAGTATTTATTCGTTTTAGCTTTTCCGGTCACGCTTGATCTGTTACCTATCCGCTTAAGTTCCTTAGTATTTGGTGCGATTGCCATAATGCTATTACAATTGTTGGTCAATAAAAAGAAGTTAACGAAAAGCGGGAATAAGAGCATTCAGGAAATCTGTACAGCCTTACAAGTCAAAATTCAGGGGATACTAAAAGGAGATCTGAGCGAGTCCCCCGATGGTCAGATTTCAAAAGCAATCCGCAGCTTGCGAAAAATGATTTTCGATAGAAGAGCCGATGATTTCTATCTTACCGAAGAAGGAAGAATTAGGTTAAACCTATCTGCGGCATTGGAAAGAATCGATGCCTTATTAAAAACAGTGCCACAAAGAGACGGGAATGAAGAGATTTTAAATGATTTATCGCTTTGTCTAGGGCTAATAGGAGAAAGTCTAGTTAATAAAGCGAAAGCTGAAGATTTAAGCCGTGTATTCGCTGACATTGTAGAGAAATATCGCCGGCAGAAGATTGCATTTCCGATCATCCTTAAAGTATTAAGTAATATTGATTTTCTAATCGGAAATGTAGCCGATCTTCATTCGTTACAAAAAGAAAAAGTTAACCTTGTTAAAAAGATTGAACAGATTCCTGAAAAATATAGAAAGGTGACTTTTGGGCATCGGAGACATCAAACGAACTCGATTAAATTTTCTTTTGCCATCCGCATTGCGATTGGGATGAGCTTAAGTGGTTTTATAGTCGATCTGTTCGAGATCCATGAAGGTCGCTGGATCATGTTCACTCTTTTGTCATTAGTCATCCCAATCTATGAACGCTCGCATAAAAGAGTTCGGGATCGTATTTTTGCAACGCTTGTAGGTTCCGTGCTGGTACTGATCGTGTTTTCAATTTTCCAGACGAATACGGTGAGAACCCTTATCTTGATGATGGCTGGTTATTTGATGACTTATATTAAGGTTTATCGGTACAGCACAATTATTGTTACATTCTCAGCTATCGGTTCTGTGACTATACTTTCAGGTGCAACGGAGCTGTTGACGATCAATCGTGTACTGTTTGTCATCGCAGGTACACTTATCGCGTTGTTTCTCAATAAGTTCGTCTACTCCTATCAAATGGAGGATGCAAATAAGGACCTTAAACGAATGTACCAGACAACACTTGAAGCTATGTTAGTCGAAGTGCGTGGACTCCTTCAAAATAAAGATAGCAGCCATAGCAACCACAACATACGAAATTTATTTACGACGACAACGATGATCGAAGACAGGGTAGAGTTGAATTTACAAAGTCAGGATCATCCAGAAAGAGCCGATTGGTTAAGTCAAAATCGTTCATGGGCCATCACTTTTTATGAAATGTTTATGTGGATCGAAAAGCATGGAATTTCTGAAACCACCTCTGCATTCATTTACGCGAATAGTAAACAGCTTTTGGAAATCAGCGCCCATGCTAAAATCGCAAACGACGTGAATCAGCAGATGATACGAACCGAGAGCATGGAAGACAAGATTGTTCTGAGTATGATGAATGACGTTTTAGTTGGTAATGAGGGAAGGCTTAATGAATGAAACCGACTTCGTGAAGAGGAGTATCGCATGGTGGGTTCTGGATGCCGCAAGGGAGCGATAAGGCCGTGATGGCCGAACGCGTGCAGTTCCCGTTACCACATAATGTGGGGCCTATTTGGCGTTCATAAGAAATCGGCTATTTGGCATTCTTGTCTGGCTGATGGATGCCAAATAGATTTCCTTCCGTATCCATGTAGTAGCCTTGCCACGCCATTCCTGGAAGGGCATACTTGGGCAATGCGACCTTGCCTCCAAGGCTGACGATTTTCTCTTCCGTCGAGTCGTAATCCTCCACGCCCATTGTGCATGCATACCCATTCATAGCTTGACCCGGTTCCGGGGAGGCGCCTTTGCGCTGCACCAGAGCCCCGTTGATGCCGAGCTCGTTCGCATCGCCCGTCACCGCTCCAAAATAGGGCATTCCTGCGTAGTCGCTCCAATCCTCGAAGGTCCATCCAAACACCTCTCCGTAAAACTTCTTGGCACGCTCCATGTCATCGACATGAATCTCGAAATGAACTAATCGGCCCATGATTTCCTCCTATATTTCGTGATCCTTACTTCTTTCTTTATTATGGTTTCCTATCCTACTTGATTTATAAAAAAAGATTGTAAATTTTTTTTGCAAGCGAGCCGGCCAATTTTTAACCATTTTATGGTATATTATTTTTTGTAATGGATGTCATTAAATGGGGGTGTGCAGGGGTGAAGGGGAACACGGCAGCGAAAGAACGGACGATATTTGATCATGCTGGAAATGCGATCAAGACGGAAGATCGAGAGATTCGTATTGTTGCGAAGTATGAGGAACCGCTGATCGTCGTATTAGGAAATGTGCTCAGCGGCGAGGAATGCGATGAGCTTATTGAACATTCCAGAGAACGATTGCAGCGCTCCAAAATAGGCGAGGATCGTGCGGTTAATCCAATTAGAACGAGCAGCGGGGTGTTCTGCGGGGAGAATGAGACGATTACGAGAATCGAGAAGCGAATCGCTCAAGTCATGAATATTCCGATTGAGCACGGTGATGGCTTGCAGGTCCTGCTATATACCCCTGGACAAGAATATAAACCCCATTATGATTTCTTCGCGGAAACGAGTCGAGGAAGTGCCAACAATCGAATCAGTACGCTCTTGATATATTTAAATGATGTGGAGGAAGGCGGAGAAACGGCGTTCCCGCTGCTTGATTTCTCTGTTTTCCCTAACAAAGGCATGGCGGTCTACTTTGAATATTTTTATGGTGATCATCAATTAAACGAGTTTACTTTGCATGCAGGAACACCAGTTATCAAAGGGGAAAAGTGGGTTGCAACGATGTGGATGAGACGACAAACCTTCCGATTCTCCTAAATGCAAAGAGCATCGATAACTAAAAGCGACCTTTGATAGGTCGCTTTTTTGGACTAAGGAACTTACATTAGAACAGATTACGGACAAAGTGGATCATATGATTCTGACGGGCTATCTGGAAATATCACTCCGATCAACATGAATGACTTGAAGGATCGCAACCGAGGATTTCTTGTTCATCCTATTTCTTGGACAGGCACATGACAGCAATATGCTGGCAGGCTGCACCGTACTCATGCGAATAAGCAGGAAGTCGAAATTTATGACTATATCGATCTAAAGGTAAAAAGCGTTTGAAGATATGGTTAAAGCTTTCCTCGGAATCGCTGCCGATACTGGGTGGCGGGCTCCTGCACGACCCTCGAGAACTGCCTTGCAAAATAATGGAGCGAGGAGAAGCCGAGCTTTTCGGCGATTTCCGTGACCGGCAGGTTCGTTTCGCGCAAGTAAGCTTTTGCTTTGTCGAGCTTGCATTTGATCAAATATTGCTGCGGGCTCGTTCCGGTCTGTTTGTGAAACAGTTCATATAAATAGGAGACGCTCATGCCCAGCCGCTCCGCCCATTCCGAGCAATCGACTTGGGAGGTCTCTGCTTTGCCCAGCCAATTGGTCAGCTTGCCGATCCGCGGATCGGAGAAGGTGCTCGATTCCTTCTGCGAGTATTGCAAATAACGGACAAAAAAAGATTCGAAATAAGCCCGAAGCAGCAAATCGTTGCCGACGGCTTGCTCCGGGAAGGCCTCGATCACGGCAAAAAACGGCTTCATCCAGGGCGTATTGC
Organism: Paenibacillus spongiae; assembly: GCF_024734895.1. Taxonomy (NCBI): domain Bacteria; kingdom Bacillati; phylum Bacillota; class Bacilli; order Caryophanales; family Paenibacillaceae; genus Paenibacillus; species Paenibacillus spongiae. Next base: position 353,620 of record NZ_CP091430.1, read on the forward strand.
GAGGTGCGGAAATACGCGCAGGAATGGAAAGTCCTTCCGAGAACGTAACCAACGACGCACAAATCGATTCATCGAAGGCCGAGGGGGTGAATGTATTAAGCTGCTGATCCCCTTTCCATTTCGGAGTCGAAGGGGAGAGCAGATCGACATAGACGGACGCATGCACCATTGGGTCGACCGGATCGGCTGTGTAACTATGAGGTACGCCAGGCGCCAAATAAAACAAATCGCCCGTTTCAGCTTTCCAGGTTTGATCGCCGATTGTGACGATGCCTTTGCCAGCCGTGATATAGACGAAGACATGGACGTAAGGAAAACGGGTCTTCACCAGCTGCCTGGGAGAAAAAGAATAAAAGTTGGCGCTTAAAATTCTCGATCGAAGATCGGGGAGTGAAACCGTTTCTTTTTTCAATGCCGTTGCCCCTTTCATCACATATAAGCTCCTCGAAACAAGCGTCTATACTCGTATAAAACGTATCATAAAATGCCGCGCCTTGCCCATATTTAATCCTAATATCGTGCAAATGGAAGAGCTTCGGCTAAATCCAGTCCAAGCCTCGGATGATAGAATGAAGCTGCATACGGAACGAACTATTCTGAATTCAGCAGCAGCATCCGAATAAAGGCGAAATTGGGGAGAGGATAATACCGTGCAAACGATTAAAACGGAGTTTATGACAGCGGCGGACAGTTTTGTCCGGCAGGCTGACGGCCAGATGAGCAAACAAGCGGTCGTCAAGTCCGATTGGCAAGGCGAGGAGATATTTTTTCGCGTATGGAATGAAGGAGATCAGCCCGTCACCGTGAAGGAACTGGTATTGTTCAAAGGAGCATGGCCCTTCACTGCCGATACCCGGTTCTATGGGGAGGGCTACAGCAAGCTATCTCAGTATGGCGGAACGATTGGGGAGCCCCGGATGATCGGCGGCTATGACGACCGCAAGCATTATAAAATGCCGGCGACCGACGGTTTTTTCACCGCTTATCATTTCGTGCTGCTATCCCCCGGGAGCGAGGAGGAGGGCTATCTACTGCTCGGCTTTACTTCGTGCAAGCGTTTTACAGGTGAAATCCGCCTGGCGGACGGCCATTTCGAAATTGTTCTGGACGGGGAGCAGCTGGTGCTCGAACCGGGACAAAGCTGGGAGCTGGAAAGCTTCGCAATCGATTTCGATCAGGAGCGGGAAGCGCTGCTGGAGCGCTATGCCGCCGCTATTAAGCAGCATCATCCCATGCTGCCTACAGCCAGCATTCCGAATGGCTGGTGTTCGTGGTATTGCTTTGGGCCCGAGGTAACGGAGCAGAACATCTTTGACAATATGGAAGCTATTGCGAAGCAAGTGCCGCAGTTAAAATATATTCAAATCGACGACGGCTATCAGGCCTATATGGGGGACTGGCTGTCGCCGGGCGCATCGTTCAGCGATATGCAAGCATTGTGCCAGCAAATCAAGCGAGCCGGCTTCGAGCCTGCTATCTGGGTAGCCCCGTTTATTGCGCAAGCGGAGTCGGCGGTGTTCCGGGAGCATCCCGATTGGTTCATTCAAGATGATAACGGTCAGCCGCTGGCGTCCAATGCGATTACGTTCGGGGGCTGGCGCAATGGCCCTTGGTATATGCTGGACGGCACCCACCCGGGTGCGCAAAATTATTTGCGTCACGTATTCCGCACGATGCGCGAAGAATGGGGCAGCCACTATTTCAAGCTGGACGCGAACATGTGGGGAGCGATTCCTGGCGGACGCCGGTTCGATCCGAAGGCCTCGAAGGTCGAAGCATACCGAAGAGGAATGGCGGCTGTGTTGGAGGGCGCAGGGGAAGATAGCTTCTTGTTGGGCTGCAACGCGCCGATGTGGCCGTCGCTTGGCACCGTACATGGGATGCGCGTCACGAATGACATTGAACGCCACTGGTCGTCCGTTACCGGGTTGGCGTATGAAGGGTTTCACCGCAACTGGCAGCATAACCGGCTTTGGGTGAATGATCCCGACTGCCTGGTGCTGGAAAACAAAGTTATATCCGTCGTCAATCCAGACGGGACGATTCGCCAGACAAGCACGCCGCTATCGGAGGATGAATTTCAGTTTCACGCGGCTTACGTTGTGGCTACGGGCGGGATGGTGCTCTCCGGAGATGACCTTGCGGCGATCTCTGCGAACAAGCTGGAAATGCTGAAGAAAGCCGCCTCTACCCGCAATATCGCAGCGAAATTCGAAGACGATCGGTTCATCATAGGCGTCGTAAGCGAGCCTGAGCGCACACTCTATTGTCTGTTTAACTGGGGCGATGAGCCGCAAACGTTGACGATCCAGCTTACTCAGCCGGGGAGGATGGAGGATTTCTGGAGCGGACAGCAGCTGGGGCAGTACCAGGGGCCATTTACGCTTGACGGCATGGCTCCCCATTCGGCGCGGATTATCGCGTGTTATCCTTCGACCTGAACGAAGGCAAAGCGCCGCCATGTTGAAACGAATGCTGCATTACTTGCAATTTTTGAACTAAATCGGAGTGCATAGCTGGGACCGTCAAACACATAAAGGGTTTGGCGGTCTATTTTTTTTAGTCAAGGCATGCAACGCGGTTCGTGCTGAATGGATGCCATCTATGAATCTCTTACCTGATATAGAAAACTTGTGCTGGCACGCGCGCTGTATAACGACTCATAAATGTTCGGGTCCTACTTATTAGTAGGGTTCTTAATAATGACAATTTATGTGAAAAAAACAATTTCTTAATAGTTAAGGAGTTTTAATTTTACATTGCACTGATACAGTACTCTTTGCAACCTAATTTTACCAAGGGGGAAAGGAAAAGAAATGAAATCAAAAGTATTACGTAAGACAGTAGTGATCGCATCCGTGATAACGTTACTAGGAGGAGGGTTACATACAGGAGCTCGTCAAAATAATCATGTCTATGCAGCAGACGAAACCACTCCATCGGTCATGGTTGAGGATTTTGAAGATGGACTCTCCGATGTGAGATTTAATCCTAAACGTATGTATGAGGCTACGCTGCACTTGGAAGATAACAAGAAGCATGTAAGAAACGGACAATATTCGGCTCGAATTGATTACGACATGATTGGCATAGTCGATAACCCCTCTCAAATTGAAGTAGGGTATAAGACGGGGAATATCCCGGTAACCGGTTACCCTGCTAAGGTAGGCATGTGGGTTTATGGGAATAATGAAGGACATTTGCTAACGACCAAATTTAGAGATAGCGGCGGATCCTCTTTCCAGGCAGAATTTTATGATGAAAATGAAATCGGTATCGACTGGTATGGCTGGAAATATATCGAGGCCGACGTTCCGCAGGGCAAACCGGGTCCGGTTGTCCTCGAATTGTTTTTCCAATTGAAACAATCGAATATGAGCAAGAAGAACAAGGGCTCTATTTGGGTAGACGACATTACCTTTATCTATGAGGAGCTTGAAGAGGATAAAGACGTTCCCGTTATTAAACCTATAGCCCCTGTTGAGAATGAATTATTAAGCGCACCGCTGGATGAATTAAAAGTTGAGCTGACCGATCACGGATCAGGCTTGGATTTGGATACCTTATCTGTTCTGTTGGATGGAACGGATATTACGGACGAAGTGCACTATTCTCCCGATACAAATTTATTAACCTATCCAGGAGAATATGTGGATGGCGGTTATCATGAGCTAGTCATTGAAGTGAAGGATAGGAATGGCAACCCGGCAGGGAAAACATTCGCCTTCACAATGAATGCAGGAGAACGTTTGTTCATGACTGCGGACGAAGAAGCCGTAAGTAATGAAATCTATTCTGTTCAAGTGAGTATCCAAGATTACTTGAATGCAGACCGGGCAGAATTCGCATTGAATTATGATGCAAATACCCTTCAAGTTGAAAGTGTTACTCAGGCGGCCGGAGTTGACCTAACCTCAGATGTTGATAATGAGAACGGTATTGTCCAAATCGCACTTGGAAACGTAACAGCAGCCGCTCATGATGTCGTGACGGTTAACTTCCGAGTGAACGCTCATGCCGCGTTAGAGCGCGGTGAAGATTATAAAACCATAACGATGAGCAATGCGAATCTTTCGGCCGGCGAAGTTCAGACTAGCTCGCCCATAGCTGCTCCTGTTCACTTTACAATCGCATTTCCCTATCAACTGGAAATGACAGGCGTTGGTTTGGGCACACCTTCTACATTTACGGTATTAGATCGCGAGGGCAGAGCGTATGAAGGTGCGGATATTGTTTTCGCCGGATTATTAAAGCAAAGCTCAGTCGTTACAGTCAACACTGCAACGTCTAATGTATATGAGGACGATGATACGTCTTCCGATGTATTAGCGGTTGCAAAGGCTGGCGAACGTTACTATGCTTCGGCAGAAGCCGAGGATGGATTATTCGAGGTTATTCTCGCAGACGGCCAGACAACAGGCTATATCTCTGAAGCCGATGTTAGCAGTCAGTTATTGAGCGGCAGCCTTGGTCAAACAGATGCCAACGGGCAATTAACGACAGACCTGACTACATTGGCGCTTGGAACCTATCAGGTACAAGCCGTCAACGGTAATGAGAACAGCAAGGTTGTCAATTATGAAGTCGTGGAGCAGTACGGTACGGATGAACCTCAATATGTTCAAACCTATGTGGCAGAAGATATGTCTTCGCAGCTGAGCGCTGCCTGGCAAACGAAGCCGGATCGAACCGTTACTTATATTCAGTACATCGAAGCAAGCGAATGGGGAACGGGAGAAAGCCCTGATGCCGATCACGTCAAACAGCATCAAGCCGAGAGCGAGCTTCAAGTGCTTAGTATGAAGGAAAAAGGAACGAAGGGTGAAATCCGGTTTCATAATGCTTTGATTGAAGGCTTGAAAGCAGATACCGCTTATAAATACCGTGTAGGCTATGAGGGCAATTGGTCGCAGTGGTATGAATATTCTACTGTAGATCGGAACAACTCAACACCGACCTCATTCTTGTTTATAACGGATTCTCATACGAATCAATTACAAGGATTGGAAATCTACCAAGAACTAATGACTAACGCTTTGACACAATATCCATCGACGCAGTTTATTATGCATGGTGGAGATATTGTAGATGTAGGAGGCGCATTTGAAGAATGGCAAAAGTTCTGGCAAGCTTCATCGGTCTATGCCACAACACTTCCATCTGCTCTAACATTGGGTAATCATGACGTGAAGAGCGAAGGAAAAGAAGTCTTTACCAAAGGCGCGAATTTCCCGATGAACGGACCGGAATCCCAACTGCAATATGCTTACTCTTATGAGGTTGATGATACTCATTTTGTCGTATTGAACTCAGAAGGTACAGAGGAACAAATGATTGAACAAGCAGCATGGCTGGAAGAAGATTTGGATCAGAATGATAAAAAGTGGACGGTCGTTATGTTCCACCGTCCGGCCTACCATACAGAAAGCGGCCGAGAAACCCTTGTTGAGTATACGCAAACGTATTTTGCGCCTATATTAGAAGAGAAGAAAGTTGATTTGGTTCTGGTTGGACATGATCATGTGTATGCGCGCACCTATCCAATGCTGAATGGAAAGCCAAATAAAGCTGCCAATGAGGGTGCTATTTATCTTGACGGCGGTGCTTCGGGCTGGAAATTCTATGATGGCACTCAATATAATTATTTGAGTCATATCTTTGATGAAGACGTTCCCGTATATTCCGCTATTGAAATTACGGAGGATGAGATTCATGTGGAAGCACGTACGAGTGCGGGTCAGTTGATCGATGAGTTTTCTGTCGTGAAAACAACGGAAAATGGGCCGTCGACGCCAACGCCGCCAACACCAACGCCAACGCCACCAACGCCAACACCAGAGCCAGAGCCAACACCACAGCCAAAGCCAACACCAGAGCCAAAGCCGACACCAACGCCTTCGAAGCCTGTCTTCAACGACAAGGTAGATGTAGACGCAGTTAAGGCTGTCGTGGAAAAAGAGAAATCTGCGCCTGCGGTAAGCTTTACGGACGTTCCGGCTTCTTCGTGGAGTGCTTCAGTAGTGGAACGCGCCGCTAAGATGGGTATTGTAACGGGTTACGATGGTTCTTTCCGTCCCAATGAAAAGGCTACTCGCGCCGAGTTCGCCATGATGCTTGCAAAAGCTCTTGGTCTGACGGGTGCAAGCGGTTCTTCCTTCTCTGACACGCAAGGGCATTGGGCTTCAGAAGCGATTGGAGCATTACGGGCCAAAGGGATCATCAAGGGTTATGGCGATGGTTCTTTCCATCCTAATCAAGAGATCTCCCGCGCCGAGATCGTTGCCATGCTTGCCCGGTTGACGGACTATGTTTCCGGCACATCCAATCTATTTTCGGATACAGGCACGAGTTGGGCTTCTGAACAAATCAATGCTTTCGCAGCTGCAGGTATCGTAAGCGGTGTAGGCAACGGATTGTTCAAACCGAATGAATCTGCTTCCCGCGCCGAGTCCGTCGCGATCATCATTCGCTTGCTGGATAAATTGCTTGAACAATAAGCGCTGCAAGATCAAGGCTCTAGGAGACAGATAAGGAGCCCCCGCCCGGCAACCGCCCCATTCCGCGAACGCTTGACCGCCGTGGAATGGGGCTTTTTTGCAGATGACACGATGAAAGAACATCAAAAAATGGCTTTCTTATGAAGGAGATGGGGCAGGCGGAGTAGAAGAGATGGTTTGAAAGCGCCCTGCATTCATAACAGAACGAAGGAGAGAATGTCACATGAATTCATTGTATCTCCGCAAGGAAGGTAAAAGCTGCCGGCAATCCAGTTGGGACAAGACAGGCGGCAATATGGACTTCATCGTCATCAAAGCGGGTGAAACAGCCGCCATTGCCGAAATTGAAGGCGCGGGTGTCATCCAGCATATCTGGATGACGGTCGCGGCGCAGGATAAATACGCCTTCCGCAAAGTGTTGATTTCGATGTATTGGGATGATGAAGCGAAACCGAGCGTGGAGTCGCCGGTTGGCGACTTCTTCGGCGTCGGTCACGGCGTTGCAAGCCATTACGTCTCGATGCCGCTCAACATGATTACAACGCAAGGCGTGATCGAGAACAAGGCCGCCATGAACTGCTTCTTCGAGATGCCGTTCCGTAAAGGTGCCAGAATTGAAATGACGAATGAATGCGAGAATGACATCACGCTGTATTATTACGTCGATTATGTATTAAAGCCGGTTTCGGAAGATAGTTTCTACTTTCATGCTTCTTGGCGCAGGGAAAATCCTACGAGAGGTTTATATGACCTGTCCGCATTGAAGGCCGCGCATGACCAACAGGATCGATCGAATTATTCGGATCAGAGGGTGTACGAGTTGAAGAATCTGACCGGCGACGATAATTATGTCCTGCTGGACGCCGAAGGAGAAGGGCATTACGTAGGGTGCAACTTGAGTATCGATCACTTGAACCCGATGCCGGGATTCAGCTGGCCTGGCGAAGGGGACGACATGTTCTTTATTGACGGGGAACCTTGGCCTCCGCGGATGCATGGGACGGGAACGGAAGATTATTTCTGCGCCGCATGGGGCTATCCTTCGGGTAAATATGACGCGCCTTATCACGGCTTGTCCCTGTATGCTCCAATTAAGGGGAACGGCGATGCCTGGAGGGAAAGCAACACCATTTTATTTAGCGATTACTCAGGCAAAATGACGCAATACAGATTCCATATCGTGGACCCGATCATCTTCCGTCAATCCATTCGCTTCAGCATCGAGCACGGCCATGGAAATTCACAATCGAATGATTATTCATCCGTCGCATACTGGTATCAGCGGGAACCTCATAAAGATTATCCGGAGATGCTGCCGGTCGAGCTTCGTCTCCCGATTTCGGAGAAGGAAAGCGCGAGGTTGTTTTATCGCACGTACTAAGCAGCGCAAGCGCGATGGAGTCTTCAGGATTCGGTAACATCATAAAGTATAGGCAGGAATGGCGGGGACTCGCCTCCACGATGAAAAACCACAACCGTAAGTGGCTGTGGTTTTTTGCATGTCCGGCCTTGGCGCAACGGGGTTAGCCGCCCCTCCTGCTCGTTCGTATCCGAAGGGAGTGGAGGAAGCGCGGCTTTATCCCGATCCTTCCTTCTCGATGATGCTCAGCTTGCCGTTCGGCTCCATATAGGCTTGCTCGATATCTTCGGGGCCCGTCAAGCCTTTAACCCGAAGCTCTTGTTCAAGGTTACGGCGCGTAATGCGCGCCCGGCGCAGGCCATTCATCAATATTTTGCCTTTTTCCACGAGTTTAATCGGGCTGCCCATGACGAGCTTCTCGATGCACGCGCTTTTCATGGAGAGAAAGCTGACTGCAATCTGCATGAGAACCAGTCCCGCGATCGCGGTCAGCAGGATCCAGAAGTCAAGCTCGGGATCGGCCAGCCCGTCGCCGATAATGGCGCCGATCGCAATCACGACGACCAGATCGAAGTCCGTCAGTCTGCCCACGGACTGGCTGCCCATCAGCCGAAAAGCGACTAACCCGACAAGGAACATGCCGGCGGCTCTCACGAATGACATCATATACTCCATGCCGCTACCTGCCTTATTGCTCCATCAGGCTGTCCAGCGACACTTCCAGTTCCTGATCTTTTTGATTGAGCGGATAAATTCTGGCCGTCTCCCGATCATGGTCGACATGCTGGATATAAACCGCCGTACCTTGGTAAGTAACTTGAGCCATCACGGGCGATTCCGATATTTCCTGCGCTCGCTGCTTATTCATTCATCCGACCTCCGCCGCATAGTTGGAAACGTCCCCTATTTTACCCGGTTATGCGCCAATTATTCAGCCCTCTACCTCCTTCGTCGCCGCGCCCCGACGACCCGGGAGACGGTGCTTGCCGTTTTGCCTTGATGCGCCAGAGCCGATTGCGGCTTGCCGGCCGTGCTGATGACGGACTGTGAACGATGTTTACGATAGTGAAACCTGCCTCCGGTATTAACCGCCCGGGGAGCACTTAAGGAACGGAAAGAGCAATAACCCGGATGCCGCGGCATCCGGGTTGTTGCGTATTGGGTGCGAAGACCGATGAGAGGGCGGTTCAGCTCTTCACCGCTCCCGCCGCGATATCGGAAATAAACTGCTTGCTGATGAAGAGAAACAGGAGAATCAGCGGCAGGACCGCCAGGAGCGTGCCCGCGATGACCATCGAATAGTCAGTCGTGTAGATGCCGTTCAAGGACGACAGGGCAACCTGAAGCGTGAACTTGCTCTCGTCGGTGAGAATGATGAGCGGCCACAGATAATCGTTCCAAACTCCGATGAACGTGAATGCGCCCAGAAAGGATAACGCGGGCCGCAGGATCGGCAGTGAGATGTTCCAATAGAGACGGAAGAAGCCGCACCCGTCGATCCGCCCGGCGTCCAGCAGCTCCGATGGAATCGATTCCTCGGCATACTGCTTGATCCAGAAGATACCGAAGGCGTTCACCATGCCGGGAATGATGAGCGCCTTGTACGTTCCCACCCATCCGAACTTCGCCATGATGACGAAGGAGGGAACAAGCGAGAGCTGGGCAGGCGCCATCATCGTGGCGAGAAGGAGGACGAACAACCCCTTTTTGCCCGGAAAATGATACTTCGCGAACGTAATGCCGGCCAGTGAATCGAAGAACAGCACCAGCACCGTGCAAGTGGAAGCGACGAACAGCGTATTCATGAATGCCCCGAAGAAATCGATATTGGCTATGACCCGTGAGATATTGTCGAACAGCTGCGTCCCAAACCATAGTTTGGGCGGGTAGCTGTAGATTTCCGGCGTCGTGCGCGTCGACATGACCGCAAGCCAGTAGAACGGAAAGATGGACAGGAGAAACCCCGCGATCAAGCCCGTATGCAGCAGCGCGGATTTCCATTTGGTTACTGCCATTCACTTCACCCCATTGTCAAGTAATCGGTGATTTGTTCCTTTGGTCCGTCAGGTGTCGGATTTGCCCTGAACCAGCTTCCAGTTCACGATCGAGAACAAGGCGATCAGCACGAACATGCCCCAGCCGACGGCCGCCCCGTATCCGAAGTAGTTGTTGACGAACGCTTCCCGGTACAAATAAAGAACGATGGTAAGCCCGCCGCCGCTGACGCCGCCGTCGTTGCCGACGAGCACCTGCGGTTCGGTGAAGATCTGCATGCCGCCGATCGTGGACGTAATGACGGTAAACAGGATGATCGGCCTCAGGATCGGCACCGTAATCCGAAAGAAAGACTGGATGCCGGAAGCCCCGTCGATTTTGGCCGCTTCGTACAATACGGTCGGAATGCTCTGCAGTCCGGCCAAATAGATCACCGCATTATAACCGACCCAGCGCCAGACGACCATCAGGGATACGGCGAGCTGGATGCCCCAGGTCTTGTTCAGCCACTCGACCGCATTCAGCCCCGATTGGGTGAGGATGTAATTCAGCAGGCCGTAGTTGTTGGAGAACAGTGTGCTGAAGATAATCGCCACCGCGACAAGCGACGTCACGTTCGGCAGAAAGTAGCCGATCCGGAAGAACGTGCGGAACTTCACGAACGACGCGTTGAGCAGGAAAGCGACGACGAGCGCCGAGAACAGCATCGGCACGGTCGAATAAACCCAGATGAGCAGCGTATTGCCGACGGCTTTCCAGAATTCGACGTCGGTCAGCATGAACCGGTAATTGTTTACGCCGTTAAACGTCATCTCGCCGATGCCGTCCCACCGCTGGAACGACAGATACATCGAGAAGGCGATCGGGAATAATCCGAAGACGGCAAACAACAGGTAGAAAGGGGAGATGGCCAAATATTCGTAACGGTGCTTCCAAATTTCCGAGCCGAGCCCGCGCCTGCGTTCCGGCTGCCGGGTACGAAGATCGGGTTCGAGCCTAGTACGGGTCTGTAGGGGTTCAGCCACTGCTTCAGCCTCCTCGTTTCGGATGGCGTTCCTGCCATTCGTCCGAATAATGAATGATAAAGGTTAGAGCCGTTCTTCAGTGCAACCGGTTTCATGATGATTAAATGATATCCGTCCTACGATGCATACGTCTCACGAACGTATATGCTAGCTGTGCGCCTTGTCATCTTAGCAGCTCTTTCTTGATGCGGGCGAGCGCGTCTTCCCATGCTTGATCGGGATTTTTCCCTTGAAGCGCCACGGATTGAAGCTGCCGGTTCACGATGCCGTTGAGATTGGCGTACTTCGGTCCGAAGTAAGCGGGCTTGACGTTTCGCGCCGATTCGGTGAACACTTCGCCGGTCGCTTGGCCGCCGAAGAATTCCTCTTCCTTGAGCAGCTCCGGCGCTTCCAGCGCTTTCGCGGCGGAAGGGAACAGGTTGACATTAACGAACGTGTCGACTTGATTGTCGGGATTTTGAATCCATTTGATTACCTCGAACGCTTCCTTCGGATGCTCGCTCGTCTTCAGAATGGCCAGGAAGGAACCTCCGTTGTTGCCGTCTCCGCCCGGTGCGCGCGCCACGCGCCACTTGCCGGCAGTCTCTGGGGCGGCTTGCTGAAGCACCTCTTTGTTCCAGACCGCGCCGACGAATGAGGCGATCTTGCTGTTGTTCAAGGCGGCGTTCCATTCGGATGAGTTGCCGTTGGCATTTGCGAGCAGTCCTTTCTCTGATGCCTCGACCGCGAGGTCCCATGCTTTCTTCATGGAAGAAGAGGGATCTTCGCCGATAAAGGCATCATCCTCGGAGAAGTAGATTTTGTCGCTCTGGGCGTTCACCTGCGTATAGATGCTGCCGATGTTGTCCGTCAGCTTGACATCCTTGCCGAGCGCGGCTTGCAGCTTTTCTCCGGCCGCAAAATAATCCTCCCACGTCTTTATCGCTTGGCTGACATCGCCGGGATCGCTTGGAAGGCCGGCTTTCTTGAACAAGTCCGCCCGATAGAACAACCCTGTCGGCCCCGTATCGATCGGGAGCGCGATCATTTTGTCGTCCGGCGTCACGCCGAGCTGCCATTTCCAATCCAAATAGTCCTTCTCGATTTCCTTAGCGCCCAGCTCATAGAGGTCGTAGAACCGGTCGGCGTTCGGAAACATCTCGGTTACCCAATCGTTGAAGGCAACGATATCGGGCCCGCCGGAACCGGCAGCCAGCGTCGTCTTCAGCTTGGACTTGAAATCGCCGCCGATCTTCTGAGCGTTGATTCGGAAGTCCGGAAACTGCTTTTCGACGGAGGCGATCAGCTTGTCATCCAAGCCGCGGTTCCAGTACCACAGTGTAAGCGTTGTCTTTTTGTCGGCGGATGTTTCGGTCGAACAGCCGCTGGCCGTTAGGATAACGACCAATGCCAATAAAACGAAACGTATTTTGGTCACATGCGCTGCCTCCTATTCTGTATAGGTCCAAACAGGTACACGAGATGCTATTAAACCGAGTGATAACGAGTTGAACCAGGAAAATACTGGGTGGGTTTAAGTAGGTCCAGGGCGGTGCAAACATTTCTTGACAATTCCAAGAAAGCGAAGGAATGGCTGCGTGGATGGTTATCGAGCAAACGGTGAAGGGTAAAGTGGCGATCGTGACGGGAGGCGGGTCCGGCATCGGACAAGTGGCTACGCTGCGTCTGGCTCAATACGGAGCGACGGTCGTGCTGCTGGACCGGACGCCGGAACGTAAAAGCGAGTCGACCAGACTAATTTTCAATAGATTTATGAAACTTTCTAACTATTTTTCAATATGATCAAACCGTTTACAGCCTCCCTTCGTTTCCTTAAATAGTACCGGTAAAAATCATCTATGAAATGGAGGAAAAATCATGAAGAAGACCATGTTCCTATCAGCTCTACTGCTCTTTATCATAACGGCTGCCGGATTGACAGCCTATGCAAAAATGGAAAGTAAGCCAGCGTCCCAGGCGACACCAAATTCCAGCCAAGGTGATCATGTCATCCGGGTGTACGGACCGGGTGGACCACTTGGACCGATCAAGGAAGCTGCTGAACATTTTTCATCTGAAACGGGAATCAAGGTGGAAGTAACAGCCGGACCAGAGGGCAATTGGATCGGCCAGGCAAAGCAAGATGCAGATATTATTTTCGGTGGCTCCGAGTATATGCTGCAGGACTTCATCTTAAATCACCCCGAAATAATCGACACTAAATCACGAACGGAACTTTATCCTCGTGCTGCAGGAATATTGGTGAGGAAAGGAAACCCTAAGAAGATTGCAAGCCTGGAGGATTTAACGAAAGAGGGAGTTAAAATAATCGATGTGAATGGGGCTGGCCAGCTTGGCCTGTGGGAAGACCTGGCAGGCAGAAAAGGGCTGATCGCAGGCATTTCCCAAAATATTAACCTTTCTGTAAAGTCGAGTGCCGAAGCTATTGAATTATGGAAATCAAATTCCAGCCTGGACGCCTGGATTACCTATGAATCGTGGCATTACCGGCTCCAGGATGTGACGGACTTGGTCGAGCTGCCCGAAGAAGAAAAGCTCTATCGTGGAACGCCGATCGCCTTGACGAAAATCACCGATCAGAAAAAAGAGGCACAGCAATTTATTGATTATTTAAGAACGGAAGAATCTCACCAAATCTTTCAAAAATGGGGCTGGAAGTAAGGACGAGCCTTAAATCAAAAAAAACGGGGAGAAACATACATGAAAAAAGCAATCTTTACCCTCGCGATACTTTCGATTATTTTTGTTTTGGCTGCGTGCGGAAAAAGCACTGAGGAAAAAACAGATACGGATCAACCCGATCAAGCCCAAACGGAACAATCTAAATCGGAACAACCTCCGGCTGATAGCTTACAGCTTCTGGAGAATGAGACGGCTGGAGAGTACCTGGCGGATCCACAGGGAAGGGCCCTGTATTACTTTAAAAAGGACGAAGCAGGAAAAAGCAATTGCAGCGGAGACTGCTTGGCAAACTGGCCGTCATTTACCTCGGAGGATTTCTCCGTCCCGGAAGGTTTTGACAAAAAGGATTTCGATACGATCACAAGAGAAGACAATGGGGAGAAGCAGGTCACGTACAAAGGCTTTCCTCTCTATTATTTTGCAAAAGATCAGCAAGAAGGGGATGTAAACGGACAAGGAGTAAAAGATGTATGGTTTGTCGTAAATAGCGAAACTAAATTTGAATAAGCCTGCCCTGGGAACGATCAGTCGCGGTCGTTCCCATCCTTAACAGCCCTCCAATATGAAATTGGAGGGTTTTTCATGTATACAGCCCTTTAGGCCGAATCGGGGAAAGTCTCTTTGCGTTTAAGCAGGGCAAAGATCCAATGAAGCATCTTGTTTACGAAGGCAATCATTACAACTTTGGGAATCCGGAAGGTCCTCGGCGACAGAGGGCCTTCTTTTTGCGTGCGGATCGGCGAACGCCGGCGGCGGGTTCCCCGGCTTTCGCCCGCCGCGCGGACGATTCGTTACACCGGGGAACGCCCGAGCGGAAAAAAGATAACTAGGCGAAAAAAAGCAGTTGAGCGCTTACGCCGTAGCGTTTAACTTTAAATGAGTGTTCAAAAAACAGGTGTTCAAGATTCAATGCGGAAATCCGCTTCCCGTTGCACTTCGTGATCAAAAGACGGCTTTTTGAATAACCTCTTTAAAACATTCCAGGAATAGGGAGACGACGCGTAAAAGCGCATGATCGAGTCGTCATGGAAGGAGACTGAACAATGAGCGAACAAACGGCGGCAACGCTAGGCGAGCAGGAAGAAACGCAGGTCGTGGAGCATGGCGTCCACAATTTCAGCAGCGAGGATGAATGGGTGGAGCCCGAGAACCCGCTTATCCGGGAGCGTCTGGAATGGTTCAAAGACCAGAAGCTGGGCATCATGATGCATTGGGGACCGTACTCCCAGCTTGGCGTAGTGGAATCGTGGGCGTTAAGCGACGAGGACGGCGATTGGTCGCGCGACGGCATCGACTGGCAGGCGGACAGCGAAGAATTGAAGCGAGAATATTTCGGCCTGGGACGAACGTTCAACCCGATCCGGTTCCAGCCGGACGTGTGGGCGGACCTGGCCGCGGAGGGCGGCTTCAAATATTTGATCTTCACGACCAAGCACCATGACGGGTTCTGCATGTGGAACACCCACACGACCGACTATCGGATTACCGGTCCGCAGACGCCGTTCCATACCCATAAATACGCGGACATCTGCCGGCATCTGTTCGACGCTTTCCGGGCGAAGGGACTGGCCATCGCCGCGTACTTCTCCAAGGCGGACTGGCATACTCCGTACTACTGGGCGTCCGGGATGGAGCGGGGGCGCAACATGTGGCGCGGACCGTCCTACGACCCGGAGAAATATCCGTGGCTGTGGAACAACTTCATTCAGTTCACGCATAACCAAATCATGGAGCTGTTAACGGAGTACGGACGGATCGACGCGCTGTGGCTGGATGCCGGATGGGTCCGGGCCGGCGGCCGCGTCGGACAAGACATCCGGCTTGGCGAGGTGGTCGAGAAGGCGCGCGAGAAGCAGCCGTGGCTCCTCTCCGTCGACCGTACCGTAGGCGGTCCGTACGAGAATGTCGTCACGCCCGAGCAGACGATTCCGGACCGCCCGATGAACGTGCCGTGGGAGAGCTGCATTACGATGGGGACGTCGTTCTCCTTCCGATACGAGGACAAGTACAAGTCGGTTCGCCAGATCGTCCACCTTCTGCTCGAAGTGGTGGCAAAAGGCGGCAACCTGGCTTTGAACGTCGGCCCGCAGCCTGACGGCAGGCTTCCGGAAGGAGCGATCCGGCGGATCAAGGAACTGGGCGTCTGGATGAACGAGTATGGCGAGGGCGTCTACGGCACCCGCATCTGCGAGCCTTATTATACGGGGCAATGCGCGTTTACGCGAAAAGGCGATACGGTATACGGGTTTTACTTGTACCCCGGCGCGGACGCTCCCGTCACGGAAGAGATCAAGCTGCCTTACAAGGGCGAGGCGACCGCCGTTGAGCTGGTCGGCCGCGAAGGGCGGCTTGAATTCAGCCGCACTGACGAAGGACTTGTCATCCGTCTTCCGCTGGCCGCCCTGTCCGAGGAAGCGCCGATCGCGCACGTCTTCCGGATCTGGGGGTAGAGGGGACGGCAGCACCTGTCCATCGCCGGTTCCCATCCTAATCGAATACTACCGACGAGAAGCTGGCGACGCAATAAACGGTCGCCAGCTTTTCGCATAGATGGTTAAAGAGAACCTTGTCCGTCTTGTTGAAATCAAGTAAACTTGCAAGATCGGACGCTTCAGACAGGTGGGGGAAGGGGTTTTTTCAAATGAAAAAAAGTTGGTTCCGCAGGTTGTTGTTTTCCTACCTTCCTGCTTTTTTCGGCGTTATCATGATTTTGTTCGTCGTGTTCTTCCAATATTTGAATGAGCAGAACCACAAGGAAGCGATCAAAGCGAACGAATTCATGGTGCAGCAGGTCATCCGTTATACGGACAGCACCTTGAAGGCGATCGATTATAAAGTGGCCAGACTGGTCATGACCGATCCGACCGTGACGCGATTTTTCAATCTCGACTATAACGATGTATTCGCTAACATACAAGCCGTCAAAGTGATGGACGATTTGAAGGTCAATTTCCCGCTGATCGATTCCGTTTATTTCGTGCGGTTGAAGGACGGCGGCATGCTGGGCGACGCTCCGAGCAAGCTGGCCGATTTCCCCGATGCCGATTTCATCGCGCAATCCAATAAACGCCAGGTTCAAGTGAAATGGACGGGAGAGCGGAAATTCACCCCTTACGCGGATTCGCCTTCGAAGAATGTCATCACGCTCGTTCGCGACGTGCCGTATTTCTCCAGCCAGAAGAAGGGCTACTTCGTCGTAAATGTAAGCGTATCCGCGCTGCGGGACTCCATCGCCCAAATGTACAACGGCGACATCACCTTCGTCCGCATGACGGATGGTCAAGGCCACGATTTGCTCGCCAAGGCTGCCGGCGAAGGGGAGGCGGGGCGCCAGTTCTCGTCCTTCACGTCGCCCTATACGGGCTGGCTCGTGGAGAGCGGTCTCATCGACACAGGAATGATCGGCTTCGCGCTGAACCTGTATAACGTCTGGATGATCATGGCGCTCGTGTCCGTCGTGCTCGGCGTCGTATGGGTCATTCTCGTGACCCGCAAGAACTACCGGCCGATCCAGCAGATCGTCTCCCTCCTGAGAACGAACGCGCTTCAGAATCAAGGCTCCGACGGCGGGCCGAGCGAGAGCGAGATGGGGTTCATCCAAGCATCGCTCGAGCAGATGATCGAAGAGACGGAGCAGTTCCGGCAGCAGCACCGCCAAAGCTTGATTCTGCAGAAGAAATACCGCTTCCAGGAAGTAATGGAGGGCCTCGCCCCGATCAAGGAGGCCGAATGGATCTCCGAGCTGAAGAAATACGACCTCGACGTCGCGGGAAGAACGGCGCTCGTCCAGATGTTCGAGATCGACGGGTACCACCAGTTCTCGGCCGCGTACAACCAGCGCGATCAATCGCTGCTGAGGTTCACGCTCTTCGTCGTCGTGCTTGAGGTCGTCCAGAACCACAGCGCCAGCGTCTGGTCGGAATGGACGACGGACCGCCGGCTCACGTCCATCATCTGGGCGCCGGAGGGCGCGGACCCGGGCGAAATACAAGACGCCATCTCGCAGGCGGTGCTGCAGTGGGTCGAGCAGAATCTCAGCTTCACGGTCACGATCGGACAGGGCGGACAGGCGCTCACGTTAGAGGAAATCCGCCAGTCGTACGAGAAAGCGGGCAACCTGCTGCAATATAAGGCGGTTCTCGGCGCGAACCGGATCATTCATCCGGAGCAAATCGCGAAGCCACAGACCGAAATTCACGAATATTTCAAGACGATTAACCAGCTGTCGCAGTCCGTGCGCTTGTCGGGCCCGGAATGGAGAGGGCATCTTGCCTTTTTGTTCGGGCAAATCCGCGACTCGCTGTCCTCACGCAAGGAAATCGATAGCCTGATGCTGTTTCTTCAGCAGCATCTGGACCGCGAGTTTCTCGATTTGTCCAAGGAATATCGGCAAATGTGGAAGGCGACGCAAGTGGAGCTCCTGGAGCTTGCGAAGCAATGGGAGACGCTGGAGGAGCTGGAGGACGGCTGCGCCCGGATCTTCGAGACCGCGGTGGAGCGGATGCAGGCTTTGCGCGAATCGCACGGCAGCCGGGCCGTCATCGCGGAAATCCGCTGCTATATCGAGGAGCATTACGGCAACCCGGACCTGTCGCTCGACTATCTGAGCGAGAAATTCCAGCTGAATGCGAAAAACGTGAGCAAGCTGTTCAAGGACGAATTCGGCGAGAACTTCGTCGATTTTCTGATCGGCCTCCGGATGAAACGGGCGCAGGACCTGCTGGCGCAGACGCAGAAATCGATGCAGGAGATCAGTCTCGAGGTGGGTTATTACAATTACAATTCCTTCAACCGCGCCTTCAAGAACGTCTCGGGACTGTCGCCTAGAGACTACCGCAAGCAAGCAACGAACGATGCCGGTTAATCCTGCCGGATACCGAAAGAACCGCCCTGCCATCGGCGCACGAACGTGCCCCGCGGCAGGGCTTTTTTTGGGCGGCGAAAAAGGTGAAGAACGGCGGGAATAATGCGAAAAACCCGCGTATTCGCTGCATTTGGCGCCCCTGAGGGAAAATCGTGAAATGCACGATTCTTACAAATTGCCGCCGGGTGCGGGAGAGCGGTAGAATCGCTTTACGACCAGGGCGGCATCGAATGGCCCCGGACAAATTCAACTTCACAAGGAGAGATGCGGGTGAACCGAGGCAACGGCAATCGTACCCTCATGAACGCAAAACGGCACTGGGAACTGTATCTCCTGGTTCTGCTCCCGGTCCTTTATTTGATTGTTTTCAAATACGTTCCGATGGTAGGCGTCCAAATCGCATTCAAAGACTTTAACGTCATTAAAGGGATCTGGGGCAGCCCCTGGGTCGGATTCAAGCATTTCGAGAACTTCTTTCATTCGCCGAATTTCTGGCTGCTCATCAAGAACACGATCGGCATCAGCCTGTACTCCCTGATCGCGGGCTTCCCCGTCCCGATTCTGCTCGCCCTGGCTCTCAACGAAGTGCGGACAGGCTTCTTCAAACGGTCGGTTCAAATGATCACGTACGCGCCCCACTTTATTTCAACCGTCGTCATGGTATCGATCATCGTTCTGATCCTGACGCCGCACGTCGGCATCGTGGACCGGCTGTTCACGTTTCTCGGCTTGCCGACGACCAACTTTCTCGGGGTGCCGGAATATTTCAAATCCATCTACGTCTGGTCCGGCGTCTGGCAGGAGCTCGGTTACGCCTCCATCATCTACATCGCCGCGCTGGCCGGCGTCGATCCTTCGCTCTACGAAGCGGCTCGCATGGACGGCGCGTCGCGGTTGAAGAAGATCATCCATATCGACCTTCCGGCGCTTGTTCCGATCACCATCATCATGCTCATCCTCAGCCTGGGCAGCGTGATGGGCGTCGGCTTCGAGAAAATCTATCTCATGCAAAATCCGCTCAACGCCAGCTCGTCGGAGGTCATCTCGACGTACGTGTACAAGGTCGGCTTGGTCGGCGCGAACTTCAGCTTCTCCGCCGCCGTCGGTTTGTTCAACTCGATGATTAACCTCGTGCTGCTGCTGAGCGTCAACTTCATCGCCCGCAGAGTTTCGCAGACGAGTCTATGGTAGGGAAGGGGGCAGACCATGTTTAGCAAAAACAAAATCAAAGAGCCGCTCGGCGACCGCATGCTGCTCATCGTGATCTACATCGCGCTCACGGCCGTAATGCTGGTTGTCCTGTACCCGCTGCTCTACATTTTCAGTTCGTCGCTCAGCTCGCCCAGCGCCATCGTATCGGGCAAAGTATGGCTGTTCCCGGTCGATTTCTCGATCAAGGCGTATGCATCGATCTTCCGCAGCACGCAGCTGATGATGGGCTACTACAACACGATCATTTATACCGTGGTCGGAACGCTCATCAATGTGGTATTCACGGTACTGCTGGCGTTTCCGCTCGCGCAGCGGACGTTCCCGGCCCGCAAGATCATCATGATCTTCATGATGATCACCCTGTTCTTCGACGGCGGACTCATTCCGACTTACCTGCTGGTCAAGAATCTGCATATGCTCGATACCCGGTGGGCGCTCTGGCTTCCCGGCGCGCTATCGATCTTCCAGGTCATCGTGGCCCGGACGTTCTTCCAAACCTCGATTCCGGAGGAGCTCGCGGAAGCGGCCCGCATGGACGGCTGCCGGGATTCGCGCTTCCTGGTGAGCATCGTGCTGCCGTTATCGAAGCCGATTCTCGCCGTCATGACGCTCATGTACGCGGTCGGCCATTGGAACGCCTACTTCGATGCGCTGATCTATCTGCGGTCGGAGAACCTGTTCCCCCTGCAGTACGTGCTCCGCAACGTGCTTCTGCTGAATGCGGCCGATCCGGAAATGCTGGCCAATACGGCGCAGAAGCTTCGCGACCAAGGCTTCGAGCAAGCGCTCAAATACGCGCTCATCGTCGTCGCTTGTATTCCGGTACTGATCATGTATCCGTTCGTGCAGAAGCACTTCGTCAAGGGCGTTATGATCGGTTCGCTGAAAGGCTGACAAGCAAACGGTGAAATTACGGTTGGAGGTGATTTCCAGCGATTAATGAACGACCGAACTTTTCGGATTTGCTACAATGGAGTCAATTAAAAGGAGGAGTCAGTTTGAAAAAGTCATTATGGCTTACGCTCGTCATCGCATTGGTCGCGAGCATGGTGCTTTCCGCATGCGGAAACAACGGCAACCAGGCGGCCGGCAATGGAACCGATAAAGAGACAACGGGCGGCGGGCAGTCGTCCGAGCCGGTTAAAGTGACGTTCTTCGCGCCGCAAGGCAAGGCGCCTTTGGAGGACAACTACTATACGAAGCTGGTCGAAGAGAAATTCAACGTCAAGATCAAGTGGGACCTCGCCCCGTCGGACGCGCTGAAGGACCGCCGGCAGCTGCTTCTGGCCAGCGGCGACTATCCTGAAGTGTTCCTGGAGGGCAAATTCACGAACACGGACCTGCTCACCTACGGCAAGCAAGGCGTCTTTATTCCGCTTAACGATTTGATTGACAAGCACGCCCCGAACATTAAGGCGATGATGGAGAAAAAGCCGTATTTCAAAGACGCCATTACCGCGCCGGACGGCAACATTTACGCGCTTCCGCGCTTGAACGAGTGCTATCATTGCACCTTCTCGCAGAAATTCTGGATCAACAAGGAATGGCTGGACAAGCTCGGCCTGAAGGTTCCGACGACGACGGACGAGCTGTACACCGTATTGAAGGCGTTCAAAGAGAAGGATCCGAACGGGAACGGCAAAGCCGACGAAATTCCGCTCACGGGCGCGCCGAATAAATCCGTCTGGAACGGCAACATCGACGCGTTCCTGATGAACGCCTTTGTTTATAACGACAACGACAAGTATCTGATGCTGAAGGACGGCAAAGTGGAATTCGCGGCCAACAAGCCGGAGTGGAAAGAAGGCCTCGCCTACATGGCCAAGCTGTACAAGGAAGGCTTGATCGACCAGGCGTCGTTCACCCAGAACGATCAGGCGGTCGGACAGCTCGGCAACCGCGAAGGCGACGAAATCGTAGGCTCCATCACGACGGCCCTGGTCAGCTACCTGGTCGACACGTACGATAAGGAGAAAACCCGGCACCGCCATTGGGTGATCGTGCCCCCGCTCAAAGGGCCTAGCGGCGTTCAGCTCGCGGGCGCGACGCAAGGGATCAGCGAATTCGCGATGGCGATCACGAACAAAGCGTCCGAGGAACAACAAATCGCCGCGATCAAAATCGCCGACTATGCGTTCGGCGAGGAAGGCGCGGTGCTCAGCGAATTCGGCATCGAGGGAAGTGGTTGGAAGAAGGCGGGCGCGGAAGACAAGAACATCGACGGCCAGCCTGCGAAGTACACCTACTATAACCTTCCGGAGCGGGATCCGAATGCGATCGTGAACGAAAGCTGGTCGCTGATGGGGCCGAAGGACTTGTCCAAGGAGTTCCGTGATCTGTTCGCGGCCGGACAGGATCCGCTCGCCGCGGAAGGCTACGATACGCGCCTGGCGCAGGCGACGAACGAGTACGCGCCGTACAGTCCGAAAGAAATTTACCCGACGGGCGTGTTCATCCGTCCGGAAGATACCGACGCGGCTTCCCAGTTGACGACGTCGATCAAGGATTACGTCATGACGAACATGGCCCAATTCATCATCGGCAACAAGGACATCGAGAAAGATTGGGACGCATACGTAAAAGGTTTCGACGGCTTGAATCTGACGAAGTACGTCGAGGTTTACCAGAACGCGATTCAAAAACAATAATCGGACGACCTTGCAGGAAGGAAGCGGTCCCCTGGGACTGCTTTCTTCCGTTTGCATAGGAAGACGAAAGCAGGAGCGTGACACGAATGACTTACCGCGACCCGTCGCTGCCCGCGGCGGAACGGGCCGAGCATCTGCTCGCGTTGATGACGACCGAAGAGAAAATCGGCCAATTGATCCAGCCGTTCGGTTGGAAGACGTACCGCAAGGAGAACGGCGCCATTGCGCTGGAAGAAGGATTCCGGCGGCAGGTGGAGAACGGGGGCGTCGGCTCCCTTTACGGCGTGCTGCGCGCCGACCCGTGGACGGAGGTCACGCTTGCGAACGGCCTGTCCCCCGAAGAAGGGGCGCGGGCGATCAACGAGATCCAGCGCTACGCCATTGAACGTTCGCGGCTCGGCATCCCGATCCTGTTCGGCGAGGAATGCTCGCACGGGCATATGGCAATCGGCGCGACCGTGTTTCCGGTTCCGCTGCTCGTCGGAAGCACGTGGAACGCGGAGCTGTTCGGGCGGATGTCCCGCGCGATCGCCGCGGAGACCCGCAGCCAGGGGGGAGCGGCGACCTATTCGCCGGTGCTCGACGTCGTCCGCGATCCCCGCTGGGGACGGACGGAGGAGTGCTTCGGCGAAGATCCGTTCCTGATCGGCGAATTCGCGGTCGCCGCCGTGGAAGGGCTGCAGGGGGAAAGCATCGACGGGGAGAATGCCGTCATTGCGACGCTGAAGCACTTCGCCGCTTACGGCAGCTCCGAAGGGGGGCGGAACGCGGGTCCCGTCCATATGGGGCTCCGCGAGCTGCACGAGAACGACCTGCTTCCGTTCCGCAAGGCGGTTCAGGCCGGCGCCGTGTCCGTCATGACGGCCTACAACGAAATCGATGGCGTTCCCTGCACGTCGAGCGACTACTTGCTGCGGCGGCTGCTCCGCGAGGAATGGGGCTTCGACGGGTTCGTGATCACGGACTGCGGCGCCATCAATATGCTCGCTTACGGCCACGACGTGGCGAAGGACGGCGAAGAAGCGGCCGTCATGTCGCTCCGGGCGGGCGTCGATATGGAGATGTCGGGCGAGATGTTCGCCAAATATTTGCCGGCCGCGCTGGCCGCCGGCGCTATCGCGGAAGCGGAGCTGGACGAGGCTGTCCGGCGCATTCTGACCGTCAAGTTCAGGCTCGGCCTGTTCGAGCGGCCTTACGTCGATCCGCAGCGGGCGGCGGAAATTATCGGCTGCGAGGAGCATGTCGAGCTCGCCCGGGAAGTTGCGAGCGAAGGGATCGTGCTGCTGAAGAACGAGGGGGCCACCCTGCCTCTGAGCAAAGAAACGCGGACAGTCGCCGTCATCGGACCGAACGCGAACCACATGTACAACCAGCTCGGCGACTACACGTCCCCGCAGCATCGCGAGCAGGTCGTCACGCTCCTGAATGGCATCCGCGGCAAGTTGGGCGGGGAGGCTTCCGCGGACCGGGTGCTGTACGCGCCGGGCTGCCGGATCAAAGGAGATTCCCGGGAAGGATTCGGGCTTGCGCTTGAATACGCCGAGCAAGCGGACGTCGTCGTGCTGGCGCTCGGCGGGTCGAGCGCGCGCGACTTCGGCGAGGGGACGATCGATCTGCGCACGGGCGCTTCCGTCGTCAGCGGGCATTCGTGGAGCGACATGGAATGCGGCGAAGGAATCGACCGCACGGACCTTCATCTGCTCGGCGTCCAATTGGAGCTGGCGCAGGAAATTCATAAGCTGGGCAAGACGATGGTCGTCGTGTACATCAACGGTCGTCCGATCGTGGAGCCGTGGATCGACGAGCACGCCCATGCGATCGTGGAAGCCTGGTACCCGGGGCAGGAAGGCGGCGGGGCGCTGGCGGACATTCTGTTCGGCGATATGAATCCTTCCGGACGACTGACCGTCTCGGTGCCGAAGCATGTCGGCCAGCTCCCGGTTTATTATAACGGCAAGCGAAGCCGCGGGAAGCGGTACTTGGAGACCGACAGCAAGCCGCAGTATCCGTTCGGCTTCGGATTAAGCTATACGTCGTTCGAATACGGCGGGCTGACCGTATCTCCGGATCGGATCGCGCCGGACGGGGAAGCCGTCGTCTCGGTCGACGTCACCAATACGGGCGCCGTTGCCGGCGCGGAAGTGGTACAGCTTTACGTATCCGACCGGGTCAGCTCCGTTACCCGGCCGGAGAAGGAGCTGAAGGGATTCCGCAAGATCGCGCTCGAGCCGGGCGAGAGGCGCACGGTCACGTTCACGATCGGAGCGGAGCAGCTGCAGCTGATCGACCGCGAACTGCGGCCGGTCGTCGAAGAAGGCGAGTTCCGCATCCTGGTGGGACGCCATTCCGAGGACACCGCCTGGGTGCCTCTATTTGTCGGGAACGAGGTGTGAGAAGATGGTTCGAATCATTCGCTTCATCAAACATTTATCGCATAAACAATGGCTCTCCGAGCTGCCGATCGGCGACTTTGCGATGCGCAAGGCGCGGTACGTGCTCCCCGGCGAGTACCAATACGAGACGGCTCGGGGAGAACGGGCGCCGAGCGAGGCGGGAGAGACGATTCAGCTGGACGCCAGGCACGGCGTCACTTATTTCCTGACCAAGCGGATCGACATTCCGCGGGAATGGGCGGGGTCCGGCGTCGGGTTGATCACGGAAGGCGGAGGCGAGGGGCTGCTGCGGGTGAACGGGGCGTCCTATCACGGCATCGACAATAACCATTCGTTCGTGCCGCTCGACCCGCTCAGGACCGGATTCGAGCCGCTGCTCGAGATCGAGCTCTACGACCCGATTCCCGAGCCGGTCGATCCCCTGAATAACCAGTCGACGATCCAACCGCCTATACGGAACCTGCGGATCAGGCTCGTCCGCGTCAACGGGCCGCTCCAGAGCTTGCTCTACAGCGTGGCGGCCGTGCACGAAGCGATGCTGCCGCTGCCCGAACACGACGTCAGGCGGTCCCGGATGAGCGCCGTCCTGCTCGAAACGATGGACGAGGTGGAGCGGAATCCGGAGACCCGGCTGAACGACGAGGAGTGGCTCGGTTCGCTGGAGACGAAGCTGGCTGACAGGGTCAAAGCGTTCATGCCGGCTGACCCTCGCGCGAACGGCTTGATGCACATGGTCGGCCAGTCGCATATCGACGTGGCGTGGCTGTGGCCCGTGCGGGAGACCGTCCGCAAGGTGAGCCGCACGTTCTCGACGACCCTAACCCTGATGGAGGAATACCCGGATTTCGTCTATTCCCAGAGCCAGCCGCTCTTATATGCCTTCGCGAAGGAACACGATCCGGACTTGTACGCGAAGATCAAAGTACGCGTCGCGGAAGGGCGCTGGGAGCTAGTCGGGGGCATGTGGGTGGAGCCGGACCTCAACATTCCGAGCGGCGAGTCCCTCGTGCGCCAAATCCTGTACGGGCAGCGCTTCTACCGCGAGGAGTTCGGAATGACTTCGCGGATCGAGTGGCTGCCGGATACGTTCGGCTACTGCGCTTCGCTTCCGCAGCTGCTCAAGCTGGCCGGCGTCGACTATTTCATGACGACGAAGCTGAACTGGAACGACACGAACCGTTTCCCGTACGATTTGTTCCGCTGGGTGGGGATCGACGGCACCTCCGTCGTTTCTTATCTTAACCACGGCCTGAACGAGCATACGAAGCCGCGCGACATCCGGGAGCATTGGGAGTCGTTCCGGCAGAAGGACAAGCTGGACGAGCAGATGCTGCTGTACGGGCATGGCGACGGAGGCGGAGGGGTAACCCGCGAGATGATCGAGTTCATCCGCCGGTCGCCGCTCATGCCGGATCTGCCGGCCGGCCGGTTCAGCACGGCTGCCGCGTTCTTCGCGGAAGCCGGGAAGGTCGCGGACACGCTGCCGCAGTGGCGCGGCGACTTGTATTTGGAGCTGCATCGGGGGACATACACCACGCACGCGCGCAATAAGCGCAGCAACCGGAAAGCGGAGGTCTTGTACCGGGAGGCCGAAGTATGGGAACGTCTGGCTTCCGGCACGGACGGACGCAACGCCTCTGGCCGCCAAGGCCGGGAGGCGCTCCTCGCAGGGTGGAAACTGATGCTGCTCAATCAGTTCCATGACATCATTCCGGGGACGGCGATTCCCGAGACGTACGAAACGTCCGCAAGCGAATATGAGCAAGTGTTTCGCCTTGGGGAGACGAGCCTGGGGCAGTCGCTTCAGGCGCTCGCCGCCCGGATCGCTACCGGCGGGACCCGCGCTCCCGGCGAAGGAACGCCTTACCTCGTATTCAACAGTCTCGGCTGGGAGCGGGACGAGACGGTTGCGATCGAATGGGACGAGGAGCTTGCCGGGGCGGAGGCTTACGATGACCGGGGAGAGCGCCTGCCATGCGATATCCGCCGCGATGAGAGGGGCCGGGGCCGGCATCTGATGATGGTTACGGTTCCGTCGATACCCGCTTTCGGCTACACGACGATATGGATCATGCCTGCCGCCGAATCGGTCCCTGCGCCCGCCGTTCGAATCATCCCGCCCGATGCATCCTTCGAGTGGGAGACCAAGCGTTACCGGCTGGAATTCAATCCGGAGGGAGAGATCGTGCGCTGGCTGGACAAGGCGGCCGGTCGCGAGCTGCTGCCGGCCGGGGCCAAGGCCAATGAACTGCAGCTTTTCCATGACAAGCCGCTTTCCTGGGACGCCTGGGACATCGATCCCCGGTTCGCCGAACAGCGGGCCGGCTCGATTCGGCCGGTGAAGAAAGAGATCGTCGCTTCCGGGAAGACCGCAGACGTGCTCCGGTTCCAATGGCGATTGAACGACTCTCTGATCAGCCAGGACATCGTTTTGCATCATGATCAGGCCCGCGTCGATTTCAACACCCGCGTGCAGTGGAACGAGTCGCATAAGCTGCTGAAGGTTGCCTTCCCCGTCGATATCGTATCCGATAAAGCGACCTACGAGATCCCGTTCGGCGCCCTGGAGCGGCCGGCCCATTCGAACACGAGTTGGGAGCAGGCGCAATACGAGGTGTGCGGCCACCGGTGGGCGGACGTCTCCGAAGGCGGCTACGGGATCAGCCTGCTGAACGATTGCAAATACGGCTACGATATCAAGGACGGCGTCATGCGCCTGTCGCTCTTGCGCGCGCCGAAATGGCCGGATCATACGGCTGATCAGGGCGAGCACGCTTTCACGTACGCGGTCTATCCGCACGAGGGGGGATGGCGCGAAGCGCACGTCGTCCGCCGCGCGGCCGAATTGAATCATCCCGCGACGGTCATCCGGGTCGATGAGGCGGCGGCCGCGGGAGACGCCCGCGGAGAGCTTCTGCCGCCCGTACGTTCCTTGCTGCGGCTGGATAGCCGCCACGTCGTTCTCGATACGGTCAAAGCGCCGGAGTCCGGCGAAGCCGGCACGATTCTCCGCTTCTACGAATCGTCCGGAGGCCGGGAATCGGTGTGCTTCCGCTTGCCGGAAGGCACCGCGAAGGCGTATGCGGTCAACCTGCTCGAGGACGAGCTGGAGCCGCTGGACGTGAACGACGGATTCATTCGCCTGGATTTCAGGCCTTTCGAGATCAAGTCCGTGAAATGCCTGTAATCGCCGGAACGACAAGCGGAGCCGCCTTCGAAAAGGCAGCTCCGCTTTGTTGGCCCAGGCCGTTTCATCTTCAGCCCGGTACATGACCTTCGCGATCGGTCCGCAAGAGGAGTGCTGCTCCATACGGCCAGTCCGCGCGAGATCGCGCCCGACCGAGAATGAATTCCCAAAGGCCGGATTTCTTTCGTTGATGAATTGTTATGTGCTGCTCTATACAGTATATTTTCGGCCGTCTTGCGAAGGCGCTTGCTGTGGAACGCTTATTAATAGGTAAACTTAGGAAAAACCCGCTCATTGAGCGGGTTTTTGCTTTTTTAATGACTCCAAATGCAGCCCAAAGCGAAAAAAGAGTCGATTCATGCATGCGATGCCGGACGCTTTTGCCGGATTGTCTGAATAGAATATACGAGGAATTCCATTCCAAGGGGGCTGCAGCATGAAAAAAGAGCTTCATGAGCCGGAGCGCGATTTCTTCCCGATCCAAGATTATGACTATGTTGAATATTATGTTGGAAATGCAAAGCAGACGAGTTATTTCCTCAGCAGAGCTTTCGGATTTCAAGTTGTCGCTTATGCAGGGCTGGAAACCGGACAGCGGGATAAAGTTTCCTATGTGATGGAACAGAGGAAGACCCGATTCGTCGTTACCGGTTCTCTTCGAGAAGATCATCCGATCAGCGATTTTGTGAAGAAGCATGGCGATGGGGCGAAAGACATTGCGCTTCGTGTGGAGGATGTTGAAAAGGCCTACATGGAGGCGGTTGCGAGAGGGGCTATCCCAATCCAGGAGCCTCAGGTTTTAACCGATGAGAACGGCACGCTGAAGAAAGCGATTATCGGAACTTATGGCGATACGGTCCATACGCTTGTTGAACGAAAAGATTATAACGGCGTGTTTATGCCTGGCTACAAGCCGGTCAATCATGCGGTGCCTGATGAGGATGCGGGTCTGATCGGGATCGATCATGTTGTCGGGAACGTGAACGAGATGGAAGAGTGGGTCGCCTACTATGAGACCGTCATGGGCTTTACGCAAATGATGCACTTCGACGATAAGGACATCAGCACGGAGTACTCGGCGCTCATGTCGAAAGTGATGCATAACGGCGGCAGGATCAAGTTTCCTCTCAACGAGCCTGCAACCGGCAAACGCAAATCGCAGATTGAAGAGTACCTGGATTACTATAATGGCGCGGGCGTTCAGCATGTTGCGATTCTGACGAACGATATTGTGGCCACGGTAAAAAAACTTCATGACAATGGCGTGCAATTCCTGAATACCCCTGATGCCTACTATGACGTGCTTTCCGAGCGGGTAGGCTCCATTGATGAAGATATCCAGAGGCTTCGCGAGAATAAAATACTGGTAGACCGCGATGAAGATGGCTATTTGCTGCAAATTTTCACCAAGCCTATCGTTGACCGTCCTACCCTCTTCTTTGAAATCATTCAACGCAAAGGATCTCGAGGATTCGGCGAAGGCAACTTCAAAGCTTTGTTTGAATCGATCGAAAGAGAACAAGCTCGCAGAGGCAATCTTTAACCGGGGAGGCGTTATGATGGATCCCAGCGTACGGTTTTTCATGGAGAGGCTCATCGATTACGCAGGGCTGTTCCCTCCGGCCGAGCTGCCCCTTGAAGCGGCTATCCAAAATTACAATCGATACGGCCATGATCAAGACAGCTGGATGTTAGGCCGATTCGTTGTTCCTGTCTCGCGCCTCGGTGAGTTGGCATCCTACAAGGCTATGTTCTCGGAAGATCATCCTTTGTTGCTGTCGATCGTCGGGAATCGAAGCCGCAGCAAGGAGGAATGTTCGGAGCTGCTGACTGGGAGTTTGGACCGGATTCAAACGTTCAGGAATCAATATCAAAAAGCGGTCGGGATCGATACGCTCGAATGGCCGCTGCCGCCGGTTCCGATTGGGGCTCATCTTCTGGATGCGATCGGAAGGGAGACATCTAAAGCCGGATTGCGGACATTCTGCGAACTGACGTATGCGCTAGATTCACGTTGGCAATCAAATCTGCTTGAGGCCCTTGATCATATCGCGGCGCACAACTCTGTCAGCGAGGCGAAGATTGGCATGAAGCTAAGAACTGGCGGCGTTACGGCCGATGCATATCCTGCTCCGTCCCAGATCGCGATTGTTCTGGAAGCATGCAGAGACAGAAATATCCCGATGAAATTTACGGCAGGACTGCATCATCCCGTCCGCATGTACCGTTATGAAGTGAACGCGAAGATGCATGGGTTTCTCAACGTCTTTTTTGCAGGAATGCTGGCTCACGCTCATAAGCTTGATAGTAAGAGCATTGCGGAAATTATTGAAGATGAGAATCCGGACAATTTCAACTTTACAGGCGAAGGCATACGCTGGAGGA
Organism: Paenibacillus spongiae; assembly: GCF_024734895.1. Taxonomy (NCBI): domain Bacteria; kingdom Bacillati; phylum Bacillota; class Bacilli; order Caryophanales; family Paenibacillaceae; genus Paenibacillus; species Paenibacillus spongiae. Next base: position 383,868 of record NZ_CP091430.1, read on the forward strand.
GCCTTTCCATGACATCTGCGGAAATCCGGTCTTGTCGCAAAGCCGCTTTAAGCGCCTACGGGAGCTGCAGCTTCGACGAACCGCGCGATGAGATGCGGGAGCTTCATAAACTGGGTCAGAGGAGTTAATCATATGGCGCGTTCTTTTATTGAAGTGGAGCCGGATTCGCATTTTCCTATACAGAACCTGCCTTATGGCGTATTCCGTCCGCGCCAAGGCGGTCTTCCGCGTATCGGCGTTGCGATCGGGAATTATGTGCTGGATCTGGCGGCGTTAGATCGAGCGGGCTGCTTCGACAAGACGGCCGTGAGCGGCAAAGCCGTCTTTGCAAGGCCTTCGTTGAATGCGTTCATGGCTATGGGCCGTCCGGTCTGGAGCGAGCTTCGTTCAGCCATCGGGCGGCTGCTGGATGCGGAAGAACCGACTTTGCGGGATAACGAAAAGCTGCGGACCGCCGCGCTGCATCTTCAAAGCGAAGTCGAGATGCTGCTGCCGGCTGAGATTGGCGATTATACGGATTTCTACGCATCCAAAGCGCATGCAACCCATGTAGGCATCATGTTTCGCGGCAAGGAAAATGCGCTTATGCCGAATTGGCTCCATCTTCCTGTCGGTTATCACGGCAGAGCGAGCTCCGTTGTGATCAGCGGTACGGAAGTGCGTCGTCCGCATGGACAGATGAAGCCCCTTGATTCAGCCGTGCCTGTCTTCGGACCAAGCCGTCAGCTGGATTTCGAATTGGAGATGGGCTGGCTGATTGGAACCGGCAATGAACAAGGCATGCCCATTCCGATTGAAGAAGCCGAAGATCATATTTTTGGACTTGTGCTCGTCAATGACTGGAGCGCTCGGGATATCCAGGCTTGGGAGTACCAGCCGCTCGGCCCCTTTCTGGGTAAAAATTTCGCTACATCCCTATCGCCATGGGTCGTGCCTCTTGAAGCGCTTGCGCCGTTCCGCGTTCCTGCTCCGAAGCAGGAGCCGGATCCGCTGCCGTATTTGCGCCAGAAGAAATTGGGCTCCTTCGATATTCAATTGGAAGTTTATTTGCAAAGCGAAGACTTGGAGCGGCAGGAACGGATTGCGGCAAGCAACTACAGTAATTTGTATTGGACGATCGCGCAGCAAATCGCGCATCATACGGTGGGCGGCTGCAATCTGCAGCCTGGGGATTTGCTCGCTTCCGGAACGATTAGCGGTCCTGATAAGGAATCGCGGGGATGCATGCTGGAATTGACGTGGCGCGGTATGGAGCCGTTACGAATGAGCAATGGAGAGGAGCGGGTATGGCTGGCGGATGGAGACCGATTAACCATGACCGGCTGGTGCCAAGGCGACGGATACAAGGTCGGTTTCGGAGAGGTGACCGGGCGGGTATTGCCGGCACTCCGATTAACTTGAAGAGGAGGCGGGCAGGATGCCCTTTTATCATCGTATGGGCGAGATACCGAGGAAAAGACATACGCAATTCAGGAAGAGCGACGGCACGCTGTACCGGGAACAGGTTATGGGGACAAAAGGCTTTTCCGGCATTCAATCCATTCTGTATCATCATACCGCTCCAACGGAAATCGTGAAGGCCGAAATCTATGCGTCGTGCCACGTTGGGTTTGAAGAACAAGGAGCATTGCGACACCGGCACTTCTTATCCGGACAATATCGAGACAAAGGCGATGCCGTCGGCGGAAGACGCTATATTCTCGGGAATGAAGACGTCATGATTTCCATATCGAATCCGACGAAAGCCATGACCTATTACTACCGTAACGCAGACGGAGACGAATTATTGTTCGTTCATCTGGGAACCGGGAAGGTAGAGTCGATCTTCGGCACGCTCAGCTATCGGCCAGGGGATTACATCGTGATTCCGACGGGCACGATTTACCGGGTCGTTCCGGATCCGGGAGATTCCAAGTTGTTGAACCTGGAAACGAGAAGCTGGATCACCACGCCGAAACGTTACCGAAACGAACATGGACAGCTGCTTGAGCACAGTCCGTTTTGTGAAAGGGATATCCGGCTCCCCGAAAAGCTGGAAACCTATACGGACACCGGTGAATACGAGGTTCGAACGAGAAGTAGAGGTTATTTGCACGCTCACTTCTATCGTCATCACCCGTTGAATGTCGTAGGCTGGGACGGCTATCTGTATCCGTATATTTTCAATATTGCGGATTTCGAACCGATTACGGGACGCATTCACATGCCGCCGCCCATCCACCAAACCTTCGAAGGGCATAACTTCGTCGTCTGCTCATTCGTTCCGAGATTATTTGATTATCATCCTGACGCGATACCGACTCCTTATTTTCACAGCAATGTGGACAGCGATGAGGTGCTCTATTATGTGAAAGGCAATTTCATGAGCCGCAAAGGCGTCACGGAAGGCTCTATTACGCTGCATCCCAATGGGATTCCCCACGGTCCGCATCCGGGTAAGATTGAAGCCGGCATAGGTCAGAAGGAGACGCTTGAATTGGCGGTTATGATCGATACGTTCCGTCCATTGCGTGTGGCGAAAGGGGCGGAGCAGCTTGAAGATCAACACTATCCATACAGTTGGATTCAACCATGAATAGGCAATAAGCAAATGGAGTTGATGAAATGAAAATCATTCCATCTCATTTGAAGCCATATGCAGCAGAGCAGCATTATGACCGTTACACACCTATTAATCATGCCGTGTGGCGTTATGTCATGCGTCAGAATCGTCATGCCTTACATGATAAAGCCCACTCCGCTTTTGTTGACGGACTGCTGCGGTCAGGTATTGAAACGGAGAAAATACCTCGCGTGTCCGAGATGAATGAGTGCCTTTCGAAAATTGGCTGGGGCGCGATTATCGTAAATGGACTTATCCCAGGCTCTGTATTTTATGAACTGCTGGCGGGCGGAATTTTACCTATCGCGGCAGAAATCAGAAAAATAACGAACATTGAATACACGCCTGCCCCGGATATTATTCATGAAGCGGCAGGGCATGCGCCCATCTTGTTCGATCCGGAATATCGATCGTATGTGCAGAAAATCGGCTCGATCGGCACAAAAGCTTTTTCCATGAAGGAAAGGAGTGAAGCCTTCGAGGCGCTTCGGCAATTAACGATCGTCATGGAGGATCCCAAATCAACGGCTGAAGAAAAAGCGGCCGCCCAAAAGGTAGTTGAGGAAAAACAAAATGCGGTCATCGGGTTGTCGGAAGCAGAGAAAGTTTCTCGTTTGTTCTGGGCTACGGTTGAATATGGACTGATAGGGGACATGACTGATCCGAAAATTTACGGCGCCGGTTTATTGTCTTCCGTTGGCGAAAGCAAGCATTGCTTTACGGATGCGGTCAAGAAATTGCCGTACTCCGTCGAAGCGTGCATAGAGAGCCCTAAACTCGTGACAGAGATGCAATCTCAACTATTTGTTTGCAAGAGCTTTGACGAATTAATGGAAGGCGTAGAAGCTTTGGCGAATACGATGGCATTCCGTGTTGGCGGAACGGAAAGTTTAGAGAAAGCGCTGCGCTCGGGGAATATTGCCACCTTCGAATTCAATTCCGGCATCAGCGTAACGGGTAAAGTCCAGGCACTTGTAAAGGATCAGAACGGTGAAGCGATCTATGTGAACACGAAGGGTGAAACGGCTCTTGCGGTTCATAACCAACCATTAGAAGGACACGGGAAGGACGATCACAGCAAAGGGTTCGGCACTCCGATCGGTATGCTGCAAGGCGATATTGCATTAGAAGCGTGCGATGATCAAGCTCTTGAACAGCTGGGCATGGTTGCAGGAAACTTCGTGGACATCTTGTTCGCAAGCGGTATAAGCGTTTCGGGGCGGATTACGGGCATCATAAGAAACAATCATCACGTAATTTTAATATCATTCGAGGATTGTACAGTGACGTTGGATGGAAACGAGCTGTTCAAGAAGGAATGGGGCACATATGATATGGCGGTCGGATCGCGTATCGTCTCGGCATATCCTGGTGCAGCCGACCCTGCTTCTTACTTTCGTGCAGCCCATGAGCAAGCCGAGTCTATGAAAAAAGAGCCGCCTTCTCCTTTATCCGAGTTGGAAATTCTATATCGGAAGGCTGCGGCAATAAGAGAGAAGAACACCTTCACGGATGAATGCATTCAAGAGCTCTGTGACATTCATAATGAACTTCGCCGTTCTTATCCCAAGGACTGGTTGCTGCGTTTGGAGCTGCTTGAATTAGCTGCATCCAGACCCGAATTGAAACAATTGGAGCTGCCGCTAAAAGAAGAATTGACTGCGTTAAGCAAGGCGGCTTCTATGACTAACCTTATAAAAAATGGAATCTCGATAATCCCCCCATAATAGTTAAATAGTATGTAACGTCACAAAGCCGCTGCAGTTTTATTAAGACAGCTGGAACAATTGAAAGAGAAACATTAAAAAGAAGCCTTGACCCTCAAGGCTTCTTTTTTCTTATGAAATACAGAGAGAATCATTATTCAAAAAATATTGAGAAGCGGTCGTGAAGGTTTTGTTGAAAAAGGGGATGACCAACGCAGGGGGAGGGCCAGTAGTAAGGCTGGGGTTAATAGAGTGAACGATTTAGGAGGCTAAAGCTTCGTTCGTAATTTGGACGATATCGATCGAGGATGTCGAGCCTTCGTTAACCATATCGGGTAAAATATTTTCCAGGAAATAATTAACGCAGTGAAGCTTAATGGCTTTAATCTTGATCAGCGCATTCCGGTACATGACGATAAATTCTTTCTCCGTATTGCCTCGCTTCAGCTCGGTAAAGGCCTCGTAGATCTGATCCAGCTTATCGGCAACCTCCAGGATCAGCCCTTCCACGGATTCGTCCTTGCCTTCGCGCAGCTGTCTGCGGAAGATGGGCTTAAATTCCTCGGGAATATGCTCGTCGATGAAATGAGCGATCATGCCTTCTTCCACCTGCTGCAGCATGGACCGAAGCTCCATCGAATAGTGCTTCACGGGCGTCTTGATATCGCCGATAAAAATCTCCCCGTAATCATGGCTGCTTGTGATTTCATACAGCTTCTTCCAGTCTACGGTAACGCCTTTGCTTTCTTCGATATCCGCAAGCGTCTTGGCGTATTGAACAACCTTCCAGGAGTGGGCGGATACGCTGTGCTCTTCAAACTTGAATTTGCCCGGGCAACGGATGATGCGTTCTAAATCGTTAAGCGATTGAAAATACGTATGGATTCCCATAGGCCGGACTCCTTTCTTTGATGAAGATATGGTGTGCTGTTCTAGATCCAGTATACATCCGGTTTGTTAATAGATGATTAACTTCAAAAAGAAAGCACCCTTAAGAAGTCAATCGGGCCGTCATGGGGGGCGCCGATTGTGCTCCTAAGGGTGCCTTTGTGGTTAGATGGCTAAAAAGGGAGGGCTCTTCCGAGCCCGATTCTCAGCTCTTCGTCTCGCCGCCTTGCAGCATCCTGGAGATCCGCAGCGCGTTCAGCACGACTTTGAACCCGGTTTCTTTCTGGGAACGGATAATTCGCGCGGCCTTCTCCTCGTCGCGATCGCGGATCGCTTCCACAATCGCGCGATGCTCCTCATTGGATTGGCGCAGGCGGTCCGGGTCATAGTGGAACACCATCTTGGAATTCTCGCTGCGCAGGAACAGGTTCTCGACCATGTCGATTAAGACCTGGGCATGCGAGGCACGATAGAGCTGTTGGTGGAACGCTCGGTTGCTGAGGGAATACGCGTTCAGGTCTTGTTTGTTTATACTCTCATCCATTTGGTCGACCAGCCGCTCCAGCGAATCGATTTCCTCCGGAGAAGCGGCCTTCGCGGCCAATCGCGTCGAGAGGGTTTCCAGCTCGATTCGAATAAGGAAGATTTCTTCCAGCGTATCGGTGTTGACCGGAGCGACGCGAGCTCCGCTGTGCGATTTCGTTTCGAGAAGACCATCGGCCACCAGGCGTTTGATTCCTTCCCGGACGGGAATGTCGCTAACTCCGAGCTGCCGCGCAACATCGCGGATAATGATCCGCTCATCAGGCTTATACACACCCGTTATGATCTGCTCTTTGATGAAATCATAAACAAGATCGGACTTCGTATTGCCTTTATGTTGATCAATCGACTTCATATATAACCTCCAAAAGGAATTTACCTTGATAATCCCAAAAGGGGAACTATTAATACTTTATCATATATGATTTTTATGAAATTGTACATCATAAACACACGCATAGTATATTTTCTAGTATTTTCAAGTGTAAAACGTTTTCATTTTCTATTGATTTCTTTCATCAATACTTTTAATATATGATTATGAACTAAAAGATATATGATTTATGAATTATGATATCTAATTACACCTATTTGACGGCCTGATCTACCTAAGAATCGACAGAAGGCGAGGAGAAAGCGATGCAAGAACTGCTGGAAGGCGCGTATGATCTGCACGTACACACAGGACCGGACGTAAGCCCGCGGAAGCTGGACGATCTGGACATGGCGGAACGTATACAGAAAATCGGGATGAAAGGCTTCGGCATAAAATCCCACTACTTCTGCACGGGGGAGCGCGCGAGGATCGTTAAGAAAGTGTATCCCGATCTCAATCCAATCGGCGCGCTGTGCCTCAACCATACGGTGGGCGGCATCAATCCGGTCGCGGTGGAGATGGCTGCGCGGGTCGGGGCGAAAATCATATGGATGCCCACGTTCGATGCGGCCAACGAAATGGAATACATGTTCAATCAGACGAGCTATGAAGAATTGCCGCCCTGGGCGAAGGTGCAATTCGAGCTCAGCAAGCAGGGCAAGGTGCAGGCGGGCATCACGATTCTGGAAGACGGGAAGCTGAAACAGAATGTGCGAGAGGTGCTCGATATCGCCGCGAAGAACGACCTTATTCTCGCTACCGGGCATCTGGGCAAGGAAGAGATCTATGCGCTCGTTTCCGAAGCGAAGCAGCAGGGCTTGCGGAAGGTCGTCGTAACGCATCCGACATTCTCTTCGGTCAATCTCTCAAAGGAGGAGCAGAAGGAACTGGCCGGGCTCGGCGCTTATATGGAGCAGTGCTTCGGCGTCATTACGCCGCATTACGGCATCGACTGGGATGCGCTATACGAGACGATTCGGTTCGTCGGGCCGGAGAATTGCATCCTCTCCAGCGATCTGGGTCAGACGAGCAATCCGTATCCCGATGAAGGGTTAATCACCTTCGTCACCAATTTGTACAACAACGGCTTTTCGAAGGATGAAATCAAGTTCATGACGGTCAGGAACACGACCTTCTTGGCGGAAGGATAATGGACAACAGAGGAGGATATCAACATGAGTATGAAAGCTGCCAACTGGAATACGCTGCAGGAGGTTCTCGTCCGTGAAGGCGTAACGCGCAAGGCGTTCAGTGGAGAAGGCGCGACGCTCGCTCTTCACGTGCTGCAGCCCGGACACGAGCCGAAGCCGCATAGTCACGCGTATGAGCAAATCGTTTATATTCTAAGCGGCAAAGTGAAATTCCACATCGGTGAGGAGTCCGTATTGCTGGAAGCGGGCGGGCTGCTCGCCGTGCCGCCGAATGTAACGCATTATGCGGAAGTGGTAGGCGACGAGCCGGTCTATAACCTGGATGTGTTCACGCCGAAGAGGGATGAATATGCGTCCTAATCGGTTCAAGAAGCGTCTGGCCGGCAAGCCCCAAGTCGGGACGTTCGTCAAGATCGACTCGGCGGAAACCATCGAATTGCTCGGGTACGCCGGCTTCGACTTCATCGTGATCGATATGGAGCATACGACGCTTGACTTTGGACAGGCGGAGCGGATGGTGCGGATTGCCGATTTGCACGGCATGAGCAGCATCATCCGTGTTCCGGATGCCAGCAGGATGTCCATTCTGCGGGCACTCGACCTCGGGGCCGCTGGCGTTCAGGTTCCGCAAGTCTACTCGGCGGACGAGGTGCGGGAAATTGTCGACAAGGCCAAATATCCGCCTCACGGCTCGCGGGGACTCACCTATGCGCACCGCGCCGCAGGATTCGGCCACACGCCGGACACCTATATGGCGGATCAGAATGAAGCAAGTACGGTTATCGTTCACGTCGAAACTGTAAACGCTTACGAGAGAATCGATGAGTTATGCGCCGTTGAAGGACTGGATGTCGTGTTCATCGGACCGCTCGACTTAAGCGTCTGCTTAGGGATTGCTGGGACTGATTATATCGGAGGCGAGCTGGCCGGACCTGTCCAATCGATATTGGATGCCTGCCGGCAGACGGGGAAGATACCGGGCATTGCCGTCACGAATGCGGCGCAATATAAGTTTGCGCTTCAACAGCATATTCCTTACATCGTATGGTCGTCCGACGTGGCATTCTTTAAACAAGCTCTCGATGCTGTCGTCCGGACGAAAAGTACCATAGAACTCGAAGATACGGAGGAATCTTAGATGAGCACAAGCACCATTTCGGCAGCTGCTGCAGAAAGCTCCAACAAGAACGGCCAGGGCAAGAAGGCCTTAATCGCGGCATACTTCGGTTTCTCGGTCGATATGATCGACGTGTACCTGCCTATTATAGCGCTTGCGCCGGCGATGATCTATTTCCAGCCTGCGGATATGTCGCCGACGCTGTCCACAACGCTTTATTATTTGATTTTCGTGCTGTCCCTGATCGGTCGTCCGATCGGATCGTTCATCTTCGGCTATGCCGGGGACAAGATCGGCCGCCGAAAGACGACGCTCATCTCGATTATGGGCATCGGCGTCACGACGCTGCTCATCGCCTGTTTGCCGGGATACGCGACGCTGGGACTCGGCGGCGTGCTGCTGCTGGCCGCTCTTCGGCTGATCTCGGGGATCTTCATGGGCGGCGAATATACGTCCGCGAATCCGCTGGCCATGGAATATGCCCCCAAGAATAAGCGCGGCATGTACGGTGGCCTCATTAATGCGGGATTCCCAACCGGAACGATTGTCGTATCGCTCGCGACGCTCGGCACGCTGCAGCTGTTCCCGGCGGGCGACGCAACGTCCCTCTATGCGGTATGGGGCTGGCGCATTCCCTTCCTTATCGGCGCGCTGCTGAGCTTTATCCTGTTCGTCTATACGTATCGGAATGTCGAAGAATCGAAAGTATGGGAAGGATCGAAGAAGGCGGAGAATCCGATCAAGGATTTGTTCAGCAAAAAGAACCTGTCCCTGCTGGGCCAAGTATTCCTCGTCATGAGCGGGGTATGGTTCGTCACGAACGCGATTGTCTCGTCATTGCCCGGCATTCTCAAATATCTTAACGTCAACAGTGTCGATTCGACGAACGCTCAGCTTGTGACCAACGTCATCATGTTCTTCCTGTTTATCTTCGCCGGTGCCATCAGCCAAAAAATCGGACGCAAAACGGTCCTGCTCATCTTCGGCATTCTGAGCTTCACCCTGTCTCCGATCTTTTATTACATGCTGCTGAACGGCGGCTATCAGAATACGACGAAGCTGATCGTGCTCGTTGTGCTTGTGAACTGTTTGGCGATTCCGGTATTCGGCGTTCTGACGTCGTATATTTCCGAGCGCTTCAGCACCGGCGTGCGCGCTTCGGGCTACGGGATCGGTTACAGCCTGGCGCTGGTCATACCGGCCTTGACGCCGTTCTTCATGCTCGGCCTGAAGAATTTCATGCCTTACGAATTTACACCGATTGTCATTCTGGTCATCGGCGGCTTGTTCATTACGATTGGCGCACTGCTCGGGCCTGAGACCAAGAAAGTGGATTTATAATGGATAGGAACGAGCGGAATGTTGTCATAGTCAGTGCCGTACGGACGCCGATCGGCAGTTTTCAGGGAGCGTTGAAGGATGTGGGCGCCGTTGAGCTGGGCGCCCTGGTGATCCGGGAATCGGTGAAGCGGGCCGGTCTTGACGCCGCGGACGTCGATGAAGTCATCATGGGCAACGTCCTGCAGGCGGGACTTGGCCAGAATCCGGCGCGCCAGGCGTCTCTTGCGGCAGGCTTGCCGCAAGAAACGCCGGCGCTAACGGTCAATATGGTATGCGGCTCCGGCTTGAAGGCGGTGCACTTGGCGGCGCAGTCGATCCTCGCAGGGGAGAGCGAGGTCGCCGTCGCCGGCGGGATGGAGAACATGAGCCAAGCTCCGTACCTCGTGAAGGGTGCGCGGGGCGGCTTGCGAATGGGCGATCATCCGCTCGTGGACAGCATGATCCGCGACGGATTGTGGTGCGCCGCGAACGATTACCATATGGGCGTGACAGCCGAAAATTTGTGCGACCGGTACTCGCTGAGCCGCGAGGAGCTCGACCGCTTCGCGCTGGAGAGCCAGCGGAAGGCGGCGGCAGCGATGGCGGACAAGCGCTTTGCGGACGAGACGGTGCCCGTGGAGATTCCGCAGCGCAAAGGCGGCACGCTCGTCGTGGATACGGATGAGTATCCGCGCGATACATCGCTCGCGGACCTAGCCAAGCTGCGTCCGGCGTTTAAGCGTGACGGCCATGTGACGGCGGGCAACGCCTCGGGCATTAACGATGGCGCAGCCGCGATGGTGCTGATGAGTGCCCGGAAAGCGCGGGAGCATGGGCTTACCCCGCTGGCGGTCATCCGCGCCAACGCTTCTGCCGGCGTAGACCCGGCCGTCATGGGCATCGGGCCTGTCCCGGCCGTTCGTCAGGCGCTTGTCAAAACCGGCTTGACGATCGCGGATATGGGGCTTGTGGAAGCGAATGAGGCATTCGCGGCGCAATCGCTCGCGGTCGCGCAGGAATTGCAGCTCGACCAGGATGTGCTGAACGTCAATGGCGGAGCCATTGCGCTCGGCCATCCGATCGGCGCCAGCGGTGCGCGCATTCTGGTAACGCTGCTGCATGAAATGAACCGCCGCAGGACGCGTTACGGCCTGGCTGCGCTCTGCATTGGCGGCGGGCAGGGCGTCGCGACAATCGTCGAGCGGCCGAATGCCGGCTGAAGAAGGAGAGGGATGGACAGTGAAGACGATAGCAGCTTCTTACGCGGATGCGATTGCGGATATTCAGGACGGAGCGACGTTGATGGTCGGCGGCTTCGGTCTGGTCGGCATTCCGGAGAATTTGATCGCGGCGCTTGTGGAGAAGGGCGTCAAGGATTTGACGATCATATCCAACAACTGCGGCGTGGATGACTTCGGCCTGGGGCTCCTGCTGCGAAACAAGCAGATTCGTACCATCATCGCCTCCTACGTAGGCGAGAATAAAGAGTTCGAGAGGCAGGCGCTGTCGGGTGAAATTACAGTGAAGCTCATTCCGCAAGGCACGCTGGCCGAGAAAATCCGCGCAGGCGGCGCAGGCATTCCGGCCTTCTACACGCCTGCGGGCGTCGGCACGCCGATTGCGGACAAACGCGAAACGCGCGTGTTCGGCGGCAAGGAATATTTGCTCGAGGAGTCGCTGACGGCCGACTTCAGCCTAATTCTCGCCGCGAAAGCGGACCGGATGGGAAATCTCGTATACAACAAGACGGCGATGAATTTCAATCCGATCATGGCGGCGGCGGGCAACATTACGATTGCCGAGGCGGAGGAGATCGTCGAAACCGGGACATTGAGTCCGGGAACGATCCAGACTCCCGGCATCTATGTCCAGCGGCTGATTGCCGGCCGGCAGACGAAGCGGGTCGAGAAGCGGACGGTCCGGGCGTAACACGTTGCCGTGCCCGGCAGGGCAGCGGGAGAGGATGATGATTGCAGCTATGGATAATACTAAAATATCGGTTCGGGAACGGATCGCCAGGAGGGCGGAGCGTGAGATCGAGAACGGCTTCTATGTGAACCTCGGCATCGGCATCCCGACGTTGGTCGCGAATTACTTGGCGTCGGATAAGCAGGTCGTGCTGCAGTCGGAGAACGGCTTGCTCGGCATCGGTCCCTATCCGCCGGAGGACGAGCTCGATCCGGATCTCATCAATGCCGGCAAGGAAACGATCACCGCAGCCGAAGGCGCGGCCTACTTCCACAGCGCGGAATCGTTCGGCATGATCCGGGGCGGGCATATCGATTTGGCGATTCTGGGCGGAATGGAAGTATCCTGCGAGGGCGATCTGGCCAATTGGATGATTCCCGGCAAGATGGTCAAGGGAATGGGCGGAGCGATGGATCTGGTGCATGGCGCGAAGCGAATCATCGTGGTCATGGACCATGTCAACAAAGACGGCCAGCCCAAGATCCTGCGGTCGTGCAGTCTGCCGTTAACGGGCAAGCGCGTCGTCGACCGCATCATCACGGATCGGGCGGTTATCGACGTCACGCCGGACGGTCTGCGTCTTGTCGAGATCGCTTCCGGTTATACCGTCAACGAGATTAAGGCGTGCACGCAGGCGGAGCTGCTCGTTGCGGATGATGTCGCGTTGAACGCTTATTAATAGGCAGAAAAAGCCCAGTCCTCGCGAGGATTGGGCTTGATTGCGCTGCTCCGCGGAAATTCGTTCTCTCGTATGCGGGTATGTCTTCATCAATGCGAGGTTATTCCTATGGAGGGCCGATAAGCCCTTCCGAGGAATAATCTCGTTTTTTACATAGCTTACAGAGGACTTAGGGGTTCCTAGCTTCTTCTATACTCTCCTGCAGGGTTTATTGACGCTTATGCAGGAAACGGACGGCGGCAGCCGAATAATAGAATCACAAAAGGAGGGATTGCTATGTCGGCGGCTGTGTCTCACTTCGTGCTTACAGACGAGATGGTAGAGGAATTTTACCGGGAGGGATATTTCTATGCGCCCGGTTTTATTACTCCGGAGACCGTAGAAGCGATCAATGAAGAACAGGAAGCGTTCGCGAACGGCTCGGGCGGCGGGGAATGGAGGTCCAACCCGTTCACGCACTACGACAAGCACGGCCTGCAGTATCCGGCTACCGCCCGGATGCTCCGGGATCCTAAGGTTGTAGGGGTGTTGGAAGGGGTTCTTGGCGACGCCGTGCGTCTGTGGATGGGCATGTACGCCGTCGTTCCGCCTCGCGGCAAAGGGCTGGAATGGCATCAGGATAACCAGTACACGCATATCCTCGGTCATATGCTGAACGGCTTCATAGCGCTGGACGCTATTACGCAGGAGAATGCCGGCCTTTGGATCGCTCCCCGCTCGCACCGATTAGGGAGACAGCCGAATCTGGATGAGGGAGGCGCGCACCGCCGTGCCGCCGTACCGGAGAACGGCATGCCCTGCAAGCCGATGAAGCCGGGAGACGCCGTATTCTTTCATCGGGAAACGCTTCATCACAGCAAAGGCAATCATACGGACAAGCCTAGACGCGCTTTCGCATTTCAAGCCTCATCGTACACGGCCCGTTACGCCGAAACCGGCAAGCCGCTCCTGGATCGGGAGCTATTGTCGAGCAATCCCCGTTAAACTGACCATCGATGAGCGATGCCAGAGACGGCAGCCTTAGTTAGAGCTTCCATCAGACTGAGGCTGTTTGTTTTGCCTTCGGATATGAAGAAGCTGTAAATCCCTTTATTGAGGTAGAGATGAAATATTCTCAGATGTTATATTGAATGGACGGCATGGGCGCCTAACGGACGGATGGATGAACGTCGATTCGTCGTCGTAGTATCCGACGGAACCTAATTAATCAAGGGAAGGGGAACAACGCGTGGAAAAGAAGGATGCCGACCTCCAACATGAGCCCCGGAGCAAAGCGCAGTCTCTTCTGGAGGTGTTGACGGTATCGGCAAAGCTCGGTCTTACCTCATTCGGAGGCCCAATCGCGCATCTGGGTTATTTTCATAACGAATACATACGCCGCCGCAGGTGGATGGACGAACGCAGCTATGCGGATCTGGTCGCATTATGCCAGCTGCTGCCCGGTCCTGCCAGCAGTCAGGTCGGCATCGGCATCGGCGTTATCCGCGCCGGACTGCTCGGCGGGCTGACGGCTTGGCTTGGTTTTACGCTGCCGTCGGTTGTGGCGCTGGTTCTGTTCGCTTTCTTGCTGCAGGGCTTCGATATAGGCGGCGCGGGATGGATTCACGGTCTTAAGATCGTCGCCGTGGCCATCGTCGCGCAGGCCATACTGGGCATGGGGCAGAAGCTGACTCCCGACCGCAGCAGGGCAACGATCGCAATCTTGGTTGCGTCCGCTACCCTGTTGTGGCAGACCGCCTTCAGCCAAGTCCTGTTTATTGCTGCTTCGGGCATGATCGGCATGGTGTTATATCGAAGAACAGCCGTGCCGGAAGCGTCCCGTTTATCGGTCCCTGTTAGCCGAAGGACTGCCGTGCTATGTTTGGCTGTCTTCTTCGGACTGCTCATTCTCTTGCCGCTGCTGCGGAACATGGTTGCTGTGGATTGGATAGCCGTATTCGACAGCTTTTATCGGTCGGGATCGCTTGTTTTTGGCGGAGGACACGTCGTCCTTCCGCTTCTCGAACGGGAAGTCGTGCCGACAGGGTGGGTCGGCGAGGCCGATTTCTTGGCCGGATACGGCGCGGCGCAAGCCGTACCCGGACCGCTGTTCACCTTCGCCGGGTACTTGGGCGCGATGATGGGCGGGGTTTCAGGAGCTGTACTAGCCACGGCGGCTATTTTTCTGCCAGCGTTTCTTCTGATCGTGGGGGCGCTGCCGTTCTGGAATTCATGGCGGAGAAGCGCAAAGGTTCAGGGAGCATTGGCCGGGATCAACGCGGCGGTTGTCGGCATCCTGCTGGCGGCACTGTACGACCCTCTCTGGACGACGGCGATTCTGGCTCCTGCCGATTTTGCCTTGGTCTCGATTCTGTTCGCGATGCTCGTCTTTTGGAAGCTTCCGCCGTGGGTTATCGTGATCACAGGAGCGATGGGCGGAACGTTGATTGCGCTCGTCTAATCACGTGACATACCCTCCCCAGGCTGCGAACTATGAATCCCCGCATTGAATTCCTGCAGAGCATAATCGGATCCGCCCCATGGCGTCCGCGATAACGCCCTTTAAGAGCCGGCTTCCCCGGAAGCCGGCTCGTCCGGCGTGCGATAGCCGAATTGCTTTGAGATGCCCAGAGCGGTCTCCTTCACGGACATCCTGTTAAGAACGAACGGCCTTACGAAGCATTACCCGGTAAACGGCGGCCTGCTTGCCACGGCGCAGCAGAAGGTGCACGCGCTGGATAAGGTCAACCTTACGCTATACAAACGCGAAATCGTCGGCGTCGTCGGCGAGAGCGGCTGCGGCAAATCGACGCTCGCCAAGGTTCTGCTGCGGCTGATCGAGCCGACGGAAGGCACGATCCATTTTGACGGGCGGGAAATTACGGGGCTGAACCGCAAACAGATGCGTGACGTGCGCCGGGAGATGCAGTTCGTGGATTTGGCTGCCGGTTCCATACGCGCTGCCCGTTCGCCGTGGAACGGTGCAAATCGGAGATGCCAGAGCTTAGAACGTCGGAGGACGGACACGCCGTCGCTTGTCATCTGGCGGAATAAGAGCGGATCCGAATAAAGGCCAACCCCAAGTCTCGCGGAGGGTTGGCCTTATTTTTTAGATGCCAAATAGGACGGGGTATGCTCTTCAGTTACGCTTCGTCCGGTGTTCCCTTTGTCTGTTAAGCTGAACATAGCCAATGTCTAAATATCAAGTAAAAGTGGTTCTTTAGACACATGATTAACCAATTTATGGAAGATAAATAGATTCCTCGTGCCTTGTTGCCGCCAGCTTTATTCACTATACTAGGACCTGCTTACAGTTTTTACAATTCAGAGGGAGTTGACCGGAGTGAAGAAGAAGTGGATCGTAACGATCTCGGCGGCCAGCATGATGCTTGGTGCCGGGACCGGAGCCTTCGCGGGCTCGAACTTGCAGGAAATCAAGGCTTATTTCGATAAGAGCCTGAAGATGACGGTGAACGGCAAGGCGTTCCAGCCAACCAATGACAAGGGAGTGCCGACGCTGCCAATCGTATATAACGGGACGACGTATTTGCCTGTGAGAGCCGTCTCCGGCGCACTGGGCGTGGCGGTCGATTACGATACGAAGACCAAGACGGTGTCCATCGGCGAGAAAACCGAAGGAACGCCGATCGCGGACGGCTTCGAGGATATGTATCGGACGAAAGATCCGCAGATGACGACGTTCAACGGCAAAGACTATAAAGACGTGTACTTCAATAATGCCACCGGCAACCGCAGCGGTTCCTTCATGCTGTACCCGAAAGGCAAATACCAGAAGCTGTATCTGCAAGTGGCGGCGATCGGGGAAGATGTCGAGGAGCTCGTCATTAAGGACAGTGACAAGGACATCATCCTGAAGCAGGAATCCGTGACGGTCGCCGACGGCCTGAAGACGATTGTCGTCGATATCGGAGGCGTGAGCGAGCTATACATCTACGGCGATTTGAAAGGCCAGGGTAAACTGTTCGTGCCGTTAACGACATCATACTATAAGTAAAACAGGTTCAAATCGAGAGAATCTTCCGCCCTTTTCTCCGGGCAGGGGGTTCTCTTGTTTCGTAAATGAAACATTTAATGCCAAGATAATTCGGCAAAGCTCCGGACGACAAACTCTCGAAACTTGCGTGCCGCCTCGGACAGTTAGCATCCTTCATGCCGCGCGATTGGATAGGTGCGCTGATCTGACCGTTCCGCAGCGGGGGGAATCGCCTCGCTTCTATAATGAATTGCAATCCTGCTAAAACGTATGTTAGAATGGGTTTACTTAAATTGGAACGGAGGGTTACCGTGATAGATTATATCCGAGTTAGAACTTTGCGCGGCTAATTGAATAGCGCCAAGGCTCTGCCTGTGTGCAGAGGACTCAGGATAGGTCTGTCCGATTAAAGGTAACCCATATGCAGGATTTCACACCACGAGACGAACCAGGATACAGGACTCGTGCTGCCTTTATAAGGAATATATATTCGGCTGCGTATGATTGTGCTGCTCGCCCATGAGGTGAGGCAGGTATCTTTTGTATTGCTGTCCGACATGACCTCTATACCGCTAAGCGGCAAGCTGCGGCTTCCGTTAGGGTATGATCCCAAGTTTCCTCTATTCGTAAATCGAACGCACAGGCCATAGCGCCCGTGCGTTTTTTTGGCTTCACTCTAACTAAAGTTGATCGACCTAAAGGAGGAATTTCGATATGGAACAACCGAACAATAAAGCCGTTATCGTCGGCGTTAATCTGCAGGATCGGCCTGATTTTGCTTACTCGATGGAGGAGCTGCGCAATCTTGCGGATGCATGCGGCATTGAGGTATCCGGCGAGCTGAGCCAGAAGGCTGCCAAGATCAATAGCTCTCATTATCTGGGTACCGGAAAAATCGGGGAATTGTCCGCACTTGTGGAAGGGGTCGATGCATCGACCGTTATTTTCAACGACGAGCTGTCCCCTTCGCAAATCCGCAATTTGGAGAGCGCGCTGCAGAAGAAGGTTATTGATCGCACGATTCTGATCCTCGATATATTTGCCGAGCGGGCTCGAACGCGTGAAGCTCAGCTGCAAGTGGAAATCGCGCAGCTGCAATATATGCTCCCGCGTCTCGTCGGCTTGCGTGAATCGCTCGGCCGTCAAGGCGGCGGATCGGGCATGAAAAATAAAGGAACGGGCGAAACGAAGCTGGAGCTCGACCGCCGGCGCATCGAGGAGAGAATCTCCGCTCTGCAGACCGAGCTGGAGAAGCTTGTTGGGCAGCGTCAGGTTCAGCGCAGACAGCGGCAGAAAACCGGCGTGCCGATCGTCTGTCTTGTCGGGTATACCAATGCTGGCAAATCCAGCGTCATGAACGCGATTCTGAATCGCTACATGCCTGCTTCCAACAAACAGGTGTTGGCTAAGGATATGCTTTTCGCCACGCTGGAGACGTCGGTTCGCAGCATTGAGCTGCCGGATAACAAGTCGTTTCTGCTTACCGATACGGTCGGCTTCGTCAGCAAGCTGCCGCATTATCTGGTCAAAGCGTTCCGTTCCACTCTGGAAGAAGTCACCGAAGCCGATCTATTGATTCAGGTCGTCGACTACTCCAATCCGGAGTACGAACGGCTCATTGAAGTGACGAATACGACGCTGAAGGAGCTGGGCGCCGATCATATTCCGATGATTTATGCCTACAATAAGGCCGATCTGACTGGCGAGCGGTATCCGAAGGTAGAAGGAGAAGAGGTGTATCTCTCCGTCAAGGAAGAAGCGGGGCTCGACGAGCTGATTGAGCTGGTGAAGGATCGGATCTTCCAGGATTATATGCAATGCGAGGTAACCATTCCGTTCGCGGAAGGCCGTTTGGTCGCTTACTTCAACGCCAATGCGAATGTCCAAGAGACCAGCTATGAGCCGGAAGGAACCCGGCTAACGATGGAATGCAAGAAAGCGGACTATGAGAAATACAAGCATTTGTTTGCAGAGACGGCGGAGATTGAATCCTAAGTATAGTAAATGGGGGTTCCGGGGGGCAGTATCGCCCCTCGGAACCCCCTTTCGTAGGATAGCTCAACCGGACATGAATCGTCAGCCTTCATTGCGGCCATTCTCAGATCATGGTAACCGGCCGTGGCTTCTATGACGCATCCGATTTCGTTCGCTGCTTTACTTATGTCCTTTCTGAGTCACTTTTACGCGCAATTCCTCGGTCTTCCCGCCATAGGCGACTGTAACCTTCGCGTTTCCTTGCTTCAAAGCCGTCACTGTGCTGCCTTCGACGTTCACGGTCTTGGCCGGTTTGACTTGGAGAATCGCCTCGGACGAGACGTCTTCCGTCACGGGGCCGTAAACCGCAATGGCTTTGACTTGATAGACGTCGCCGACCTGCATGTGAATCGAATCCTCGCTCAGCTCCAGCTTGGATAAGCGGTGTACGTGAATCGTCGGCAATGCCGCCGGTTCGCTCGAAGCGACAAGCGGCACATCGGCGGTTACGGTGTAATTGTGCGCGCCGGCGCCAGGTGCGGGAATGGTCAGCGTAACCGGCGTGTCGCCGGCGCCGATTCCTTGCGCGACGACCTTGTCTCCCTCCATCACAATGATGTCCGCTTGCTCCGTCGCTTTCACGGACAGCGTCGCATCAGCGCCTTCCTTAATGTCCGTGGTTGCAGCTTCCGCGCTTACGACAGGCACCTCGGAAGGATCGATAATCGTATAGGCCGATACTTCATCGTAATATACGGTTGCTACCCACAATGGCGAGCAGAAGACGATCAGCCGCATCTCAACGGCATTCGCGGGAACCATCACATTCATTTCGACCGGAATCCAGCTCTTCTGCGGTCCGGCAACATGGTTGTTCTCGCTCGCGGTCACCTTCAGCTCCTTGCCGTCAGCATCATAATAGCGGACGCCTACGGAGGCGCGGCTCATGCTGAACGGCTTATCCGAATCCGGATTCGGAAAGGATCCGTCCAGGTACATATTAAAGCTGACGGTATATTGTCTTCCCGGCTTCACCCGCACCGGATCGGACTTCAGCTCGACGGCCGATTTATCGCTTGAATCCACGAGCTTCACGCTTTTGCCGCCCGCAGCGCTCTTCTCATCCGTTACGGACACGGATGCATAGCCTTCCAGGAAGCTTGTAATCGTCCAGCCGGGAATCGACCCGTCTTCATTGACATCCTCGAATCCGTCATTCTTAATGTCCAGGTATCGTTTGCTTGGACCCTCCGGTTCTCCGCCAGGAGCCTCCGGCTTTGCGAAAGGCGCATACCGCAGCAGCCTGGTTGCATCGGCCACATAGAGATTGTCGTTGCGATCCAAGGTGAACAGGCTCGCCTTGTCGCGGATTAGCGTGCAGCCCATCGTCTCCGGATCGATGACGACCAGCTTGCCTGCCGCATCGGAGTATAGCAGCCCATCACTGCTGAAGCGCTGATGAACCGGACGCCATTTGCCGTATAACGTCACATCAGGATGAATATTTCTCGACTTTACAACCTCGCGCGTCTCCGGATTAAAGGCGAACACCACGCCATTGGCAGCCGCCCAGATCAGACCGTCCGGACCGAGCGTCAAGCCGCTGATCATCTGCAGGCTCGATATTCCCTCAATGGTCGGCTCCCACTCGTACAGCTTCTTCTTCGCCGCCATGTCCCATACGAACAGTTTGGCGCGGGCGCCGGCAGGCGCTTCTCCGAGGCCGCCGGAGATCGACGTCGAGCCGAAGATCAGGCCGTTATGGTACAGCAGGCCGGTAATGCTTTGATCCTGCACAATGTGGCGGAACACCTCGAACTGCGGCTGGCCGCTCGCCTCCGTTGCGGCGGGATCATAGATCGTCAGCGCGCCGCCCGTCTGCGAATAACCGGGAATCGTCCCGAGCAGCAGCTTGCCGTCGCCTTCCGTCACGATGAACGGTCGGTCCTGTTCTTCGCCGATATGGAACAAGGACGCGGGCTCCTTCGTCGTGGACAGCGGCGCAGTCGTATCGTATACGGCTATATCGGCCTTCGGATACAAACCGAAGTATACCTTGTCGCCCACATGACCGATGCCTTCCGCTTGGCCTAGAGGGAATATGGTGAATTTGCCCGTGGCGGGATCGTACTGAGCGCCTTCCGAGTTCAAATACGTACTCATGTACAGCTTGCCGTCGGGCCCGGTTTCGAGCGCTTGAAGATTGATGCCCTGGCCGTCCACGAGCAGCTTCATCGACCGCTGCAGCTGAAGCCCGGGATCGGACAGCGTCACCTTGGCGTTGAACGAGATGGAGGCCATCGCGCCTCTCGGGAAATCCGGCTGGTTCGGCAATTGGAGCCATTCGCTATGCCGGATGTTGCCGTCAAACGGCATGACCGGCTTCTCGGTCATCGCAGCCAAATCGATTTCCCACATCATCTTGTCTTTCTTGCTTGTATAGACTTTGCCGTCCTTATAGCCGGTAGCAGCCTCAACCCCGCGGATATTGCTGAAGCTGGCGTCGATCCAGCGGCCGGTATCCAGATCGTAGACCTGCATGATGGACGGACCGTTGTAGAAGGCGAACAAATAATGCTCATGAATATTCAGTGCATAGACGAACCCCATGGCGTTATATTTGCCCGCGTAGATATCATCCGAAGGCGTGCCCGGAAGCTCGAGTCTTGTTTGGTCCTGCTGAGGCTCTGTCGTGCTGATCTTCCATACGCGGCCGTTGCTGGAGCCAGTGCCCGCATATAGGTAGCCGTCATGGTAGACGATGCTGCGGATATAGGCCTCCTGGGCGTCGACCGGTCCGTTAAGCAGATCGGTGATTTCCAACGTTTGCGCGTCGATGCGCAATATACGGCCTTTCACGCTTTCGGAGTAAATGCCGCCGTAAACGTTGCCCTGCTCATCGGAGGTCAGCGACCAGATGGAGCTTGATCCCGCAATCGGCACCCCGAGGTCGGTAACTTGCTTCGTTACGGGCGAATACACGAACATCTTATTGGAGCCGCCGATAAACACCCGGCCATCCGGTGTCTTGGTATGACTCCAGGCGTTCGAAGCGCCTTCCAGCTTGTAAGTGCGCAGGCGCACTTCGTTGTCGAGATCCAGCACGCTGAAGGTGGCATAGTCGCCTGCCGAGGCGCTGCCCGTTACGGTTGTGTACGCCACGTTAACCCCTTCCTCAATTCCGAATTCAACATCGATCGCTTGCGCGGTTTGAACCGGCGCGCCCAGATCCACCGGTTCATTCGATTGTCCGGCCGAGGGGGCGGATGGCGCCGCTGCCGCTATCGGCTTAGATGGCGCAAAGCCAAACAGGCCTAGCATCAATGACAAAATCAACAAGCCTGATACCCATGAACGTCTTCGCAAAATAGATACGACCTCCATTTCTTATGTTAACCTGCCGCCTTGTTGCCGGGCGGCCTCCTATAACGACCATAGAGAATGGATTTAGCGGCGTAAAGAAAGGGTTTTCATTC
Organism: Paenibacillus spongiae; assembly: GCF_024734895.1. Taxonomy (NCBI): domain Bacteria; kingdom Bacillati; phylum Bacillota; class Bacilli; order Caryophanales; family Paenibacillaceae; genus Paenibacillus; species Paenibacillus spongiae. The sequence goes on from NZ_CP091430.1 coordinate 405,641, forward strand.
TATTTATCATTTTCCCCTTCAGGTGCCGGTTGCGAGGTGAAACCCCGGAATATAAAGGTTTTTGGGCTGTGGAAATCGCTAAAGAGGTGGAATATGAGCAAAGATCGGCATGTGATGCTTGCAACCGGACATCGAGAAGGGGAATAAGTCGATAGCGTACAAAGACAAGATTATCCATATGGAGTACGCTATTATCGGCATAACAATACGAAGCAGGGGGAGCGGAGCATGAAACCATTTAACCGGCTGCATGAACGGCTGGGGGAGAAGTCCGGCGACGCAAGAGCGCGTGCCGTAACCTACGTCGCCATGGGCGACAGCGTTACGCAGGGCTGCATGCAGGCAGGCGTTGTAGAGTACGAGAATGTCTACCATCAAATACTGCGGAGGGCGATGGAACGGAGATATCCCGAGACGGTCGTTAATGTCATTAACTCCGGCGTCTCGGGAGACGGTGCGGAAGCTTCCCGGCATCGCTGGGAACGCGACGTGCTGATGTACAAACCCGATCTGGTGACGATTTGCTTCGGCCATAACGATGCTCATGGCGGCCGCGATGGCATTGGGCCGTTCGCCCGGGCTCTTGCCGATCTGGTCGACAGGGTTACGGCAGAGACGGAAGCCGAGGTGCTGCTGATGACGCCTTGCATGATGATGACGAAGAATAACGTACGCGTGGCGGACATTCATAAGCCGCTTGTGCCGGCCTTCATCCGGTTGGCCGAAGAAGGAATGCTGGCTCTCTATGCCGGGGCGATCCGGGATCTCGCGCGCGAACGCCATATTCCGCTGCTGGATGTGTATGCGCTGTGGGAGAGAATGGAGCAGGACGGTCTGGATATCCACGATTATCTGTCTAATGGCATTAATCATCCGACTTCCGATTTTCATGTCCGATGGGGCCATGAACTGGAGGAGAAGCTGCTGGGTTCGTTCGGCTAAAGCTTAGGCACGTTAATTGCCAATGAAAGACCGGTTGTCAGACTTGACCGCCGAGTATAGAATGGGTAAGGGCAATCAGGTGTTTCGTTATGCAAGGAGAGTGCAGCAGGTTTGTCATCAGGTGTTATTTCTTCGGATTCCATTTCCTTCCGTTATCGATTAGTTACATTACTTCTGGTCGTCGTCGTCGCAGGCATGAGCCAAGGGCTGCTGCTGCCGCTGCTGTCGATCATGCTCGAAGACGCCGGCGTCTCCCCGGATATGAACGGTATGAACTCGGCGGCTATGTATATCGGGATTTTCTGTACGATGTTCTTTATCGAGAGGCCGGTAGTACGATTTGGCTACAAGAAAGTTATATTGGCAGGCATCGCGCTGGTCACGCTTGCCAGTATCCTCTTCCCGTTCACCCATTCGCTGGCTGTCTGGTTCGTCCTGAGGCTGCTGGTCGGCGTAGGCGACAGCGCGCTTCATTTTGCCACCCAGCTATGGATCGTCAGCTCCAGTCCTGCGCATGCGCGGGGAAAATATATTTCTTTATACGGCATGTCATACGGAGTCGGCTTTAGCATTGGGCCGCTTGGCATCAACCTGCTTCCGCTTGGCAGGGCGGTTCCGTTCCTTGTGCCTAGTTTGTTCTTCATCACCGTGCTGCTGCTTGTGCTGCGGATGAAGAACGAGCTGCCCGAACGGGCAGCGAAGGGGGCTGCGAAGGAAAACCGCTTCGTGACCACCTATCGAGCCGCATGGTTCGTGCTCATTCCGGGTCTTCTGTACGGATTGATGGAAGCATCCATGAACAGCAGCTTTCCGCTGTATGGCTTGCGCATCGAGCTCAGCCAGCATTGGATCTCTCTGTTGTTATTGGCCTTCGGCATAGGGGGGCTGATCTTGCAGCTGCCGCTAGGCATATGGAGCGACCGGATCGGGCGAAAGCCGGTATTGATCGGCTGCGGAGTCATAGGCTCGCTTGCTTTCTTCGCGATACCCGCCGCTGGAAGCAGCGTAGCGCTGTTGTTCGTGCTCTTCGCCATCGCAGGCGGAGTCGTCGGATCATTCTTTTCTTTGGGGCTTGCCTATGCGGCGGATATTTTGCCCAAGTCGATCCTGCCGGCGGCGAATGTCATTGCCTCCATCCATTTCAGCATCGGAAGCATCCTGGGGCCGACACTCGGCGGCTTGGGGATGCGCTACGTCTCCGACAACAGTATCTTCCTGTTCTTGAGCGCGGGGTTCCTCGCGTTCGCGCTGCTCGGCTTCGGGTTTCACCCGAAGGGCAAGGCGGGGGCGAGGGAATCGGCCTGACAGGCGGCAGAGTCGCCGGTTAAAGGCGTAAGCTATCACGCAGAATAATGTACCGTTTCGATACCGCAGTCTCCAAAGATCCGCAGCCCGCAGGGGCTGCGGATCTTTGGCTTTCTTCGCGGTATCCAAGCAGCTGTTCCGGACATGGGAGCTGCCAGCATTTATAAGCGCTTATCATGGTTTACTGTTCCTTCATTTATCTTGAATCTCATGCGTTTACATCACTTGTTTTGTCCGACAAGAAAACAGGAACTCTTGTTTTTTCTCCCTAGTGGGAATGATAAAACATGTCTTAATTGGAAACCTCGCGACCTGTTACCCGTAGTAAAAACTAAAGCCAAAGGAGGAATGAAGAAATGCTCAAGCGTTTTCTCCGAAAAATATTTGCGTCTGTCCAACATTCCAAGCAACGTCATCGCTACAGTTCCAGTGATCGGAAGCAGTTTTACGGTCGCCGGAATTCGTCCGACCAAGGTTACGGACACCAATACCAAGGCCGCGCCTACTACAAAAATAAATATAAAAGTTCTAGCTAATCAAAAAAGAGGCCGCATATAGCGGCTCTTTTTAATATACTCATCGATTCAACCAATCGTCCAAATCCCGCATAAATTGTTGTATACCCAGATAAGGGGGATCGATCTGGAGAAGCTTGCGAAGCATTTGCTTGGTCATCGGCGATACATTCAGCTCGTCCTCCCACCCTGAATTTGATTCATCTTCAAACGTGCACGAATCATAACCGGAATACAGCATGAAAAGAAAAAAATGGCCAACAGCATATAGATCGTCCGGAGCTTCTACGGTTCTATTTCGCGTGGTCTCAACTTTCGATCCGAGTTCCGTGCGAATCGGTTCCCCCAAGCGACGGGCCAAGCCGAAATCAATGAGGTGGATCTGATCTCCATCCAAGATGACGTTCGGTATCCGGATATCGAGATGAACGAATCCTTGTTCATGGACATAACTTAAAATCTCCATCAATCTGCGAACGAAACAAAGCGCCTCTTTTTCAGAAAACACTACTCCTCGCTCGAAAATCAAATCTTCCACCGTCTGTCCTTTCAAGTGCTCGGTTACCATATACAACTGGTCTTTATATTCGAACGACGCCAAGCATCTCTGAATCGAAGGATGCCGCAGCCGCCCCAGAACATCAATCTCCCGGTACAACAAATCTCGACCGACCGCCCCCTTGCTTGGCTTGGCTTGCTTCAGAACGACCTCTTGGCCGGAATCCGCATCCAGGCATAAATAGGTCAACCCGTAGCTGCCAATGCCAAGGAAGCGTTGTATTCGGTATTTGTTCGTGATGAAGATGCCCTCTCTTTTGGGATAGTCGATCCAAGCTTCGTATACCCCTTTCAAATACTCGAAGAGACCCATGCTGCCTCCTGAAATCTTAAATGTTGTTGAACCATGAACGTCCGCCATAGACTTTAAATTATTTACGACCCGTTGTGATGCTAATGAGTAACTTATGAAAGTCACGTCCCTTATAAATTATCGCATATTCCTTTTCGATTCCAAACTCAAACTTGTTAGGATCAACTTTCATTGTTGTTCCCCCAGTTTTAAGTCATTTGATACTCTTTCCGCAGCGTGAACATGCCGGCCGCATTCTTGTGAATGCAGCTACATGCAAGACTTTTAATATGCTTAATAATGGAATATATGGTAGGAGGGAGCGGGGCGAGTGAGATATAATAAAAACATCTAATGCTTGCAGTGGATGCACACGATTATGAAGCTGATAAACATGCACCCGGGAAAGGTTGGCGTAGGCAATCCTTTGCGGTTCTGCGGCGCAATGCGGTTCGACAGCGGATTTATACTCAAGTGACAAGGGCGCTGCAACGTGTTATGCAGACCTAATAGCGGCGAGAAGGCTATCCCAAACAATCGGCATGGTTTAGAGGGATAGCCTTTGCTTTTTTAAAAAGCGTCAAGATCGAGTGTTTAACCACGTTTGATTATCAAAGGTGTAATGGAAAGGAGGCCGCCGGACATGCCAATCCGGCTCATCCGGACGATTCAGTCCCGACTCTTGTACAAAATGCTCATTATTTACTCCATCCTGACGCTCGTGCCGCTCTCGATCGTCAGCGCCGCCTACTATGTCCGTTCCGACCAGCTGCTGGAGAAGAAGGATACGGAAGCGGTTCAGCAGAATCTGAACGAAACCGCGAGCCGAATCGATACGCGGCTCTACGAGGTGCGCAAGCGGTTGTCGGAGCTGGGCCAGCAGGAGTCCATTCTGTCGCTGCTCGCCATGGATGCCAAGGCCGGGGCCGATGCGGCAGAGGGAGACCGCAGCCGGCTGGAGGCCGCCGCGACTGAATTGATGCAGTCCGAGCTGGAGCAGGCACGCAGCCAGGTCGGAGATTTCATTGACAACATCTATCTGATCAGCAAAAGCGGGAGTATTTATGCCACCGACGAAAGTAAGCGGTTACAATACGTGGAAGCCTTCCGTCTGTTGCCCTTCGAATTCAAGGGAGTTCCGCAGTGGGCGTTCTTCACCGACCATAAACGGATGGCCTGCGATTTGAAGCTGTATGCCGAGGGAGCCAAGATGACTTCCGGTACGGAGATCGGCATGCTGGTACTGACCGTTGACCCTGTCAACGCATCTCAACTGTACGAAACGTATGAATCGGGAACATTCTATATCGCGAATGCCGACAACCTCATCTTGTCATCCGCCGAGCTATCGGACATCGGAGAGCTGATTGGGGCCGATACCGCGGGGGATTCGCTCGTCGTCAGGCAGAAATCCCAGTACGCCGATTTTCAATACATCGGGCTGGCGAAGGTGGGAGCGAGCACGCTGGTGAAGAAACAGGCGCTGTTCGCCCTTGCGGTGACGCTGGCGGCCTGGGTGGCCGTCGTGATTGCGACTTATCAAATTCTGAGGCGCATTACGAACCCGATCCGGCGGCTCAACCGGCTTATGCGAAAGGCCGAGCTGGAGGAGTATCAGGTCTATCAGCAGGTCAAAGGGCGGGACGAGATTGCCATGCTCTGCCGGGGCTACAACCAACTGGTTACCCGCACGGAACAGCTGATCGAGACGAATTACAAGAATGAGCTGAAGGTGCGCGAGGCGGAGCTGAAGGCGATCCGCATGTACATTAATCCGCATTTTCTATATAACATTCTGGAATATATCAGCATTATCTCGCAGTCGCCCGAGAAGGCGAAGTACGTCCCGGATGTCGTGCAGAAGCTGTCGGGCATCTTCCGATTCTCTATCACGCCGGGCGATATTTACGTACCGCTGGAGACGGAATTGATCTTCGTGGAAAAATATTTGCAAATCCACCAGTACCGGTTCGGAGAACGGCTGGGCTATTCCGTCAACCTGCCGGCGATGTTTCGCAACGTCGCCGTTCCCCGGCTGATCCTGCAGCCGCTTGTGGAGAACAGCATCATTCACGGAATCGACCGGCTGCAGGGTGGCGGACGGATCGACATTGAGGCAAGGGAGGAAGATTATCACCTTGCCATCGAGATCCGCAACCATTCGCCGGAGCCGGAGAGCCCGGAGGCAGAGGACGATCCCCCGCCGCCGCGGCGGCGGGAGGACGGAGGGCGCGGCCTTGGTTCGGGCATGGACAATGTGAACGACCGGATTCGGCATCACTTCGGGAGCGGATACGGCGCGGTACTGACGCGCGAAGCCGGCAGCGTCACCGTCAAGGTCACGCTGCCGATACAAATTTGGCAGGGGGAAGGGATCTAGATGCGAATACTGGTTGTAGACGATGAGCGGGAAATCCGCGATTACATTGCAGCTATGCCGGAATGGGCGGATATCCGCTGCAGCGTAGCGGCTATTGCCGCGAACGGGGCGGAAGCGCTCGATATCGCACGCCGGGAGCGGCCGGACATTCTGCTGACGGATATCCGCATGCCGGTCATGGACGGCATCCTGCTGGCGGAGACGCTCCGCCGGGAGCAGCCGGAGCTGCCGATTATTTTTCTATCGGCCTACCATGAATTCGACTATGCGAAGAAAGCGATACGCCTTGGCGCGGTGGATTTCATCACGAAGCCTTTCGTCGCGGCGGATCTGGTCTGGGCCGTGCAGCAGGTAAGGCAGCAGCAGCAGTTGGAGTGGAAGCACCAGGAGACGTTCTTCGCACTGTTCTCGCTTCCGGAAGATAGGGATGGAGAGAAGCGGGCGTGGCTGGCGGAGCATCCATCCGACGAATCCTTTGTTCTGTTGTATGCGGAGCTGGATGCCGTGGCGGGGACGAATGACGAGCGAAGCCCGTTCCGGGAACGAAGCCTGACGGGTACGCTGCTGCCGATTCTCGAGCAATCGATCGTTCCCTGCTGGACAGGAACGGCGGACGCCGGGCTGTACGTCCTGCTGCGGGGAGGAACCGTGGACGCGGCGACGCTGCAGGAGGAAGCGATCGAGCTTGCCAAGCGCATGATCGAACGGGGGGCGATGACGCCGGAGCTCCATCTTTCCGTAGGCATCAGCCTGCTGGAAGCGTCGCTGCTGCGTTTGCCGGAAGCGATCCGGCAGCTGAAGGCTTGCATGGAGTACCGGATGCTGCTCGGGAAGAAGTCGGTCATTGCCTATGACGCCATTAAGTCCATTCGAAGCGAGAAGGAGCATCGGATAACGTTCTCCACGAACCGGCTTGCGGATCTGCTCCGTATTGGCGACCGGCCCGGGATCACCGAAGCGCTTCGCGAAGTGTACCGGATGATGCTGACCGTCGGTGCCGGCAAGCAAGAAATCCAACATTTCTGTCTGCGTCTGGTCGAGCGGGCGGAGAGTGTCATGGAGGATTTCGGGCTGGAGCCTGATTCGCTTACCCGGATGCGCATCCGGGAGAAAGTGATGTCCAGCGTCATTCTGACCGATATGATGCGCGAGGTGGAACTGGTTATGCTAAGCTGCGCGAGCCGCATCGCCGAGCTGGTGGAACATGCGCCGAAGCGGCTGGTCGCCGAGACGAAGCAGATCATCGGCGAGGCCTACGAGGGCGAGCTGACGCTTCAGGCGGTGGCCAAGCAATTGAATGTCAACTATTCGTACTTAAGCCGAGTGATCAAGAAGGAGACGGGGCAGAACTTCTCCGACCTGCTGTGGCTGACCCGCATCGAGGCGGCCAAGATCAATCTGCTGCGCGAGGATATGAAAGCCTACGAAGCGGCCTACGCGGCGGGCTTCAAAAATTACGCCCATTTCAGCCTGCTGTTCAAGAAAGTTGTCGGCGTATCGCCAAGCGCATACAAGCTTCAAGCAACAGCCAGGCGGGACCGTCAGTAAAATAGAACGATGATAAAGCCGAATGCAAGTATCCCGACTTTTTTGGTAAGCGGTTACAATTGCAATTGTTCACGTATTTCACCATATGAGAAAGAGGTGCGCAGATGAAGAAACGGGCGATACTGCTGCTTGCGATGATGCTGATCGTCGTAGCGGCGCTGGCAGCATGCAGCGGCAATTCGGGGGGCAACTCGGGTGCCGGCCAAGGAGACAATTCGGGTACCGGCTCCGGGGGGGATTCGGGGAATACCGGCAAGAACGCCGGCGGCGATTCTTCCGGATCAAACTCTGCGGGCGAGGCGGATGATGGCGGGGGTGCGGCGAAAGACAAGGCGTTCACGATTCGCGCCGGCGCCTGGTTCATTGACGAGCGGGGGCATCAGGTGGCATTCAAGAAAGCGGTGGAAGAAGGATACAAGAAGCTGTATCCGAACGCCACGATCCAATGGGACATTACGCTCGGCTCGACGTACTTCGATAAGCTGAAGGCGCAGTTCGCTTCCGATACGGCGCCGGACGTGACGTTCTACCAGACGCTTGACTATGCGAAAGCGGGCAATCTGATGGACTTGTCCGGCGAGCCCTGGGTAAGCCGGATGAACGAAGCCGCCAAGAAGGACCCGACGTTATCCTACGAGGGCAAGCTGTTCGGCGCGCCGGGAGCCGGCAACATCGGCGGCGGGATCTGGTTCAACAAGGATCTGTTCGACAAGCTGGGCATTCAGCCGCCCAAGACGGTCCAGGAGTTCCTTGACGCCTGCGAGAAAATCAAAGCGGACGGCAAGACGCCGATCGCGCTCGGGTTCAAGGATTTGTGGACGGCGAACATGTTTCTGATGAACTGGCTGCAGTCCTACACGTTCCCGACCGATGCGGATTACGGCATGAAGCTGTATGACGGAACGGTGGCGTTCGACGATGCCGTCATACAGAAGGTGTATCAGCATGTAGACACGATGAAGGGCAAAGGGTACTTCAATAAGAACGCGCTCAGCATCGACTGGCCGCAATCGGCGCAGCTGTTCGCTTCCGGCGAGGCCGCGATGATCGTGCAAGGGCCTTGGATGCCTTCGGCTAACGCCGAAAATATCGAGAAAGGCGGCTATGACAAGTTTCAGATCGGCTTCTTCCCGTTCATGGACGAGGGGGGCAAGAGCAGCCTGACCTTCGCTTCCGGCACGGGACTCGGTATCAATGCCAAGACGAAGCTGGTTCAGGAGTCCAAGGATTTGGTCGCGCTCATGCTAAGCCCGGAGGTTATGGCGCCATGGCTGGAAGGCGAAGGCGGCCTGCCGATGTTTACCGACGTGAATGTGAAATTCGCCGATCCTGTCATGGATACGGTGAAGCAGTACTTGGATGGCGGACTTACGCTTCCATACGGGCTGACCGCCTTCATGCCGACCAGCAGCGCAAACGCGATGGTCGATGTGCTCACGAAGGTCGTCTCCGGCGTCAAGTTCAATCCGGCGGATCTGAAGTCCGCACAGGATGCCATGGCTAAGGATAAAGCGGCGGTCGTGCTGCCGCAATTCTAATGAACGTACGGCATGCCGCCCGGTCCGGGGCCGGCAAGCCGCTCCGCGTCCGGACGCAGCCGCTGCGTCCGGGACGCCCCATCATTTCGGAGAGGGAATGCAACCATGAATCTGAACCGCAAGCAATATATGGCGTCGATCCTCTTTTTGATCCCGGCCGCCGCGATCTTTATCCTGTTTTTCTATGTCCCTTTTCTGCAGAGTATCTATTATTCGTTCACCGATTGGAACGGTATCGGCAAGCCGAGGTTCATTGGGTGGGCGAATTATGCGCATATCTGGAAAGATCCGCATATGACGGACGGACTGTGGAACTCGCTCAAGATGGCGGCGTTCGGCCTTGTCGTGCAGAATCCGCTGGCGCTGCTCGCCGCGGTGCTGCTCAATCGCCGGTTCCGCACGCGCGCATTCATTCGAACGGCGTTCTACTTGCCGGTCATCATCAGCCTGGTCGTCGCTTCCGTCGTCTGGGGGCAGATGCTGCAATACGACGGATTGATCAATGAGGTGATGGTCCGTATCGGTCTTGAATCCATCACCGAGGATTGGCTCGGCAATGTGAGGACGTCCTTCCCCGCCATTATTCTGCTGACGCAGTGGCAGGCCATCGGTTACTGCGCCATTATTTATCTGGCCGGTCTGCAGGCAATTCCTCAAGAAATGTACGAGGCTGCGGATATCGAGGGGGCCAGGGGCTGGTCGCTGTTCCGCTATATTACGCTGCCGATGCTGATGCCCGCCGTCACCATCGTGCTGTTCCTGACGGTCGTAGGCTCGCTCAAGCTGTTCGACCTGCCGTACATTCTGACTAACGGCGGTCCCGGCACCTCGTCGTATACGCTGTTCCTGGCCGTCTACAATGCCGCATTCAAGGATAACAACTACGGGTACGCCACCGCTGGGGGCATCGTGCTTGCGATCTTCATTGTCATCGTGTCGGTCGTGCAGCTATCCGCTACGAGGCGCAAGGAGGTCGAGCTCTAGTGAACGGATCCAGACGGGCTTCCTTCGGGACGGAAATCGCGCTGCTCTTCGTCTCGCTTCTCTTTCTCCTGCCGGTCCTGTACCTGGCGACGATGTCATTCAAGGAACCTCGAATATTCTATAAGCCGCTTGAGCTCCCGGACCGGCTGTATCTGGATTATTACAAAGAGGCGCTGGGGACCGAATTTTTCCGCAGTCTGCTTAACTCCCTGCTTGTTACGGCAGGCGGCTTGGCGCTGACGATCTTCGTCGCTTCGATGGCGGGGTACGTGCTCGCAAGGCGCAAGGAGCGGGTGTTCCAGTTGTTCTTCTACCTGTTCATGTCGGGCATGATCATTCCGACGGTCGGGTCGCTGATTCCGCTGTTCAAGCTGGCGACCTTCCTGCATTTGATCAATACGCGGACGCTGCTCGTCCTCTTGTATACGGCCGGATTTATCCCCTTCGCATCCTTCCTCTATTCGGCGTTCACCAAGTCGATTCCCCGGGAGCTCGAGGAGTCGGCGAATATCGATGGCTGCGGATCGCTGCGGATGTTCTGGGTCATCATTTTTCCGCTGCTGCTTCCTGCGACCGGGACCTTTATTCTAACGAATGTTTACGGAGTCTGGAACGATTTTCTGACACCGCTGATCTTCCTCAACTCTCCCGAGAAAATGACGCTGATGCCGATGATCGTTCAATTTATGTTCAATAAGCAGTCGATTAACTTCGGTCCGGTGTTCGCGATCAGCGTTCTGGCCATGCTGCCGCTGCTGCTGATGTTCGTGCTGACGCAAAAGCACATGCTGCGGGGGCTCGTCATGGGGTCGGTTAAAGGGTAGGCGGATGAATGAAGAGGAGGATGAGGTCTTATGGACGGCGGCTACGAAGTAGCGGTCTACTATTTTCCGCAGTGGCATGCGGATCCGAAGAACGAGGCAAGCAAGGGGAAGGGGTGGACGGAATGGCCGTCGCTGCGCGCAGCGAAGCCCCGGTTCCCCGGGCATGAGCAGCCGAAGACGCCGCTCTGGGGGGAGATCGACGAAGCCGATCCCCGCGTTTCGGAGATGCAGGTCGATGCGGCAGCCGACCATGGCATCACGGCGTTTCTGTACGATTGGTACTGGGATATGGGCGGCGGTGAAGGGCCTTTCCTGCAGCGGGCGCTGGAGGAAGGGTATCTGCAGGCGGGCAACTCCAGCCGGCTGAAGTTCGCGCTGATGTGGGCGAACCATAATGAAGTGTCGCGGGAGAGGTTCGACGCCATGACCGATTACATCGTCCGTCAATATTTCGGTTACGATCATTATTTGACGATCGGGGGCAAGCTCTACTTCTCCATCTATGAGTGCATGACGCTCGTGAAGGGGCTGGGCGGCATCGAGGAAACGGCCGCCGCCCTGGCCGATTTCCGCCGCAAGACGGTAGCCGCCGGGTACGCCGGCCTTCACCTCAATTTGGTGGAATGGGGATTGAATCCGCGCCATGCGGCTATTATCGGCAGTGACGCGAACGCGCTGATGGCCCGGCTCGGGATCGACAGCGTCACCTCCTACGTCTGGCTGCATCATCTCGAGCCGGAGTCCTTCCCGGACGCCGATTATGCCGGGTGGGCCGATGAAGCGACGGCGATGTGGGATGGGCTGCAGGCGCAATTTGCCTCCGTTCCCTATTACCCGAACGTGACGATGGGCTGGGACCCCAGCCCGCGATGCGATCCGGATCAGCCGTATGTCAGAGGGGAGTATCCGTATACCCCGATTGCTGCAGGCAATACGCCGGAGGCGTTCGAAGGCGCGCTGCGGAAAGCGAAAGCCTATGTGGACCGCATGCGCCTGAGCCCTCCGATGTTGACGATATACGCCTGGAACGAATGGACGGAAGGAGGGTATCTGGAGCCGGACACCACGCACGGCATGGCTTATTTGGAAGCGATTCGAAACGTATTCAAGCCTTGAACGCATTTTGGCCAAAGGAGTGAGAATGATTGATCGCGATGAAGAAACGGCTGGCCGGCCTGACGGCATCCATAATGGCGCTTAGCCTGCTGCTGCTTATCCCCGCCGGCAGCGTCTGGGCGGAGACCGCCAAGATGTACAGCGAAGCGCCTGATTCCGCCTATCTCGTATCGAAGGGAAGCGAAGTTATCGGGCTAAGCGGCATGGTATTCAATGACGGGGATCCGGTCGGCATAACGGACGGCAACCCGGCCACGATGGCGGGCGGCAAAGAGACCGTTGATTTTTACTTGGATCTGGGGCGGACGCAGCCGCTCAATTACGTGCGGATTCTGTACAACCGGATGTGGGACGGCATGAATGAGATCTATGTTTCGAATGACGGCCAGAGCTGGGGGAAACCGGTCGTTAGCGGCGACGGGGCAGCCCACGAGTATATGAAAGACACGGCAGCCACGGACGGGGAGAAGCAGCCCAATGAACTGGGCGCCCTGCTGCCGGACGGGACGGAAGGACGGTACGTCCGGCTGACGGCCAAGAGCTGGGCCAATTTCTACGAAGTGGAGGTCTATTCCCCGCAGGAGCCGCCGTACGCGGACACGGCCTATCGCGAGCCGCCGGCGGGCTCGCGCATCGTTTCGCAGGGAGCTGCCGTCACCGGCTATAACAGCATGAAATTCAATGACGGCGCCCCGGTCAATATAACGGACGGCAGCCCCGCCACGATGGCGGGCGGGTACGGCAAGGTCGACTTCTATGTCGATCTTGGGCGCGAGCTGACGCTCGATTACGTCCAGGTGCTGTTCAACCGGTTCTGGAACGGCACGAACAAAATCTATGTCTCCGGCGATGCCGTGAACTGGACGCGGGTCCTCAGCGGCAATGGAGGCGAGCATGAATATTTGAAGGATCAGTCTGCGACGAATGGGGAGAAGCAGCCCAATGAGCTTGGGGCGGCGCTTCCGGAAGGAACGAAGGGCCGGTATGTCCGGTTCATCGCCCGCGACTGGGCGAATCTGTACGAATTCCGGGTGTATTCCTCCGAGACGATCCCGGCCGAGCGCATTACGGTTCAAGGCCCGCCGAAGCCGGAGGTCGTGAACGGCTTGTCGATGAAGCTGAAGGCTGCTATCGAGCCCGCATCCGCCACGGACCGTTCGGTCGCCTGGAGCGTTGCCCCTAAGGAAGGCTCGGGCGGCGATGCAATCATCGATGCCAATACCGGCCTCTTGACCGCGAAATCGCCGGGCATCGTGACGGCGACGGCGACGGCTGCCGACGGTTCAGGTATCGCGGGCTCTGCGGATATCGTTATTCTGCCCGAAGCCGAGACATGGCGCGAGCTGGAATTCGCTCTGGAGAGCCTCGCGGCGTACGACAATCCGTTCCTGGATGTCGATGCGACCGCGACCTTCACCGGGCCAAGCGGAGAGATATTGACCCGGCCGGCATTCTGGGACGGGGGCGGCACGTGGAAGGTCCGGTTCGCCCCGACGTCGGCGGGCGAATGGACGGTGACGACGGCTTCGAATCAGCCCGGCGACGCGGGCTTGAACCGAAGCGAGCCGATCGCGTTCACGGCCGTTCCGTATGACGGCCCTCTGGAAGTTTACAAGCGCGGCTTCTTGAAGGCCGATGGAGGCAAGCGGTATTTCACGTACGGCGACGGCACGCCATTCTTCTATCTGGGCGACACGCACTGGCTGATGCCGGATGAAGACTTCGAAGCCTCGAATGTCGACGGCATCGGTTCGCAGTTCAAATACGCGGTCGATCATCGCGTCAGCCAAGGCTATACCGTCTATCAATCGGAGCCGCTGTATGCGAACGGCATGGGATTGAACGTGTCGAGCGGCATTGCCGCGGACAGCTTGGCCAAACTCGCCGATATCGACCGCAAATTCCAATATGTGGCCGATGCCGGGCTGGTCCATGCGAACGTCGCATTGACGTTCACGAGCGTGCTGAACGTGACCGATCCCGATCTGCTGCAGCGCCTGGGACGGTATTGGCAGGCGAGATACGGCGCCTATCCGGTGCTGTGGACGACCGCCCAGGAGATCGATCCGCGGTTCGGCAATATCGATCCGCAGTACTGGCAGCTCGTCGCCAAGGGGATCCATGACAGCGATGCCTACAAGCATCCGCTGACCGCTCATATGGCGGCAGTCGCGTCGTTCGAGACGACCTGGGGCGACAAGCCTTATCATTCCTGGTTCGCGGCGCAGGTGCTGACGCTGACCAAGGAGTTCTACCAATCGTTCATGGCCTACCCGGCCGTCAAACCGGTCGTGACGTACGAAACGGGCTACGAGCATAACAGCACGACGACCGAGTATGCGCGCAAGGCGCCGTACATCGCTTTCCAGAACGGCTCCTTCGGCTTCGGCTACGGGGCGCAGGGGGTTTGGGCCATCAACCATTCCCCGGATGACTGGTTTCACTACGGTCCTTATTACCGTTGGTTCGACGGGTTGAATGCGCAGGCTGGAAGCCAGATGACGTACTTCAAGAGCTTCTACTCGGATCTGGAGTGGTGGAGGCTGACGCCGGTATTCGGCGATACGTCCTATGCCGACTTTGCGGCCCAAGGCCAATCGTTCCTGGCCGTCGACAGCAGCCGGACGTATGCGGCCTACTTTGCCGACACGACGAAGAAGCGGACGGGTACGCTGAAGCGGATGGCGGATACGACGTATAAGGCGCAGTGGTACAACACCAGAACCGGGGAATATACGCTGATTTCCGATGCGGTGGTTCCGATAAACGGACAATGGACCGTACCCGAGAAGCCGGACGAGAACGACTGGATGCTGCTCGTCACCTCCGCCGAATCCGCGCTTGCGCCCAAGCTGGTCGTATCCAGTGCCGATAACGCCACGACGATCTTCACGCAGCACGGTTCACTGCAGATGTCGGCGTCCGTCGCGGGCGAGGATCGGACGGACGAAATGGATTGGAGCGTCACGGGACTGGACGGCTCGGAGACCCTGTCAGCTGCCATCGATGCCGGCGGTTTGCTGACCGCATCGGGGAACGGGATCGTCCGCGTCATCGCTGCGGCGAAAGACGGCAGCGGATCGTCGGCCTCTAAGACGGTCATCCTCACCCGTCAGGATCAGAGCGAGCCGCCGGCCAAGGCGGAGAAAATTACGGTCAAGGACGGAGGCAACCGTCAGATGCTCGCTTATTTCGAACCGGCGGATTCGCTGGATCAGCGGGTGGAATGGGCGGTCTATGAGGCGGATGGCGTAACGCCTACCGACAAGGCGCAAATCAGCGAAGTCGGCGTCGTCTACTTGCTTGAGGAAGGAACGGTAAAGGTTGTCGCGACGGCGATGGACGGCTCGGGTACGAGCGGCTACTACGACTATACGATCAAATTCAACGACAAAATCATCAATCCGTTATTCGAGGGGGCAACCGTTACCGCATCATCGACGGACTACCGCAACGATTACCGGCCGATCAAGGCGATTACGAGCAACCACGGGGATTGGGCGGGCTGGACGTCCGGCCTGGACGGCGGGACATCCTACGATAATCCGCAATGGCTCCAGGTGGCGTTCAAGCAGCCGACGACCTTCAATCATGTGGAGGTGTATTCGACCAAAGGCTTCCAGATGAAGGATTTCGACGTTCAATATTGGGATGGGACGCAGTGGATCACGCTCTACTCGGTGAAAGGCAATGAATCCGAGGCGGTCAAGGCGCTCATTCCGGATGTGACGACGGAGAAGATCAGAGTCATCAGCTACAAAGGCGATGCGCTTGGCATTTCCCGCATCAGCGCCATCGAAGTATATCAGGATGAGCAGTCGCATGATGCCAGGCTGAAGGCCATCACCGTCGGAGGCAGCCCGGTGCAAGGCTTCGAACCGGGGAAAGCCGGCTACGAGACGAAGCTTCCCGCAGGCACGTCGGCCGTACCGGTCGTCCAAGCGGCCGCCATGGATCCGAAAGCCTCCGTGGCGGTTACGCAAGCCGGATCGACGTCGGGCAAGGCGACGATCGAGGTAACGGCCGAGGATGGGGTGACGAAGAAGGTTTACGAGGTGCGTCTATCGGTCGAGCCGGGAAGCTATTGGCCTGGTCCCATAACGGCTCCGGGTTCGGGATTAGAACCGGAGACAAACCCGGATACGAAGACGGACCCGGCCGAGGAGCCGGACTCGGGACAGCAGCCGCAGCCGGAAGGTCCGGACCGTGAAGCAAAGCTGACCGATGTGCCGGGCAGCCACTGGGCAGCCGACAGCATACATCAGGCCATCCGGCTCGGTATTGTGACCGGCTATGAAGACGGAACGTTCAAGCCGGATAAGGAAGTCACTCGGGCGGAGTTCGTCGCCATGCTGGTGCGGGCGTTGAAGCTGCCGGTAGGCGATGCGGCTCCGATTGGGTTCACGGATGCCGGCAGTATTGCGAAGTGGGCGAAGCCTTACATCGCGAAGGCCGTGGAGAGGGGAATGATTACCGGTTATGCCGACGGCTCCTTCCGGCCGGACTCGACGATGACGAGGACGGAGATGGCGGCGCTTATGGCGCGCGCGGCCGGCCTGCATGTGCCGGAGGCCGGTTCGGCCACGCCCGGATTCGCGGATGGCGACCGGATTCCGAAATGGGCGATCCCTTACGTGGCGGCTGCTGCGGATGCCAGCTTGATCAAGGGCGTGGGCAATAACCGCTTCGATCCGGCCGGCATCGTCACAAGAGCACAGGCGGTCACGATAATAATGGCGATGTTGAATCGCCGGTAGTTCCCCCGACGTAGACATCCTCGCAAGCTCGGGCGACTCTGCCATTACGATGTCTTATCCCTCGCAAAGATCCACAACCCGCCGGGTTGTGGATCTTTCGTTTCCGCCTCAAGAAGATGCCTTTCTTTACCTATGCCATACCCTCAGCGCCCAGGCGCTCTCTTGGCTTTGGAGCAGGTCAGGCAATAGCGGCGGCCGTATGCTCTGCCGTATCGGACGATTCTGCGGATGCTCGCCGGATTGTCCAGCTTGGTGAACGGGCAGGGATCCGGGCGGGTATTGACTTCCAGAATCCACGGCTTCAGATTGCGGTCGACGGCAATATCGAGCCCGAGCTCGTTCATGGCCGGATAGGCATGGCCAAACTGAGCCGCTGTCAGTCTAGCCAGATGATTCATATGACTTTGAAGCCGAGACGATTTCTGTTTGCCCGTAATCGGATTCAACAAGGCCGCTGCCTGGAAGATGGTGCCGCCTTGACTCCCGTTGGAGACGATTTTGCGCGGATGGGCGACTCGGCCGGCCGTTCCGGTGCATTCCCATTGCCGGAAAGGGTTCTTCTGAATCATGATGCGAAAGTCGAACGGACGGCCGTCGTGCCGCAGCACATGAATGCCCTTCTGAATCAAGTAGCGCCTGCCGCCGATTCTCTTCTGCAAGGAATGGAACATCGTCTGGAAGGCCGGGAAGACAAATACCTGCGCCCCGCTTTGGTAGCGGTAGCCGTCCGACTTCTTCTCCACCCGCATGACCCCGATGCCCATCGATCCCGCATCCGGCTTCACGTAAACCATCCGGTATTGCTCCAGCATGGCAAGCAGCTGTCCGCGATTGAACGGCCGGGTGGACGGAACATGCTTCGCCAGCTCCTTGCTGCGAAGGACGACTCTCGTCTTCGTCAGCTTGCTGGACACAGCTTGGGTGCTGCTCGTCTTCTTCTTCACGGCGGTATTCCCCTCGCTTAAGGTTAAGGTGATTGATGTTTCATCATACGAAGGAAGCGGTCCATTGGCGATCAACCTGCATCAATTTTCCTGCCAGGCTCCCGCCCGCGCATCCGGGGATCCGAACAAGAACGAACGCCGCAGGGGAGGCTGACATATGGTATACAATCAATAAATTCGCATAAATCGGCAAGTCACATATGGGGAGAGGGGAAGGGGCTCATGCCTGCAGCATGGAAGCAACTGATCGACCGGATGGGGCAGCGCTTCCCTTGGTATATCCGGCAGCTTGGCGCACAGGAGAATCATGGCGCAGCGGCGGGTGCGAAGTCGTTGGAACGGTTTCCGCTGATAACGGCATCTGTGCTGGAGACCTATTATTATACGGATAACAATCCGTTGGCTGAGCTTCACGGCGTGAACCGTTACCGGACCTCGGGCACGAGCTCCGGCCGGCGCAAGACGATCTTCTACTCGGAGCAGGACGAAGAAGCCTATCTGCGCATTAAGCTGGATGTGTTCAAGACGATTCTCGAGCCTTACCGCTATCGGTCGGCGATGGCCGATATGGGGACGGGGCATGCAGAGGCGACGGCTGTTGAAGTATTCCGCCAATTAGGCATGGAGGCCGGCTCGCTGTCGTTCCGGCTGCCGGTCGAACAGCATATCAAGCAGCTGGAACGGATGAAGCCGGAGGTGCTCTATACGATGCCCTCCATACTGGACCGGATCCTGCTGGCGGCGGACGATCCGGCGGCATTCGGCATTCGGCATGTCCTGTTGGTCGGCGAAATCGCTTCGCCGGGCTGGATGCAGCGGGCGGCGGAACGATTGAATATCGGAGCAGAGCATATTACGGATACGTACGGCTCCATCGAAATCGGCACGATCGCTTATTTCTCCCATCGCCACGGGCGGTATTTGTTTGCGGAGGGAATTATCGCCGAAGGTATAGGCACGGAAGCGCTTGGCGAGGAAGCCGAGCCGCTGTGCCCAGACGAGGAACAGGTGCTTGTGCTGACCTCGACGGTGAGGGAATCGTTTCCCGCGCTGCGCTACGTCACCTACGATGTCGTGCGCGACCTGCGGCCCATTATGGTGGACGGGTCGCCCAGGCAAAGCTTTCAAAGCATCGTGAAACGAATCGGTCCGGACTTGAAGCACGGCGAAAAAATAAGCATCTACGATATCGAGGATGTGGTCTACCAGCATATAAGGGAAGCGGTCGTCCGCGTAACCGTGAATGGGAATGCGCTTAGCGTCTGCGTGTACAGCCCTGCGGCGACAGAGGAGGTGCTGGGGCGTATCCGGGTACAGCTGGAGAGCCGGATTCCCGCAATCGGCCTGATGATCCAAAATGGCATACTGGACGGCATTCAGGTCATCGGAGGCATCTTCGACGATTCGCTTAACCGCAGCTCCGTGAAGAACAAAAAAATCTTCTATACGTGAGGAAGGATGACTGTGAGGCTCGACGGAGGTATCACCGAAGCGATCGGCAGGACACCGCTTATTCGGCTGCAGCAGCTGTTCCGTCATGAACCGTTCGAAGTATACGGCAAGCTGGAGTGGATGAATCCGGGAGGCAGCGCCAAAGACAGGCCCGCGCTGTACATGCTTCGCGAAGCGATCCGGCGGGGCGAAGTGACCGGCGGCAGCGTTATCGTGGAATCGAGCTCCGGCAATTTGGCCATCAGTCTGGCGCAGCTGTGCCGTTATTCGGGGCTCCGATTCATCTGCGTGGTCGACCCGCGGACAACGGAGCAGCATAAGCAGATTATCCGCAGCTTTGGCGGCGAAATTGATTTGGTGACGCAGCCGGATGCGCTGACCGGGGAATTTCTGCCCGCGCGGATTCAGCGGGTGAAGGAGCTGCTGCGGCAAATACCAGGGGCGTACTGGACGAATCAGTATGGCAATCCGGACAATGCGCTGGCTCATAGCGAAACCACGATGCAGGAAATCGGGGAACAGCTCGGGGCGGCGGACTACTTGTTCTGCGGGGTCAGCTCCTGCGGCACGATCCGCGGCTGCATGGAATACATTCGGAGCCGGAAGTGGCCGACGAAGATCGTTGCGGTCGACGCGGAGGGCAGCATTCTGTTCGGGGGAGAGAAGGGAACGCGGCGATTCCCGGGTCTTGGCGCTGCGAAGATACCGGATCTGTACCGCCAAGATATGGCGGATCTCGTAATAAAGGTATCGGACGCCGACTGCGTTGAGGGCTGCCGGGATCTGATCCGGCACGAAGCGATTCTCGCCGGGGCGTCGTCTGGCGGCGTCATTGCGGCCATTCGCAGGATCGGCGGCAGCATCCCGGACGGGTCGGTATGCGCGGCGATCCTTCCCGATCGGGGCGAGCGGTACCTGGATACGGTATTCAATGACGAATGGGTACGACGGGAGCTGGGCTTAACGATATCGACGCTTGCAGAGGGGTTAGAATGATGATGTATTTGAATGATGGCCATATCCGTGACATGGGCACGGATTGGAGGCATCTCACCGACATCGTAGAGGAAACCGTGCGGACAAGAGAGCGAGGGGAATGCGCCAGCCCGCTAAAAACCTATTTGCGGTTCCATGATCCCGCCAATCGGATCATCGCGACGCCGGCCTTCGTAGGCGGATCGACCGCGATGGCGGGCATCAAGTGGATCGCCGGATTTCCGGATAACAGCCGCTATGGACTGCCGAGGGCGCATAATACGATTATTCTTAATGATCCTGCAACAGGCCAGCCTGCCGCATTCATTCACAGCGGTCTGCTGAATGGCTTGCGGGCGGCGGCTGTCAGCGGTCTTATGCTTCGCGCTTACGCGGAAGCAAGACCTTCCGCGGAGCTGAGGCTGGGCATTATCGGATGGGGCCCGATCGGCCGGCTGCATCTCGACATGTGCGCGGATTTGTTCGGGAGCAAGCTGAAGCAGGTCATATTATACGATCTGAAAGGGATTGAACCGGACACCGTACCCGGACATTTGCGGGCAATCACGAAGATTGCAGACAATTGGAGAGAGCTGTACCGGCAAGCAAACATCATTGCGACTTGCACCGTATCCCCTGAACGGTATATTGACGAGAAGCCGCCTGCGGGGACGCTGCTGCTTAACGTATCGCTGAGAGACTATATGCCCGAAAGCGTTGCGGGGATAACAACGGTCATTGTGGACGATTGGCATGAGGTGTGCCGCGAGAACACCGATATCGAACAGCTCCATCGCCGTTATGGCCTGACCGAATCTGACGTACGCACGATAACGGACGTCGTATGCCGGGGCGGGATGGCTGAATTCGCCGCGGATACGCCGGTATTCTTCAATCCGATGGGGCTCGGCGTGTTCGATATCGCCATTGCCGCGTATTATTACCTGCAAGCCAAGCAGCTTGGCAGGGGTGTGCGGCTGGAAGAGTGAACCTGACGTTCCGGAAGACAGCTTGACCGAAGCCGCTTTCGTCAAGAGTCCCAAGCGATAGAGCCTGAACGTTCGCTTAATCGGATTCAACCGACACTTGTTCAACCCCTGACCGCAAGCAACCGCAACCGCGAAAGGTTGTGGTTGTTTGCATGTTCAACGTAATGCTGTCCTTCGTGAAAAAACTTGACTCTTACGTATACTGGAGACTTTATACTTATCGTTGAGAGGGGGAGAGCTTGATGTACAGCATAGGGCAGCTGTCCGAGAAGACGAACATATCCATTAGAACACTGAGATATTATGATGAGATCGGGTTATTAAAGCCTGCCAAGGTGGCTGATTCAGGCTACCGTTACTACTCAAATGAGGAGCTCAGCTTGCTCCAGCATATAACGGCGTTGAAGGAGCTGGGCTTTACGCTGGCATCCATCAAGGAACTACTTTCCGTTTCCGCAGGAAAAGAATCGCAAGAGAACCGTTGGAGAACGTATCTGGAATTTGAACTGGCGGCGGTGGCGGAAGAAAAGAAGCGTCTGGACGAGATGGAGAAGCTGCTGCGGACGGCCAGACATGCCTTCGAGATGAAGGGAGAGGTCGACGCGGAGGATATTTTTCTCTTCATTAAAGCGCTGCGGTCACCTTCCGAGCCCAGAGAAACGTTTCTTGCCCAGCATTTTACGGATCGTGAAATTAAGATCATTAAAGAACTGCCGGACCTTAGCGCTAACGATCCTCGAAGCATGGAGTGGGCGAGATTGATACGGAAGGTCAAGGAGCATCTCCATGAGCCTCCGTCCTCTAGCAATTCCCAGAATCTCGCGGCACAAATCGTAGAGGTTTCCATGGAGTGGTTTCAGCAGGATGAGCGGCTCATTGAGAAGTATTGGTCGATGATCCGTCCCGAAGAAGGGATGGAAACGAAAGTGTACGGAATGGATGCCGATGTCATGGATTATATCGATCGAATCGTGGATCTGTATTTGCAGCACCTGCAGGAAGGAGACAGCCATGGCAGTTAAACCAGATAAGCAATTAAGCGAGGCGAGAGCGTGGACGTATGTGCTTGCAGGAGGACTGTTGGAAATCGTGTGGGCAAGCGGGTTCAAATACGAGGCCATTCCCAGCATTGTCGTTCTCGTCTCCCTGCTGGCAAGCTTCGATTTAATTATTAGGGCTGCCAAGGTGTTACCGGTTGGCACAGTATACGCCGTATTTGCGGGGATGGGAACTTTGGGGACGACGATTGTGGAAATCGTGATGTCCGGCGGTGCCGTAAGCGCGCTGCGGATTGCTTTCATCCTCCTGCTGCTAGCGTGTATCATCGGTTTGAAATTGTCGAGTAAAGGAAGTGAGGCCTGATGGATTGGATGCTGCTCATTGCGGCGGGACTGTTGGAAATTATCGGGGTAATCGGTATAAAACGCGTAGCCCATAATAACAACTGGACCAATAACATCATCCTGATCGGCGGATTCTTGATTAGCTTCCAACTGCTTGTCAGGGCGATGGAAACCATACCGCTGGCAACGGCTTATGCGGTTTGGACAGGAATCGGAACCGTCGGAGCTGCCATTGTCGGGATGATCTTCTTCAAGGAGCCGAAGAGCTGGCTCCGGATCGGCTGCATGCTTGGGGTTATTTTCTCTGTCGTGGGCTTAAAGATGGTTAGTTGACCTTGGATATCATAAGAATCCCATTGTCTTCATAATGGAGCCATCATTCGCATTGATGATGGCTCTATTTGCGATGGATTGAGGCCATAGCCGTCTTAATAGGAATCCTGACGCTTCACTCGCATTTTGAATATGTTATCGCACCTGATTCCAATCCCTGTATGTCGCAGAATTCCGCCGGCGCTAAGCAGGCAAACCAATGTTTGGGATAAAAAATAATTTAAGCTGCCTTAATCAAACAAGTCCGCTGCCGTATTGAGGCGGCGGACTTGTTTCCTTGCGCCGTATTCGATTATTCAGCTGCTTCCCATTCTTTAATTTGCTGTTTGTACTGTTCGAGCAGCTCGCTAAGCGCATGCTTTATCGTCGCGGAATTCTCTGTTTGAATGGCTTGCGCCAGCTTGATTTCCGCTTTGATAAAGGTCAGATCGGCATCGTTGTCCTCAATGGCGACCGCTGTCGCCATAAGAGCCTCTTTAGAGGCAATTGGTTTACTGCTTTTCGTAAGCGTAACGGATGCATCTGAAGCGTTAAGGGAAGAAATCTCAATCTCAGCCTCGGAGATGTTGAGTTCCTTCGCAGAGCTAGCTGAAGCAGAAGAGAGCTTGATTTTTTCTGCTTTTCCAGCGTCTGTTGAAGCCACAGGCGCCGCTTCGACTATAGAATAGGCTGCGGTCAAGTTCTTGCCGACTGTTTTCTCATAGCGATCCAATGTCTTTGTCCAGTCTTCCAAGGTGTCGGGTGCGTATTTCTTGGCTACGTCCAACGGGTTAGTGAAGCTGTCGACAACAGATATCGTTTTCGTTAAATCTGCGAAAGGATGGGAAGCCTTCTTTTGCGCGGCTTGGATTTCTGCTGGCTTTGTACTGGCAGCATTCGAAATTGCAGGACCGGCAACGGTGGACAATAATAATGCGGAAGAAAGGGCAACTCTGGAAATAATAAGCTTGTGGTTCATGGTTTCACGCTCCTAATGGGTTTGTCTTACTTGTTTTACTTTACAGAAGGGGCATGGCAGAAGATTGGTGCTTTTGTGGAAAAACGATGGCACGGCCCAATTGGAGGCGGCGGCTTGCTATACTTGTTAAAGATAGAATCGGGAGGTAATGAAGGTGAACAGCAATTATCGAATCGCCATTGTGGACGATGATCAACATATACGGAATCTGGTTGAAGTTTATTTGAAGAAGGAAAACTATCAAACGATTGGCCTCGAGAGTGCCGAGGAAGCATGGGAGTTATGGACAAGCCATCCTCCCGACCTATGGGTGCTGGATATTATGCTGCCGGGCATAGACGGCTATGAGTTATGCAGACGGATACGGAATGAAGAGGACGTCCCCATTATTATGATTTCGGCTAAGGACACCGAGGTGGATAAAATATTGGGTCTGGAGCTGGGAAGCGACGATTATTTAGTCAAACCTTTCAGTCCGCGCGAGCTGGTGGCCCGCATCAAGCGCCAGCTTCAGCGATGGTATAAATATAGCCGTACGGAGGATAGCGCTCCGAACGCTTCCGCCAAAATTGAAGCGGGCCATCTTCAATTGATGCCGGAGGAGCGGCGCATCTTCTGGCAGGGCGAGGAAGTGGACATGACGAGCAAGGAATTCGCCATGCTCCACGTTTTTGCCTTGAATCCGAATCGCGCTTTTACGAGAGCAGATTTGCTGACGCTTGTCTGGGGCGACGATTATGTCGGGAGCGATCGTGCCGTCGATCATCTCATTAAACGGATACGCAAAAAAATCGAGCATTTACCCATTGAGTCGGTATGGGGACATGGCTATCGAATGAGAACGGATGGGAGTGTTCAATCATGAAGCTCGTTCACCAAATGAATCTGGCTTTCGGTATCGCGCTCGTGATCGTCTTATCCATAACGGCGGTCTTGATTCACTATGTATTATTAGACCATTTCATGGGGGCACAGATGGCGGATTTGAAGATGATGGGGAATACGATGAGCGCTACCCTGAAGGCGTCTTCCGGACCCGCAACTTACGAGAAGCTGCCTGTTATCGCTTCGATAGATTCGTCTGTCAACTCTAGCACGGCAGCCATTATTAGTGATACGCAAGGCAATATTGTGGAAGGCCCGCTATCGTTCACATCAAGACCGATCGCGCCTAGCTTGAAGGAATCGGAGTCGTTCTCTAATTTGCAGCAAATATGGGATGGGACGGATGAACGGTTTCTAGTCGAAGTAAACGCCATACCTCAAGGAACATTGACGCTCCTTACCCCAATCAGCAAAATCAAAGAAATCGAGCAGGCGCTGCTTGGAAGACTGCTCCTTGTATTTTGCGTTGGGGGCGTGCTCATGCTGGTCCTCAGCCAGTTGATTACCGGAAAACTAATCAAGCCGCTTATGAAATTGAAAGAGGAATTAGCGAAAGTGAAGGGGCGCAAATTCGCGAAGGTGAATCTGGTGAAAGCAGGAGGTGAGATCGGCTCCGTTGCTCGGACGGTATACGAAATGGCCGGGGAATTGAATCGATTTAACCGTGCGCAGAAGCAATTTTTCCAGAATGCGTCCCATGAACTGAAAACGCCGCTTATGTCCATTGCAGGATATACGGAGGGAATACGAGATGGCGTATTTGACGAAGAGGGTATCCGTAAAGGCTTGGACATTATTCTCAGCGAAAGCGGCCGACTAAGTAAAATCGTCACGGAGATGACGCTATTAGCCAAGCTGGACAGCGAGGAGGATGTGTACAAGCCCGAGTTGGTATGTTTGAATGAACTGTTGACGGAGGCCGTTGAACGGCTTAATCCTGTACTTGTCAAAAAGAATATCATCCTGCACCCCTTCTTCAGTGAACAGAAGAGAATGATGATTCACGCTGACCGGGACAAGCTGCTGCAAGCGCTGCTCAATGTGGTCGCCAATGCCATTCGGCATGCCAATAAACATATTTATATATACGCCGCCATGAACAAAGGCCGCATCGAAATATCGGTGTCCGATGATGGCAGCGGCATACCGGACGACCTTCTTCCGTATTTGTTTCACCGCTTCGTGAAGGGGAAGGAGGGCGAATCAGGACTGGGACTCGCCATTTCGCGCGCCATTGTGGAGCGATGCGGGGGGATGATTACGGCTAATAACCGCAAGGAGGGAGGGGCGGTATTCTCTCTTGGATTTCCATTAGCCGCAGCGGCTTAGAAGAGCGGCGCTATTAAACAGACCGTCCATAGGGCGGTCTGTTTGCCTATGTAAATTAAAGCAAACCTGGACCGGTCCGAATGATATAATAGTCATAGGTGAAAAAGGATTTATTATAGGGGAATCTGTCAATTTATGCCGCTGGGAGTCGAAAACCATGCTTGAATTACCTGGTTATCAAACGATAGATACGATCGGAAGCAGCGATGAAATCAGCCTCTACCGGCTAGTGCGTCGCGAGGACGGCACGAGCGTAATCGCCAAGACGGCGCGCAGGGAGTACCCGGGATCGAATCTTGCCGATTCCTTCCGGTATGAGTATGACATTCTGAAGAGGCTGGGCGGGCGGGGAACGGCAGAAGCGTTAAGCCTTGAGACCATAGCGGAGAGGCCTGTCCTGCTCCTAAGGGATATCGGCGGCAGCACCCTCGACCGGATCTTGCGTGCGCGCTCCGGTCATATAGGGGTTGCGGCACGGCTTAGCATTGCCGCTGCCGCGGTGGATTGTCTTATGCAAATCCATCATGAACGAATCATGCTCAATGAAATAACGCCCTTCCAGCTGATCGTCAATCCCGATACATGCGAAGTGAAATGGGCGGATATCCGGATGTGTTCAACCGAGTCGGACAAGAGTCCGCTATCCTTGTTGACGGACCGGCCCGACTCCGTGCTGCCTTACATCTCTCCGGAGCAGACGGGCAGAACAGGGCTCGCGCCGGATTACCGCTCCGATTTCTATTCACTGGGCGTCATCTTATATGAATGGTTGTCCGGAGACCTGCCTTTCGATCATCAGGGCGTGCCGGATGTCGTCTATCACCACCTTGCCAGTGAACCGCAGCCTCTGCATCATAGAGCTCCGGCTATACCGGAGATGGTCTCCGGCATCATTGCCAAATGCATGGAGAAGACGCCTGAAGCGAGGTATGTCAGCGCATACGGGATCAAATCCGATCTGGAAGAATGCCTGGCCCAATATCGGGCGGCGGGTATTGTGCAGTCTTTTGCGCTGGCGGGCCGGGACATTCCTGACCGCTGGGAGATGCCAGCCCGATTCTACGGGCGAATTGCCGAGCAGCGCTTCTTGCAGGAAGCGCTTCAGCGGGCATCGGACGGAGCGGTGGAGGTTGTCTGGATCAGCGGGAGCGGGGGGATTGGCAAAACCGCCTTCGTCCAAGAGACCTTCCGAAGAATCGCGCCTTTCGATGGGGTACTCGCGGAGGGGAAGTCTGATCCGGCGCCAACCGCACGCCCATATGGCGTATGGATTCAAGCGATGGACGAAATGGTCAGTCAACTGCTGATGGAAAACAAGCTGCAGGCTGAGGTTTGGAAGCTGCGCATCCTAAGCGCGGTAGACGGTTACGGACAGCTGTTGATCGAGCTGGTTCCCAAGCTGGAATTGCTGATCGGCCGGCAGCCGCCCGTTCAGCCGCTTCCGCCCAAGGAAGCCCAACACCGGTTCCATCGCGTTCTGAACCGGTTCTTCCATCTGTTTCTTCACCGGGGCCGCCCATTGGTTCTGTTCCTTGACGATCTTCAGTTGGCGGATGAATCCTCCCTGCAATACTTGACCTATCTTCTGGAGGATCGGGAAACGAAGCATCTGCTTGTCGCCTTGGCGTATCGGGACGACGATATTACCGGGCATCATTCGATCAGCCGGCTGCAGAAGCAGCTTGCAGAGCGCAGTACGGCCATGAGCAGCATCCGTCTGCATGCGCTTGAAGCCGCCGATTTGGAGCGGCTGCTGGGCGACTCGATGCGCTGCGATGCGGCAGCGACCGATGAGCTGACCCCGGTGCTGCTTGCCAAGACGGAGGGAAACCCCTTCTTTCTCAAGCGATTCCTGCAGGATTTAGTTGACGAGAAGCATATCGCCTTCGACGATTCCACTCGGAGCTGGAAGTGGAATCTTGCCTCTATTACCGAAATGAACGTCGCCGATAATGCCGCTGCTTATATATCGGATAAGATGAAGCATCTGCCAGAACGGACGGTCCATGTACTGGGCCGCGCCGCATTCTTCGGCAGCCAGTTTCAGCTGGATATGCTCTTTCCGATCGCCGGACAGCCGATGAATGAACTGTTGGAAGCGCTGGGCAGCGCGGTCCGGGAAGGGCTGCTGCAGCCGGTCGGCGGCGAGAGCATGAGGTATAAATTTCAGCATGACCGCATTCGGCAAGCGGCCTATGCGCTTGTCGACGAGGCTGAGCGTCTGGATCTGCATTGGCGAATCGGCGCCTTATTGATCGACCGTATGAAGATAGACGAAGAGGTTCATATCTTCGAGGCGGTGAATCATTTCAATCAAGCGGTGGAGTCGATCAAGCGTCCGGAGCAGCGGCTGGAATTGGCGGAGCTGAATCTGCAAGCCGGCTTGAAGGCGAAACAGGCAACCGCTTATGAGACGGCACTAGGCTATCTTCGTCACGCCACGGCGCTGATCGGCGAAGATAGCTGGGACAATCGGTACGAGCTTGCTTTTGCCGTTTTCCGGGAACGGGCCGAAATGGAATATCTATGCGCCCGCTTTGCGGAAGCGAATGATTTGTTCGGGCTGCTTCTGCAGAAAGCGGCCTCCAATCTGGACAAAGCGCTCGTCTACAGTCTGATGATTCAATTGGAGTCCAGCAAGGATAACTATGAGGAGGTTATCTCTTATGGCCGCGAAGCGTTGAGATTGCTGGATATAAGCCATAACTTCGAGCCTGAACGGCTTCAATTGACGATGCAATGGCTTAGGCTGAGCCGGAAAATCCGGAAGCATCCGATCGATTCGCTCCATAATCTTCCGCCCATGACCGATGAGAGCCGTAGAGCGGCCATGTCCGTGATGGTCCATACGAGCAATGCGCTGTTTTTCGTAAACCTGAATGGCTGGCTCGCCTCCTCGCTGACGATGGTCGAAATGACGCTGGAATATGGCATGACTCCGGAAGCCTCGATCGGGTTTATCGCCTATGCCATATTCCAGTATGCTTACTTCCGTAATTATGAAGCGGCGTTCAAGTGGGGGATGTTTGCATGCAGCCTGTCGCGGTCCTATCCGACGCTGCATGTTAAGACGCTTTCCTCATTCGCCTTGTGCTTCGATGCCTGGCGGCGCTATGATTCGTCGCTGCTCGAGACCTTTACCGAGTATTCCGGCAAAATAGGGCTGGAGGCCGGGGATCTGTGGCATGGAAATCAGAGCGTGCTGATTAATTGCGCCACTCTCCTGCAATACGGTCATCCGCTCGGGAAAATCTATGACCGGCTGATTGCGCACGCGGGGGATCTTGAGCGGCATAATAACGACCTGCATTGGAAACAAGCGACCATCACGGCCGCGCTGCTCGTCCGTTTAACGGGATATCGGGCGCCCAATGACCCGTTCGATCCGGCGGATATAAGCAGAAAGGACTTCGCCGAATCGGTTCACGGGGACCGGTTCAATATTATTCAAGGGCTGGTTTATGTCCTTGAATATTTACCCGGTTATTTATTCGGCCATTATCGGGAAGCGAATGACGCCTTGAAGAAGACGGTGTCCGCCATCAAGGAATCCCGGCAAGCCGGTTATGAGCATACGGTTCATTACACCTATGAGGTGCTCGTTAGGGCCCAATTATATGAAGAAGCATCCCCCAAGGAACAACGCGGCTATTGGGCAAATATGCGCAAGCGATTGAAGGCCATGAGACAGCATGCCAGTCGTTGTCCGGAAAATTATCAGCACAAATATTTGCTGATCCAAGCCGAGATGGCCCGGCTGAAACGGAGGTATCGCAAGGCTGTAGAGCTATACGAGCAATCGATCGAAGCAGCGCGCAAGTACGGGCATATTCACGATCTGGCCATGGCCGCGGAATGCTGCGGCAGATACGGACTCCGCGAAGGGAAGATGCAGCTCGCCAGAATCTATATGACGGAAGCGTATGAAGCTTACCTGCAGTGGGGCGCTACGGCCAAAGCGGCCGACATGGAACAGAAGTACGGCTATCTGCTGAACATCCGGCGGGAGTCGGGACTGGAGCGCTTCGATTCGTTGTCTGTCGTCATGTCCGCCCAAGCCCTCTCGGGCGAGATGGAGATGGACCGTCTGCTGCATACG
Organism: Paenibacillus spongiae; assembly: GCF_024734895.1. Lineage (NCBI taxonomy): Bacteria > Bacillati > Bacillota > Bacilli > Caryophanales > Paenibacillaceae > Paenibacillus > Paenibacillus spongiae. The sequence continues at coordinate 435,707 of NZ_CP091430.1, forward strand.
CTGATGCGCATTATGCTCCATAATGCCGGCGCGGAATATGGAGCGCTTATCTTCCACCATGAAGGCAGATGGAGTCTCGAGGCCTATGGTACGGCAGAGGAGCTGCGCATCGAATCGGTTCCGCTTAAGAATGAATCGGAGCTTGTTCCGGCTGCCATTGTTGCCTATGCGGCAAGAACGGCTGAGGAGGTCGTGCTGCATGATGCCGCCCGTGAAGGGATGTTCACGCGCAATCGGTATGTCCGGAATAAAGGGCTTAAGTCGGTTCTTTGCCTTCCGATCATGCACCAGAGCAAGTTGATTTGTCTGCTGTATATGGAGAACAGGCTCTCCACAAGCGTGTTTACGCCGCAGCGGCTGGAGGTGCTGAAGCTGCTTGGTTCCCAATGCGCAATCTCGATTGAGAATGCCAAGCTCTACTCGGGGATTCAATATTTGAACAATAGTCTGGAGGAGCAGGTGAAAGAAAGGACCCGCAGTCTGGAGCAGTCGATGCGCGAGACATCGGCAGCCCTGGCCGAAGTTTCGATCTATGAGGAACGGAATCGTATCGCGCAGGAAATTCATGATATCGTCGGACATACGCTCACCTCGACGGTTGTCCAGATTGAAGCGGGGAGGCGGCTGATCCATAAGAATGCCGAGGGAGCCTCGGCGCGGCTGAAAGAAGCTCAGGATCTAGTCCGGCATAGCCTGAATGAAATCCGCGGCTCGGTTCATATGCTGAAGGAAGACCGGTTTGCCGACCTCCCGCAAATGTTGAATCAGCTGATTCAGGATGCGCAGAGGAATACGGGCGTTGTCATCCATGCGGCCATGGAGGATTTGCCGGAGCTGACGACAGCGCATAAGAAAGCGATCTATCATGCGCTGCAGGAAGGCTTGACCAATGGGATTAGACATGGAGGAAGCACGGAATTCCGCTTCAGTCTGGGATCGGACGGGTCACATGTACAGTTCAGGCTTGAAGACCGAGGGATGGGCGCCAGTTCGATAACGATGGGATTCGGTTTGAAAGCGATGAAAGAACGCGCGGAACTGCTGGGCGGCAGCTTATCCATCGATTCCCGGCCTCATCAAGGATGTCTGCTGAGGATCGATCTGCCTTACGGGGCGCGAGTGATTGGAGATAAGAGATGAGAATGATATCGGTTTTGATTGCGGACGATCAGATGCTGACGAGGGAAGGACTTCGGACGATTCTGGATCTGGAAGACGATATGGAAGTGGTGGGCCTTGCGAAGAATGGGCTGGAGGCTTGCGAGATGGCGGAGGCGCTTGATCCCGATCTGCTCCTGCTGGATATTCAAATGCCGGTTATGGACGGCATTGCCGCGTTGAAACGGATCAAGCAGAGCCGTCCTGAAATCACCATCTTGATCTTGACCACATTTATGGATGAGGATTACATCGTTGAAGGTATGGTGCACGGTGCGAGCGGCTATATGCTGAAGGATACGGATGCGGATAAAATGATCGCCTCGATCCGCGATACCGTATCCGGCCAGTTTATTCTTCCTGCTGCCGTCGCGGCTAAATTGGCGGCGAGGATGAACAGGTTCGTTGAGGATCATGAATATTGGAAGAGAACCCATCGGGAGCGCTTCAAACTGACCGAACGGGAAGAAGAATTGGCGCAGCTCATCATGAGAGGGCTGAACAACCGTGAAATTGCCGATGCGCTCCATATCGCAGAGGGGACGGCTCGCAATTATATCAGCAGTCTCTATGGGAAATTAGAGGTCGCCGACCGGTCGCAGGCAATTGCCCGGCTTCGAGCGATAATTTGAAAATATAAGAATGTATAAGTTTCCGGTGAGGATAGAGGCCTCTTCTCGGCTTAAGAGGAGAATCGGGAACGACTCGACAAGTCCGGGTTTCTATGATATGGTGTGTGTAACTATAGGCATCCCGCTCGATCAAGAGCGGGGTGCCTTCGCGCATATTAGTGGCTTTTTACATTAAATGTCTTGCGCTGGCTTTTAGTAGAACATGGAGGTGGTGATGCTATGTTTCTCTCTGTATCCCCGTCCGGGGAAGCTCCAATGACTATGAATAGTAGGCAACGATTATTTAATGATGAGGAGCGGATTCACGATGACAACTTATTTTCAAACAGAGAAACGCACGCATTCGAACAAATCGGGACTTCGTAATATGCGAGAGTCGGGCCGCTTGCCTGGCGTCGTATTCGGCCGGAATACTGAGAACGAGATGGTGCATATATCGGCGATCGAATTTCATAAGTGGTTGAAGCAGGGGAAGTCCAGCATGATCGACTTGCAGTTTGACGGGGGAGACACGCTAACGGTATTGCTAGAGGATCTTCAGCGGCATCCGGTCACGCGCGATGTGCTGCACGTGGATTTCCAGCGGGTGCAGTCGAACGAGATTGTGCGCACCAAGCTCGCGGTTAAATTTACGGGTACGCCGACCGGCACCAAGCAGGGCGGCGTCGTGCAAATTCAGTGCGAGTTTATTGAAGTAGAGGCGCTGCCAAGAGATTTGCCGGCTGTCGTAGAATTTGATATCGGCGATATGAACATCGGAGATTCCGTGTATGTGAAGAACTTGGCGCTGTCTCCGGAGGTGTCGGTTATTTCCGGAGCCAACGAGTCGCTCGTCTCTGTCGTGAAGCCGTAATCTCGATTCGCAAACCTAGCATTTATAAGGTAATGGCAGCAAAGAAGAGTATTCCTGCAGCGGTTGAAACCGTAAGGGAATGCTCTTCTTTTTGCTTGGAATCGATCCTGCAGCATATGAACTGACCGAATGCGATAGGGAGGAATAAGTAGACGCGGTCAGCATTCTATCAAAATTGTTGACATCATATAACATTTGGTTGACACAAAGTCAATTATTGGTAATATCAAATTTATAATCATTCATACGGCAAAATATGGCGGGTCTGGAATCGACGCGGGGAGGTCGGTAGGATGAAGACCGCTGGCAAATACCCGACAGAGCTGTTCTGGTACGCGGGCGGGGTGCCCGCCGTGATGGAGGAGCCGCGCGATGAGCTGCATCTCGATGCGCTCACGGTGACAGGCAAGAGTGTCGCGGACAACCTGGAAACGTACCGCCGCAGCGAGATGCCGCGGTTTGCCGAGATGTTCCTCGCCAACTACAAGCTGAACCGCCGGGATGTTATTTATCCGCTGAAGAAGCCGCTTAAGCCGAAGGGCTCGCTCGCCGTATTGAAGGGCAACTTGGCGCCGGCCGGCGCAACGATCAAGAAGTCTGCCGTCGCCGAGGAGATGATGATGCATCAGGGCCCGGCTAAAGTATACGACAGCGAACGGGATGCGGTCGACGCGCTTACAGCCGGGATGATCGAGCCTGGCGACGTCGTCATTATCCGCTATCAGGGGCCGAGGGCGACCGGCATGCCGGAGATGTTCTTCATGTCCGAGCTGATCGCTTCGGATCCGGTATTATCGCGCACGACGTCGCTTGTGACGGACGGGCGGTTCTCCGGCGCTACGCGCGGCCCTTGCGTCGGCTATCTCGGGCCGGAAGCGCTGGACGGAGGACCGATTGCGGCCGTAGAGAACAGCGATTTGATCCGCATCGACATTCCGGGCCGGACGATCGACATCGTCGGCATCGCCGGCGCTGTGCGGACGCCGGAGGAAATCGCCGAGACGATCGCGGCGCGATTGAGCCGATGGGAGAAGCCGGCCGTCACGCACAAGGGGGTGCTGCGGCAGTATACCGCGCTGGCGCGTCCGGCACTTGAGGGCGGGTCCTGCATTCCGTGATGGTGCAGGCCGGGACGGCTTGTCTTTACCGGGCCTAGCAAGATTGGATATGATATCTTCAGATACTGGCAAGCGAGCAGGTAGAGTCCTCAGACAGAGGTCTCTACCTGCTCGTTCGATGTGGACGTATAGACCCGTTCTACCCGGCTTCCGATGCGGCTGACGATTTCATTGGTCACGGTTCCGCATCGTGAGGCGATTTGGCCCGCCGTAATGGTCTCCGAACCGTCTTGCCCGATCAGCGTAGCCGTATCGCCGTGCCGAATCCCATGAATGGCCGTGACATCGACCATGAACTGGTCCATGCAGATATTCCCGATGATGCCGGCCCGCTGGCCGCGGATCAGTACATAGCCGCCATTATCGGCCAGCGTCTTTGGAATACCGTCGCCATAACCAATGGTAAGGGTGGCGATCCGGATATCCTGCGAAGGGATGAATTTATGGCCGTAGCCGATGGGGCTGTTAGCGCGTACCTCTTTCACTTGCGCAACGGCGGCTTTGAGGGACAGCACGGGCCGCAGCTCGATCGGCGCCATGACAGCATCGTCTTCCCTGCTCAGCAGCCCATACAGCGCAATGCCCGGACGAGCGAGATCGCAATCGATCGCAGGATAATTCAATATGCCGTAACTGCTTTGGATGTGGACGGCACCCGGGCTGCAGCCGGCTGCCTCAATCTGCCGGATCACATGCAGGAAGCGTTCCACCTGCATGTTCGTGAATGCGGCCTGCTCGGATCGGGTGCTGTCGGATACGGATAAGTGGCTGAAGGTTCCCATTACGTGCAAATGTTCCAGCCGATAGCAAGATATAATGGCCTGGATGTTCTCATAAGGCTCGCCTAAACGGTTCATCCCGGTGTCGATCTTCACATGAGCCTTCAGCTTGAGCCCGCATTGATTCAATGCCTGTCCATATTCGGCGCTGACAATCGCTTGAGTCAGCCTATAGCGGAACAAGTCATACGCGCGTCCGAGCGGCGTATAGCTCAAGATGAGAATGTCGCCTTTCACGCCATGCTTGCGCAGTTCGATCCCTTCCTCGATCTCGGCGACGGCAAATTGGTTGACGCCGATCCGATTCAGATATTGGGCGACTTGTATGCTGCCGTGTCCGTAAGCATTGGCTTTCACGACCGGCATAATATCGCAGCGGGAGGGAAGAGCCGTCTTGAGCGCCAGTAAATTATGGTCTAAGTGATCCAGGTTGATCTCCGCCCAAGCCCGGCGGACGGAAGACGCTTCGGAAGCCGGTTTGGGCCGCAGCAGCAGCGCGGCGGGAGGGAGAGTATTCATCACTGAATCACCTTCCCGAGATCATGGAAGATCGTGACGATGAATCCATCCGTATTATTGCCGGACCATTCATAGCGGGAGCCGCTCCTGATCGGAATCAAGGTTTCGCCTTCGTCGGCGACATCTATGGCATATATCTCGATGAGATGCTGTTTAACTTTCATATAGAGATGCGTCCCTTCGAAGGCGAACTGCTTCATATAAACGATGTACTCCTCCAAGCACAGATCGTAATTCTCCATGATGATAGCATGCGGAACGCCGACATACCGATAATGCCAAGGCTCGCAAGCGATGTTCGTGATGGCTTCCTTCCCTTCCTTATACCGCTGGATAAAACCGAATTCGGCCGCCAATTGTTTGAAAGATGCGTAAACGCCATGATCGGGAAGGGATGGGCACAGGTAATCGACATCATCCCGCAATTGACCGACATCGACCGCCAGTCCGGTCTGGTGTTCGCTCTCATTCGGCCGCGCGACATAGCTAGCCGTAAATGCGGCGCCATGCTCCTCTAATGAACTGTCGTAAATATGCTTCTGCTGCGCCAGCGTACGATAACCGCTCACAATGCCGATGCTGCCTGCGGCATGAGAGGCTTCCAGCAAAGCGTTCAACTGCCGGTACCCGGTTCGATGGAGACGGATTTGGCTCTCCTCCGTGCCAGCCTGCTGAATCGTCGTTACCGGGACGATGTCATCTGGCCGATAGTGCTCTGCGATCGGATGCTCGCGATTGACCAATACCAAGCTGCCGCTGTGGATCATCCCGCGGTGCAATCGGACAATATGCTCAGCAGCGGGTCTCATGGTTGGCCTCCTCCTTCGCAGCGGCAAGCGAGATCAACCTGTCCATCAATTGCGGATACGAAATGCCGCTATAGCGCATCATGTTCGGATACCGGCTGGCCGCCGTGAAGCCGGGCATCGTATTCACCTCATTAAATACGATGCGGCCTTCCTCCGTCAGGAACATGTCCACCCTGGCAAGTCCTCTGCAGCCCAGCGTCTTGTAGATCAGGCGGGCGGCCGCCTTGATCCTGTCGGCGGTACCTGGTTCTATTCTAGCGGGCAGGTGGATGTTCGAAGTGCGCAGCGAATACTTCTCCTCGTAATCGAAGAATTCGCCTGTAAGCTCGATCTCGTCGATTGCGGCGATGACGGGCTCTGAATATCCCAATACCGCGCATCCGACCTCGAATCCGGTCACGTTCTGCTCGATAACGACCTTCCGGTCATGGGAGAAGGCAGCTTGAATACCATTCCTAAGCGCCTGCTTGTCGTATGCTTTTGTAATGCCGAATGACGAGCCGGATCGCGACGGTTTAACGTATAATGGGAAGCCCAGCTTCTCCGCTTCTCGGATGGCCGGATCGAGGTCATCGCCTGCAAACGCCGTCACCGAGGCCGCAGTCTCGACGCCAGCTGCCCGAACCAATTGGCCGGCGGTCGCTTTGTCCATGCAAATCGCAGATGACAAGGTGTCGCAGCCAACGAATGGAATGCCGGACAACTCGAGCAATCCTTGTACGGTACCATCCTCGCCGTTCTTGCCATGAAGAACGGGGAAGGCAACGTCGACGGGGGTGGTTCGATATTCGGTGCCGGACAGCTCGACAATGCCTCTGGCATTCTTGCAAGGCGAGATAAAGGCCGGGATACAGTTGTCGTAAGTATGCCAGGTGTCGCTGCGTATGTCTGCGGTGCTGCCGTTGTATCGCAGCCACGTTCCTTCTCTTGTAATGCCAAGCAAAATAAAATGATATTTTGAGCGGTCCAAATGATCGATGACGGAAGCGGCGGATTGCAATGAGACGTCATACTCGGTCGAGCAGCCCCCGAACAATACGGCTATATTTTTCAGTTCCATAATAAACACTCCTGTTCCACTAAACTCGAGGATGAAAATGATTATACGGAACAGAGCTGACAGCTTTGACAAGAAAACGTTACGAATTATTAAGAGGATATAAACAAATTCTCACAATGGGCGATGGCCGGTCGGCACAGCCGTGAAGACTTGAGCGTATCGAAGGGCGGATTGTTCACCGCCGTGACGACGAGTGCCAAGGATCCGGAGAAGGCGGCCAGGTTTATCGAGTTCATGCTTTCGGATGAAGGGCGGGAGCTGCTGCAGCTGGGCATCGAAGGCATTCATTATACGAAAGACGGCGACAGGATCATCTATCTTGAAGAAGAGCGCGAGAAGGGCGGATTCGCCGGCGGCGGCTGGTCCTGGGGCAGCGTCGTGTTGCCGCTGATGCTTCATTATTTGCCGCAAACGGAAAAAACAGATCGAGCGGGCGAAGGAATCCGCCGTCATCGCGACGAATCATGCATTACCGAACCTTGTCCGCGTCACGACGGATGAGGAAGTGGAAACGTCCGGCGTTCTCGGCGAGCTGTTCAATCCATATTATATGGACATGCTTACCGTCAAGAAGGAAATCGATGCCGGGCTCGCCGAGCTGTCCGTCAAGTGGCGGGCACAAGGCGGCAGCAAGGTGCTTGGTGCGGTCAATGCGGCGTATCAAGCGCAGAAGCAGTAAAAATACGGCTTAGTGAAAGGGTGCATACAAGGATGAAGATCTCGAAGAACGGACAGCCGAACATTGTATTTATACTGGCCGACGATCAAGGCCCGTGGGCGCTCGGCTGCGCGGGCAATCCGGAAATACGCACGCCAAACCTGGACCGGCTGGCGGCGGAAGGGATGCGCTTCTCAAGCTTCTTCTGCACATCGCCGGTATGCTCGCCTGCACGGGCTTCGCTGCTGACCGGGCGCATTCCGTCGCAGCACGGCGTGCACGATTGGATTCGGGGCGGCAACGTGGGAGAGCGGCCAATCGAGTATCTTCAAGGGCTGACTGCCTATACCGAGCTGTTGGCGGATGCCGGCTATGTTCTGGGTCTAAGCGGCAAATGGCATCTCGGAGACAGCCGGACGCCGCAGAAGGGCTTTACGCATTGGTATGTCCACCAGCATGGCGGGGGGCCTTATTACGATGCGCCAATGATCCGCGACGGCGAGCTGATCCGCGAACCGGGTTATCTGACTGACGCGATCACCGACGACGCACTGTCTTTCATTGATGCGCAGCATGACGAGCAGCCCTTCTATCTTGGCGTTCACTATACGGCTCCGCATAGCCCCTGGATCGACAGCCATCCGCAGGAATATGTCGATCTGTATGAGGACTGCGCATTCGATAGCTGTCCGCAGGAGCCCCGTCATCCGTGGACGATACCGACGGCGCCGTGGGACGAGGATCAGCGGGGGAACCTGCAGGGCTACTTCGCGGCCGTGACGGCGATGGATGCGCAGATCGGAAGGATTCTCGACAAGCTGGAGCAGAAGGGCATCCGTGAGCGGACGCTGATCTGTTTCTTGAGCGACAACGGCTTCAATTGCGGGCAGCATGGCATCTGGGGCAAAGGCAACGGCACGTTCCCGTTCAACATGTATGACAGCTCAGTGAAAGTGCCGGCTATATTTCGCTTGCCTGGCCGAATTCCGGCAGGGCGCGTCTGCGACGAGATGGTGAGCGGCTACGATTGGATGCCGACCTTGCTGGAGCTGCTCGGGCTTGACCATCCGGAAGCAGGCGAGCTGCCCGGGAGCAGTTTTCTGCCGCTGCTGCTCGGCGAGGACGGGACGGGGCGCGAGGATATCGTCATCTATGACGAATACGGCCCTGTCCGCATGATCCGCACGAAGGAATGGAAGTATGTCCATCGTTATGCGTACGGTCCCCATGAGCTGTATCATCTGGCGGAGGATCCGGATGAGCGGCGGAATCTGATCGATGGCCCCGAAGCGGATGAGCAGCGGGCGGCCCTGAAGGAGCGGCTCGATTATTGGTTCACCCGCTATGCCGACCCGAACCGGGACGGCACGAGGGAAGCGGTGAGCGGATTCGGGCAGCTGGAGCTCGCCGGTCATGCCGGAAGGGGAAGGAAGGCCTATGAGGATCCGCCAGCGCCATCCCGGTCCGAATAGATCGTGCTGATCTATCCATCAGGCAGCATTAGCATGGACCTGAACAGATAGCAATAGCGGCCGTTTCCCGGCATTTCGCCGGTGAACGGCCGTTTGCGTGTTCATCGAGCATTCGCATCCTGCAAAGGCGCATGGATGATCTATACAAGGCTGGAAATGTAAAGTATACTCGGGGCAGACTGACAAGGTAACATGGGAGGGAAGGAAGAGATGATATTTACCGGCAGCTTGAAGACAGACAGGCCATCATCCGTATTATTTAACGTAGAGGGTCCAGCGGATTGGCTGATGTTCACGTTCGATTACGAGGGTGAAGGAGGGTGGCGTACGTTTACACTGCGCGATCCCGGCGGAAGAGTTCGGTATACTCATCTGAACTGCTATAACAGCAGATCGGCTATCATTCATCGCGAGTACGCGGAGACGAGCTTCCTGGGGGTTCCCGGAGAGATCGAGGCGGGTGAATGGGAGATTAAGTTTGTCGATGGCTCACCGCCGGCCTGCACGCTTGCATTGGAATGGAAATCCGGGGTTGGCGAAGTTCCTGAGGGCAGCTGCATCCCGCCTGGCGAACGGAATTATTGGACAGAAGCAATGAATGGCGTTAAGGACTACAAGCTGGATTTATACGATTGGCATGAATGCCGGGAAGAAGGGGCGCGGTGGTATAAAGGGGATTTCCATACGCATACCGTTCTGTCAGACGGGAAGATGACACCCGAGCGCAACATGGAACAGGCGGAGATCATGGGGCTGGATTTCTTTGTAGCCACGGACCATAATCTGATCTCCACGTCATGGCCTCAAGGCCGCGCGCTTGTCATCCCAGGCGTTGAATATACGTCCGGCAGCGGTCATTGGAATGCGCTTGGAGTCCGGCAGTGGCATAATTGGACCTATAATGCGCCGGACGGGGGGATCGGCACCGGCGAGGGGATGAATCGATTGATGGCGGAGGTAGGCCAAGAGGGAGCACTTCGTTCCGTCAACCATCCGATGCTGACGCCATGGGCCTGGGTGTATGAAGACACGCTTCTGAAGAATGTAGATTGCCTGGAGATATGGAATGATCCTACTTATGCGACGAACCCGGCCGCAACAGAACGCGCGCTCGTCCTGTGGAGCGCACTGTGGAACGAAGGCTGGAGGCTGCCCGGAATCGGAGGCTCCGATTCGCATATGCTGCCTACGGAAACCTATTCCGATGGCAGTCCGCCATCCGTCATAGGCGATCCGGGAACCTATGTGTATGCGGAGCGGTTGTCGCCGGCAGCCATCCTGGCGGCGGTTCAAGCGGGCCGTGTATATGTATCGCGCGGACCGGAGCTGGATGTGCGGGTTAGCGTCGGAGGGAATGAATATCCGCTCGGCAGCGATTTGACGGAAGCGGTTGCATCGGCGGCTAACGGGGCGGTAGACATTCGTCTTGCCATTACCGGGGCTGCCCAAGGCAAGCTGCACGTCATTGCGAATGGAGCGGAAGCATCGGTTCTGGATATACCGGAAGAGGAGCATGCGACAGAATTCAAGCTGCACTGGAGAGCGGCAGAATATGAATGGGTGAGATTCGAAATCCGCAAAGCGAACGGCGAGCTCCTGGCGTTCACGAACCCGGTCTATTGCGGGCAGAAGGAGAAGACGATCTCAACCTGGGGGGAACTGCTCAAGAAGGCTTCGTTCGACGTGCCTGTCAATTAATGCTCCGGCGCGGCGGCGCTTCAATCCTGGGAAGGTCGGATAAGAGCCAAGGAATAGTAGAAAGGATTCAATCGAATACTGTCATACGCGCTGAATCCTTTCGTTAGAAGGGTTCAGCGTTTTTTTTATGAGAACCGCATCGAAGATAGCTTGCGATCACAGCGCCGATGAACTGCGTGGTCTTCGCGGTCTCGGGCCGCTACGTGATGGAAAAAAGAACTTCTTGGTTACGGCAGAGAGCGGCTGATCAGCCACAAATTCGTCAAACTCAGCTGCAGCAGCTGTGAAGAAGCAGCTTGACTTCTGGACGAGAGTTTCATTTGTCGAAACCAAAATATAAACGTTTAAAATTTCTTAAAAAAGGCTATTGAATTCGATTACACAATACAATATAATCGTGTTGAAACGTTTAGATTCCGCAAAGAGATATAAATATACATTTTTATCGACAATTTTCGAGCTGGATTGAAACGTTTCACCAAAGTTGTCCAGACGCAACGTTTGAATCACATTGGATAATGAGGGACATTCTAACTGGGGGTGGATGCGCTTCTCGACCGGATAGGCCAAAGTGTGCTTGAAAAAGCGTAATTAAAGGTAAGTACCTATTATGGAACATTATCAGCGACATCATGAGAGGGGTAAGCTACATGAAAAAAACATTTAAAGTGATGACGGCCCTTGTGCTAAGCGCAGGATTGCTGGTGGGCTGCGGATCTACTAACAACAATACATCCGGCGGCACGAATGCAGGCGCGGGGAACGAGAAAGTAACCTTGAACGTATGGGGCATGGGCGAAGAAGCGAAGACGCTGCCGAAGCTCGCGGATGAATTCACGAAAGAAAATCCGAACATTACGGTTAAGGTTCAATCGCTGCCTTGGGATCAAGGCCATGAGAAGATGCTGACGGCTGTCGCATCCAAGAAAGGTCCGGACGTCATTCAGATGGGTACTTCCTGGATCCCGGAATTCGCTGATGCAGGTGCGCTTGCTGACTTGACGCCATACCTGTCGCAATATCCGGAGCTGAAGCAGGAGAACTTCTATCCGGGTGCGGTTGAAAGCGCGAAGTTCGGCGATAAGTATGTAGGCTCGCCTTGGTACGTTGAGACTCGCGTTCTTTATTACCGTACGGATCTGCTGAAAGAAGTGGGCTATGAAGCGGCTCCTGCAACATGGGACGAACTGTCCGATGCCGCTAAGAAGCTTGCTGCCCGCGGCGACGGCAAATACGGCATCAGCATTGACCCGAAAGAGCAATCCTTGGGCTTCATGTTCGCCCGTCAGAATGGCGCGGAATGGTTCACGCCAGACGGCAAGCCTAACTTCAACGACCCGAAATTCGTTGAAGCCGTAACATACCTCAACAGCTTCTACCAGAACGGCTCCGCTCCGAAGGATCTGGGACTTGATATTATCCCTGCTTTCAAAGAAGGCATTCTGCCTATGTTCATCAGCGGTCCGTGGATGATTAAACTGATCAAGGATCAAGCGCCTGAAATCGACGGCAAGTGGGCAATGGCCGTACTGCCGAAGAAAGAAAACAACACCTCGCTGCTTGGCGGCTCCAACCTGTCGATCTTCGAATACTCGAAGAATAAGGACGCTGCAGCGAAGTTCATCGCGTTCATGAGCAAGCCAGAAACGCAGATCAAGTGGATGGAGCATACAAGCTCCCTGCCGGCCGTAACTTCTGCATGGGAGAACGATCTGCTGAAGAATGACCCGAACTACAAAGTAATCGGCGAGCAGCTGAACGCAGCTGTACCTATGCCGGTCATTCCGGAATTTGCGCGTATCGGCGAAACCTACCTGAAGCACTTCGAAGTCATCTACCGCAACAACGCGGACGTGAAGAAAGAGATGGACGCTTTCAATGACGAAGTTGTCAAATTGATGAAGTAATCTTGACGATTGTTTCAGCAACATGGATCTTCGGATCCGAACTGAAGCAGGCCGGCTGCATTAGGCCGGCCTGCTCTTATATATGCCGCGCGCATGAAGAAGGAAGTGAGATTTCCTGATGAAGAGTTTTCTGAATAAACAAGCGCCTTATGTATTTATCGCACCGACATTGATTCTGCTCGCCCTGTTCTCCCTCGTTCCGATCCTGGTTGCGCTCGTAATCAGTTTCACCGATATGGACCTTGGAGGATTGGCGAATTTCGAAAACATCAAGTTTATCGGCTTTACCAACTATGTTGAAGTGCTGGCGGACCCCGTATTTCTGAAGGCGATCTTCAATACGCTCTTCTACGTTATCATCGGCGTGCCGCTTGTTGTTCTATGTTCGTTAACTATCGCTTTGTTGATCAATTTGGGCACGTCCCGGATTTTCAAAGCCTTTCGCGTTGTCTATTATCTCCCTTCCGTGACGAACATCGTGGCCGTGGCGGTTGTTTGGAGTTACCTTTATAATCCGTCGATCGGCCTGTTCAACTACCTGCTGAATCTTGTGGGATTGCCGGATGTGCCGTGGCTGACGGAACCGACCACCGCCAAGCTTTCGCTGATCCTCCTTGCGTTATGGAAGTCGATCGGCCTGAACATGATTATCTTCATCGCGGCGCTTCAAGGCATTCCGAAGTCCTATTACGAAGCCGCGCAGCTTGACGGAGCGAACGTATGGCAGCAGGTGACGCAAATTACGGTTCCGATGCTGCGGTTTGCGATTTTCTTCGTATCCATTACGACGATGATCGGCTGGCTGCAGTTCTTCGAGGAGCCGTTCGTCATGACCAATGGCGGTCCGCTTGACGGTACGTTGTCCGTCGCGTTGTTTATTTACCAGAACGGCTTCAAATTCAACAACTTCGGATACGCGGCTGCCGGATCCTTCGTGCTGTTCGTGTGCATCATTGCCATTACGCTTGTTCAGCTGAAGATGCAAAAAAATGAGTCGGACATGACTTGAGAAGCGGGGAGATAACAATGAGTTCAACAACTGCAACGAAGAACGGGAAGGAGCGTCGAGGAAGCTCGTTTCAATGGATATCCGGCATTGTTCTGGCCATTGGAGGCATCTTCTTCCTGCTGCCTTTCTTCTGGATGATCCTGTCTTCCTTCAAGCCGGAAAACGAGATCGCGAGTGTCCCGCCAACCCTGTGGCCCGAAACCTGGACGCTGCATAACTTCAAATATTTGTTCCAGAACATGAACTTCGACGTGTACTTGGTCAACACGCTGATTGTCGTTGCGTTCTCGTTCGTCGGCCTGTTTCTGAACGCGGTGGCGGGCTTCGGCTTCGCCAAATACGATTTCAAGGGCAGAAACGTGCTCTTCGTGCTTGTGCTGGCGACGATGATGATCCCCAGCCAGGTGACGATGATTCCGGTATATCTGATCCTCAATTCCCTTGGACTGACGAACACGATGATTGGGATCGTGCTTCCGGGCCTCGTCGGGGCTTTCGCGATTTTCCTGTTCCGCCAGTTTATGTCGACGATTCCGACGGAGCTGCTGGAAGCGACCCGTCTGGACGGCGCGAGCGAATATCGCATTTTCCTGCAAATCGTATTGCCGATCTCGAAGCCCATTATCGCGGTTCAAGCGATTCTCACGTTTATTGCCGGCTGGAACAGCTTTCTGTGGCCGCTCATTATCGCGAACGATGAGAAGCTGTATACCTTATCCGTCGGCTTGTCGCTTCTGAAAGGGCAATATGCCGGCAACTACGGCCTGCAGATGGCCGGCGCGGCGTTCATGGTCGTTCCCGTGATCATTTTGTTCACTTACTTCCAGAAGCATATTATTGAGAACTTCAGCATTTCCGGAATGAAATAAAGCTAAGAAAGAAGGTTCTCCTGCATGTCTTCTTCCGATAACAAGCGTCCTAACATTTTGTTTATCATGTCGGACGACCACGCTTCACATGCCATCGGAGCATACGGGAGCCGCATCAACCAAACGCCCCATCTGGACCGGCTAGCCAATGAAGGGATGCGCTTCGACAACTGCTTCTGCACGAATTCCATCTGTGCGCCAAGCAGAGCCTCGATTCTGACGGGGACCTATAACCATATTAATGGCGTCAAGACGCTCGGCGACGATCTGGACGGCCGTCAAGTGACGTTCCCGAAGCTGCTCCAAGCGGACGGCTACCAGACGGCGATGATCGGCAAATGGCATCTCGGACACGGCGGCAACTACGACCCGACGGGATTCGATTATTGGAGCGTGCTGCCGGATCAGGGCGATTACCGTGATCCCGATTTTATCGAGATGGGTACGGTGAAGAAATTCAACGGGTACGTTACGGACATTATTACGGATAAATCGCTGGATTGGATCCGGAACCGGGACGAGGAACGCCCGTTCATGCTGATGTGTCATCATAAGGCACCGCACCGCCATTGGGAGCCGGATGAGAAGCATATGCATCTCTATGAAGATATCGAGATTCCGGAGCCGGTCACGTTCAATGACGATTACGCCACGCGTTCGCAGGCGGCCGTCCAGGCGAAGATGCGCATTGACGATCTGAACGATCTGGATACGAAGGGCCCGCCGCCGGCAGGGTTGTCCCCCGAAGAGATCCGAAAGTGGAAGTATCAGCGGTATATCAAGGATTATCTCCGCTGCATCGCTTCCATTGACGATAACGTGGGCCGCATGCTGGATTATCTCGACGAAGCCGGGCTGGCGGAGGACACAATCGTAATCTATACGTCCGACCAAGGCTTCTTCCTCGGCGACCACGGCTGGTTCGACAAACGGTTCATGTACGAGGAATCGCTGCGGATGCCGTTCTTGATCCGTTACCCACGGGAAATCAAGCCTGGCAGCGTGAGCGATACGATGATCCTGAACGCGGACTTTGCCCCTACGTTCCTGGAATATGCCGGTTTGCCGGTCCATGAGCGGATGCAAGGCTTCAGCGTTCGGCCGCTGTTGAACGGCATGATCCCGGACGGATGGCGGACATCGATGTATTACCGGTATTGGATGCATCTGGACGGCTGCCATGAGGTTTATTCGCATTACGGCATTCGCACGCACCGGTATAAATTAATCTATTATTACGCACAGGCGCTGGGCACGACGGATTCACGCGACGAATCCTGCCCGCCGGAATGGGAATGCTTCGACCTGGAGCAGGATCCTTATGAGCTGAACAATGTGTACGGCCTCCCGGAATACGCAGATCGAATAGAAGACTTGAAGAAGCAGCTGGAAAAGCTGATGGAAGACGTCCAAGACGAATACATCCATTAAGCGGAGGTTACAGCATTGACGGATATACAATTGCAATCGTTACTGAAGGAAATGACATTAACCGAGAAGATTGCGCAGCTTCTGCAGCTTGCGCCTGCATTCTACGAAGGGGCGGACAGCGCCGGCCAGATTACAGGCCCGCTGGAAGGCATGGGCATAACGGAGGAGACCGTCCATCATGCGGGCTCCGTGCTTGGACTGGGCGGAGCGGAGGAAGCCATCGCGATTCAGGATGCCCATATCCGCAATCACCGGTTATCCATACCGCTCGTTGCGATGGCCGATGTCATCCACGGCTACCGGACCATCTTCCCTGTGCCGCTGGCGCTGGGCAGCTCCTGGAACCTTGAGCTGGCGCAGCGCTCCGCGGCGATCGCGGCGAAGGAAGCGTCCGTGGCCGGCATTCACGTTACCTTCTCGCCGATGGCGGACTTGACGCGCGATCCCCGCTGGGGAAGGGTAATGGAGTCGACGGGCGAAGACCCGTGGCTTAACAGCCTGTTTGCGCGCGCGTTCGTGCGCGGTTACCAGGGCGTGGATTTGTCGAAGGAACCGTACAAGCTGGCGGCTTGCATCAAGCATTTCGCGGCTTACGGCGCTGCTGAAGGGGGCCGGGATTACAATACGGTCGATATGTCGGAATGGATGAGGCGCGAATATTATATGCCTTCTTACCGTGCCGCGCTAGAGGAAGGCTGCGAGATGGTGATGACCGCCTTCAATACGGTGGACGGCGTTCCGGCGACGGGCAACCGCAGACTGATGAGAGACATGCTTCGCGATGAATGGGGCTTCGACGGCGTTCTAATCTCCGATTGGGGCGCGGTGAAGGAGATGATTCCCCACGGCGTCGCGGAGGACGAGCGGGAATGCGCGCTCAAAGCGATTGAAGCCGGCGTCGACATCGAGATGATGACGCCGTGTTACGTTCACCACCTGCAGGAGCTGGTGGAGAGCGGGGAAGTGGACGAAGCGCTTATCGACGAAGCAGTCATGCGCATTCTGAAGCTGAAGCGCAAGCTGGGACTGTTCGAAAATCCGCATCGTTATGCTGATCCTGCGATGGAGCGTGAAATTCTCCTTAGCGGCGAACACCGTGCGGCGGCCCACGAGGCTGCGCTTAAGTCATGCGTACTGCTCAAGAATGAAGCCATGCTGCCGCTCTCGAAGACGGCGAAGGTGGCGCTGATCGGTCCGTTCGCGCTCAGCGATGACTTGCTCGGGCCATGGTCTTGCATGGGCGTAAGGGAAGAAGCCGTTACGCTGAACCAGGGCATGCTCGCCATTGCGGGCCAATCGCAAGTGTCGGCGGCAAGCTGCGGTGTAGAGAGCATGACGGATCAGGAGCTTGCGGCTATGCTCGCTGCCGCCCGTGAAGCCGACGTTGTCGTGCTGGCGCTGGGCGAAAGCTCGGAGATGAGCGGCGAGGCGGGATGCCGGGCCGATATCCGTCTGCCCGGCATGCAGCTGGAGCTGGTGAAGCAAGTGAAAGCACTGGGCAAGCCGGTGGCCGTCGTGCTGTTCAACGGCAGGCCGCTTGATCTTCATGGCGTGCTGGAAGAAGCGGACGCCGTGCTGGAAGCTTGGTATCCCGGCAGCAACGGCGGCGCCGCGGTGGCGGAGCTGCTCTACGGCGTGGTGAATCCGTCCGGCCGTCTGACGATGAGCTTCCCGCATTCCGTGGGACAGGTGCCGGTGTACTATAACAGCTTCAACACAGGAAGACCGCAAGGGGCACCGGATGCTCAGGTGCGCTACGTATCGCAGTATCTGGATATCCCGAACGAGCCGCTGCTGCCGTTCGGATATGGTCTAAGCTATGCCGACTTCCAATACGGGGAAGCCGTCTTGTCGGCTAACGAGCTAAACGCTGACAGCAAGCTCCAGCTGTCCGTTCGGGTAACGAACGCCGGCAGACTCGAGGGCGAAGAAACCGTTCAGCTCTACATTCGCGACATAGCGGGGGAGACTGTCCGGCCGCTGCGCGAGCTGAAGGCCTTCGAGAAAACGGCGCTCATGCCGGGAGAAAGCAAGGATATCGTGTTTGAGATTACGGAGGAGATGCTTCGGTATCACCATTCGGATTTGCAATATAAGAGCGATCCGGGACAGTTCATGGTCATGGTCGGTCCGAACAGCCGTGATGTGCAGGAGCTTAAGTTTGTTTTGAAAGCATAGAATGACGCAGTGGGAAAGGAGACCCGTAAGATGAGTACAGAACAGAAATTGGATGCAATCTCCGTTCAGGCGGACGGGCTTGCCTTTACGTTCATGGAGAGCGGAGATTTACGGGATATACAGTTTAAAGGGTTAATGGTTAACCAGGTTATGTCCAACCCGATCGATGGATCGATGAACAATCTTTATCTGCGCGTGCATCAAGGGGAGCGGATTATATCCGCGCCTCTGCTGGGCGTGCGGTCAAGCAGCAAGATGAGCGTCTCGGAGCGGCGCATCGTATGGAGCGGGGAAGCTCTAGGCGTAGCTTATCGAGTCATCTTTACGCTTATGCCGGGACTGGTTTGGTTCTGGGAAGTACAGCTGGGCGGCGAAGGCGTTCAGGCCGATGTGATTTACGGCCAAGACATGGGACTCGCCGACAAAGGCGCGGTGCGCACGAATGAAGCGTACATGTCGCAATATGTGGGTCATACGGCGTTCAGCGACGAAGAGAACGGATATGCGGTCTGCTCGAGGCAAAATCAGCCGATGTCAACAGGTTTTCCGTACCTTCAGCAAGGCTCGTTGACCAAGGCGACCGCGTATTCGACGGATGGCTTCCAATTTTTCGGCCTCTCTTATAAGGAGACGAATGTGCCGGAAGCGCTTGGGCGGAAAGAACTGGACAATACCGTATACCAATATGAATTTGCCTATACGGCGCTTCAATCGGAGACGGTTCAGCTGAGTGGAACGTCTTCGTTTGTTTTCTACGGTTTGCTAAGGCCAGATCATCCGGCTGCGGTATCCGAGCTTGAGTTCCGGGAGGAAGTGCTTGGGGCTTGGGAGCAAGCGAAAGCGATGGATACCGGCGAAGGCCGTCCGGCAGGCGAGAGAATCGTACTGAATGAACGAATGGGCGAGCCCCTTCGCGCCGAAACGATGACGCTTGCCGACGTAGAAGCGTTATTCCCTGTGCGGCAGCAGGAAGAATGGGATGGCGAAGAGCTGCTCTCTTTCTTCACCGGGACGTATGAGCATATCGTGCTGAAGGCGAAGGAGCTTCGCATGGAACGGCCGAACGGCCACATTCTGATGAGCGGCGACAACGCGCGGTTGAACGATAACGTTATCTCTTCGACGAACTATATGTATGGGATCTTCCACTCGCAGATTACGCTGGGCAATACCTCCTTCAATAAATTAATGACGAATGCCCGCAACGCGCTGAACGTGCTGAAAACATCCGGGCAGCGGATCTATGTCGAGAAGGAAGGCCAATACCGCTTGCTTACAATGCCATCGCTGTACGAGATCGGGTTCAACTATGCCAGATGGCATTACAAGCTGGCAGACGATACGCTCACCGTTACGGCATGGACATCGGTGGATTCGCCGGAGCTTGCGCTTGAAGCCGTCTCGAAGGCGGGCAAGAAATGCCGCTTCCTCGTAACGAATCAGATCACGATGAACGACAAGGAATATGAGCTTCCGTATCGCATGGAGCTGGACGGCAGCGATCTGGTCTTCCGCGCCCATGCGGAATCCATGAGCGTGAGCGCTTATCCGGGGCTGCATTTCCGCGTTAGCGTTGAAGGCGCGGCAATGTCGGTACGGGATGAGAAGGCTCTGGCGGCTGCAGCGCCGGCAGGATCGGCGTCGCTTGCGGTGCTGGAATTGGAGCCGTCCGACAAGTGGCGGATGACGGTACAAGGCAACCTGGAGGAAACGTCTCATTCGAACCGGCCGGCTCTGGAACGTTCCGCCGAGACGGAGATTGAGCGCTACCGGTCCTTCTTGTCGTCCGTCATGAACGGGTTTCAATTGTCGCATGAAGCGGGAAACAAGGCGCAGGAGCTGCAGAAGTTTAATGCGCTCGCATGGTGGTATACCCATAACATGCTTGTTCACTATTCTGTACCGCATGGACTGGAACAATACAGCGGTGCGGCTTGGGGCACGCGCGACGTATGCCAAGGGCCGACGGAATATTTTATGGCGACGGGAAATTACGATCAAGTGAAGGAAATTCTGAAGACGGTCTACACCCATCAATATAAGCATGACGGCAATTGGCCGCAATGGTTCATGTTCGATCGGTATTACCGCATTCAGCAGGAGGAGAGCCACGGGGATATTATCGTATGGCCGCTGAAAGTGCTGAGCGATTATCTGCGGGTAACGGGCGACTTCTCGATCCTGCAGGAACGCGTGCCATATACCGCACATGGAGGCGAGCTGACGGAAGAGACGTATACCGTTCTCGACCATGCGCGCAAGGAATTGCAGTATATGAAGGATCATTTCCTTCACGGAACGAACCTGTCTTCCTATGGGGACGGCGACTGGGACGATACGCTGCAGCCGGCGAACGCCAAGCTGAAGCAATATATGATCAGCAGCTGGACAGTATCGCTCACGTACCAAGTGTTCTCCCAGTTATCCGGCGCATTGTCGGGCCAAGAGGAGCTTGCGGAACTGGCGGCAGAACTGAAGGAGCTGGCCGAGGGCATCAAGGCCGACTTCAACCGCTACTTGGTGAAGGACGGCGTCATATCGGGCTTTGCGTATATGGAGGAACCAAGCAGCATCGAGCTGATGCTTCATCCGGGCGACGAGAAGACGGGCATTACGTACCGACTGCTTCCGATGACGAGAAGCATGATCGGCGAACTGTTCGACGAGGAGCAAGCGGAGGCGCACTACCGTCTCATTAAGCAGGAGCTGTATTGCCCGGATGGCGTTCGCCTGATGAATCGTCCTGCGGAATATGCGGGCGGCGTCAGCACCCGGTTCAAACGCGCGGAACAAGCCGCGAACTTCGGCCGCGAGGTCGGCCTGCAGTATGTCCACGCGCATATCCGCTTCATCGAAGCCATGGCGAAGCTGGGCAAGCGGGATGAAGTGTGGCAAGGGCTGGCGATGATCAATCCCGTCGGCTTGCGCGATGTCGTCCCTAATGCGGACTGGCGCCAGAGCAACGCGTATTTCAGCAGCTCGGACGGCAAATTCGCGGACCGGTACGAGGCCCAGGAGGGCTTCGGCAAGCTGCGTACGGGCGACGTTCAGGTGAAAGGCGGCTGGCGCATCTATTCCAGCGGTCCCGGCATTTATATGAATCAGTTAATTTCGAACGGTCTGGGCATCCGTCAGGAACGCGGCGATCTGATCATCGACCCCGTGCTGCCTGCGGATATGGACGGGCTATGCTTCCGCTTCCAATGGATGGGACGGGATATCCAGTTCCGGTACGCGATTGGCGGCGATATCGTCCGCTCGGTAACCGTGAACGGAGAGTCCGTACAGACGGCGGTTAACGGGAACCGTTACCGCCACGGCGGCGTCCGCATCGAGGGCGGGACGCTTGCGGAACTCCTTAAGGATGGCCTGAACGAAGTCGTTATCGGGATGGAATAACGAAGGCGAATAGGGAGTGTTTCCCACCGAAAGTATTCCCTCAGGCTATACTTTTGATATAATCGACGAAGAGAATTGAAAGCGGGTAGTGAAAGACAGGAGCGATAGCTGTGGTAAGCATCAAAGACATTGCCAAGCACGCGGGGGTATCCATCGCAACCGTATCTTACGCGCTGAACGGAAATCCTAAGGTAACGGAAGAGACACGGAAGAAGATATTAACGGTTGCTCAAGAGCTCCATTACGTGCCGAATGCGGCTGCCAGAACATTGAAGAAGCGGAAGACCAAAATTCTCGGAGCTTTCCTGACATCCTTCGAAGGGGCTTTCTACGGAGAGCTTCTTCAAGGCATGAAAGAAGAGATGGGCAAACGAGGATATGACCTTGTCATCTGCAGCGGAACGCAGTCCCACCGGATGCTGCGGGAAGGCTTCCTGGATGGCGCGATTATTCTGGACCGGCTATTCTCGGACGAGGAGCTTCTTTTTCACGCAACCCGCGGCCATAAGCTGGTCGTGCTGGACCGCGAGCTGAGTCATCCCAACATCGTTCAGGTGCTTCTGGACAATAAAGCCGGAGCGACTTTTGCGGTGGAATATCTGCTGCGGCATGGCCATAAGAAGCTGTATGTCGTAACGGGGCCGACAGGCTCATACGACGCCGAGCAGCGGCTGCAGGCGGCGCGCCAGACGGTGGAGCGCAACGGCCCGCTCTGGTATGCCGAGATTCCCGGCAACTTCGACAAAGAGAGCGGCGCCGCCGCGGCGCAGCGCATCATCAGTGAATACAGCGGCCCGGTTGCCGTCTTCTGCCTGAACGACGAGATGGTGATCGGCATGTACCGCGCGCTGAAGGATACGCCGTACCGGATCGGCGAGCATATCCATGTAGTTGGGTTCGATCATATCGAAACCGCGGATTATATACAGCCGCGCCTGGCCTCTATTGATTATTCCAAAAGAAGATGGGGCGCGGTTGCGGCCGAGCAGCTGCTCAAGCTGATTGAAGGCCTCGGCTCCGAACATGAGCGTATCTACGTTTCCCTTGTCGAAGGGGAGTCTGTGAAACGCAGTTAAAGAAGAAGCCTACTGCAATAAAGAAGGGCTGCCCCGCATTCATGTATGAATGCGGGGCAGCCCTTGCTCGCGTTGCAAGGTATTAAAGAACATAAACAACCCAGCACTTCATACGGTGCTGGGTTGTTTGTACATAGAATAAATATAGTATTAGTTCAACGTTTAATGACGTTTATGGTTAAGGCTGCTCAGGTGCAGCGAAGCTCATGATCTGATTCGCCCGCTGCGTGATGGTTGCAACGGAAACGTCGTATTTGTCCGCCAGTTGGGACTTTGTTACCTCATGGCCGTTCATGGCGCAGATGCATTGCTCCAGGGCGGCGGGGAACACGCCTGCTTTCTTGATGACGGGCTGCTCTGCCTTGGAATAATCATTCCAGAGCCGGATCGCCTGGCCGACTTCATCGGCGGGATACAAGTCTTGGGTCTGTTCATACAAATTCATAGCCGTCTGCTGATAAGTCTCATTCTCCCACGCTAATTGTTCATTGATGAGGTCAGGGATGGATGGGTCAGCGGGAGCCGCCTCGGGAACGATAGCTGCGGGTACTGCAAGGTTCGTTGCATTCTTATTCAGACAGCAGCGCTTATATTTGATTCCGCTGCCGCAATAACATGGTTCGTTTCTTCCTAACTTCTGCATTCAATTACCTCCGTTATGCCTATCCCAATACCGTAACAAAAAATGTGAATAGGATCAAGGGAATATATTGGAATATCTTGATGTATTAGGTGGATGAGCCATTTCGGGTCATTCAAATTGCTCCTCTTCAGGGGGATTATTACCCGGCCCAATCGCGGCGCAGCGTGAACAGATCCTTCAGCTCCTCCGTCGACAGCTCGGTAATCCAGCCCTCGGAATTGGAGATGACCGTATCGCTGAGCTGCTGTTTACTCTCCAGCATCTCGTCGATCCGCTCTTCCAATGTGCCCAGGGATATAAACTTGTGTACCTGCACGTCGCGGGACTGGCCCATCCGGTAAGCGCGGTCCGTTGCCTGATTCTCAACCGCCGGATTCCACCAGCGGTCGAAGTGAAACACATGGTTCGCTGCCGTCAGATTAAGACCGACGCCTCCGGCCTTGATCGACAGGATAAATACGGACGGCTGATCCTGGGCCGGCAACGCACGGGATTGAAACTGCTCGATCATACGGTCCCTAGCCGATTTGGAGGTGCTGCCGTTCAGATAGAGGACAGGCTCCTGCAGCTCCTGCTGAAGAACCTGCTGCAGCATCTGTCCCATGCCAATGTACTGGGTAAAGATCAGGCAGCGGTCCCCTTCCTCCCGCAGCTCCTTCACCATGGCAAGGAGACGCTCCAGCTTGGACGAACGGTTGACCAGTGTCTCCGTATCGAGAGGGCTCCCATTTGCGTTAGACAGCTCAGGAAGGGACTCCTTTGTCAGCAGCATTGGATGGTCGCAGAGCTGCTTCAGATTCGTAATCGCGGCCAAGATGGCTCCTTTGCGTTCAATGCCCTCCAGCTTCTGCATGCGTTCCATAAGATCGCTCACGGTTTGATCATAAAGCGCGCCCTGCTCGGGCGTGAGATGAATATAGGTTTTCATCTCGTTCTTATCCGGCAGATCGAGCTGTATGGCCGGGTCCTTCTTCTTGCGGCGGAGCAGGAAGGGCTTCACCAGCTTCTGCAAATCCTTCGTGCGCTGCTCGTCCTGCTCCTTCTCAATTGCATTGCTGAACCGGTTGGCGAATCCCCGCATGGTGCCCAGATACCCCGGGTTGATGAAGTCATAGAGAGACCATAGCTCGGACAGCCGGTTCTCGATCGGCGTTCCGGTGAGGGCGATGCGATGCCTGGCCGGGAAGCTCCGGACGGCCGTCGATTGCTTGGTCTGCGCATTCTTAATGTTCTGAGCCTCGTCCAGGCAGATGGTTGTCCAAGTGAATGCCTTAAGCAGCTCTTGATCGAGCGTTGCGGTGGCATACGAGGTGAGTATAATATCCGCCTGCCGCGCTTCTTCCCAGAAAGCCTCTTCGCTGTAACGTTTGCTTCCATAATGAAGCATCACCTTCAGTGAAGGAGCGAACCGGCTTAATTCCTTCTGCCAATTGCCCAGCACCGAGGTGGGACAAATGAGCAAGGAAGGGGAGCCTGATCCGGCCTCCGCATTCCTATCCGCCGTTTCCTTCACATGCAATAAATAAGCGATGAACTGGACGGTTTTGCCGAGTCCCATGTCATCCGCCAGGCAGGCTCCCAGTCCAAGACGGCGCAGGAAGGCGAGCCAGGCGAACCCGTCGCGCTGGTAGGAGCGCAGATCTGCTTGCAATCCGGCAGGTAAGTCGACCGACGGCCATTCCGCTTGCTGGCCGAGCTGGCTGATCAGCTTGGCCAGATGTTCATTCAGCTCGACCTCCAGCTGGATGTTTGCGGATTGCTGCGGCTGCCCCGCCGCGGCGCTTTCCGCCTCGTCCGTATTCCCCAGCAGATGCAGCTGCAGAATATCCTGGAAGGACAGTCCTTGCATGTCGTCCACGCCTGACATGGCTTGGCGGATTTGTGCCAACAGGGCCGGATCGAGCGGAATCCACTGCCCCCGGAAGCGGACCAGGCGTTCGTTGCGGGCGACCAGCTCGGCGAATTCACTCTCGGTCAAATCCGTGTCGCCAATGGCAATCCGCCAGTCGAAATCAACGAGCGACTGAAGCCCGAACAGCGAGCTCCCGGAGCTGCCGGCGCCCGAGCTGACCTTGGCGCGAAGACGGGGCTTCCTCCGGCTGGCCGCTTCCCACCAAGCCGGGAGGAGCACCTGCCAGCCGGCTTCGAGCAGCTGGTAGCTGTCCGCCGTCAGGAATTGCCAGGCAGCCTCATCGGTCAACGGCCCGCCCAAGATATCGCCGCGGCTGCCCGATAGCAGCACCGTGGGCAGACATGCCCGTAAGCGCTCAAGCCAGCTTGCAGAACGCTCGCGCACATGCCCCGACCAATCGGCCGGCCATGAGCCTGACGCTTGTCCATCCTGGGCTAGCCGGGCAGGCACTAGCAGACCCGGATCCCCCTTATCCTGCAGCACGAGCTTAAGCCGCCATTCGGGGTCATCCTCATCCGGCTCGAGCAGCTGCAGCAGAGGACGGAACGGTGCCGTATCCGCCTTCCAGCCGATGGAAATGAGCCAGGCTTGCTCATCTAAGCCTGCTGCCGCCGCACTGCCTGGCGTGAAGAGAAGCGGGTACTCCCTGCGCAGATCGGCATTCGTCTCCTCCGTTCCATAATAACGGTGAAAGACGGCGGCGGAGAACGCCGCGCACAGGCCGTCATAGAAGCCGTTCTGTGCGCGAAGCTGTTCCAGCGCCGCTTGCGCTTGCTGATCCAGGGCTTCATCATCCCACGACCACAATATCTTTCCGGTTCGATAAGCGGGAAAGCTGGGTGCGTATTTCTTCTCCTCGATGCATGCAGCTAGTACGGAGGCAAGCTGAAGCAGCGGAGCGGCGTCTTCATCCCAGATCCACTCGACATGCTGAAGCAGCTTGCCTTCCGCAAAGAAAGGAATGACTTGCTCGGACGGAAGCAGCACAAGCTCGATTTCCTGGATCGTTTGAATGTCCAGCTCGGTCCCGTAGAAGGAAGGTTCATGCCAGGCGAACAACCGCTGCTTCATGAATAAGCCCGGCGCGTGGTAGGAAGGAATCGATCCATAGATGAGCGCATCCCCGTGCGTGGTCAGGCTGACCTGTATCGTTATCGTTTCCAAATGTAGGCTCATGATATCAATTTTCCTCTCCGAAGCTCCTCATGCAGGGCGCGAAGCCGGCTGTGGCGGCCGGTGAACGAGCTCAGGAAGTGCTCCCACCGCGCTTCCTGCTTCATCCGTTTGTACAGCTTGGCGAGCCGCTTGAGCAGCTTCACCGCTGCTTTGTAGCTGTCTCTATTCTTTTGCGCGATGTACCGTTCCACCGCTTGATGATAGAACGGCAGGAGCAGCTCCGGCGCTTCCTTCTCAATCGGCTGCAGGACGCTGACGCGGAATTCCAGGGGCTCGCTGCCCGTACTGAGCTGATAATCGATCCACTGCTCCCATTTGCCATAGGTAAGCAATGCATCTGCATAGATGCCTCTGGAATAAGGAGACATGCGGTCCAGCGTCTCCCACATATCGGGCTCGGACTCAGGATGATGCCGGGTGGTCATCTCCCAATAACGTCCGTATTCGTCCAATTCATCACCCGATCGGAGCAGAGGGCCGATTGCCGTCAGCCAATCCCGCAGCCGTTCCCATTGCTCTGCCTCGATCAGCATATCCAGAAGCGGATAAATCGGGTTTCGCTTCATCGCGGGAATAACGGTTGCCTTGCGCAGCCGCTCCAAGGCCTCCCGATCCTGCCCCAGGTAGAAGTGCATCCAGACTTGAGCCAGCGTGCATTGGAGGCGGGCAGATGCAGTTTGCAGCGTCCCTTCGGCAGCCTTCAATTGCTGCAGCTCCTCTGTATACAGCACGTAATTGCTTCCGTCAGTTCGGAGCCAGCCTTGCCATAGCCGGTAATACAAGCCGAAGTAATAATGAAGATTCTGCGCTTCCGTCAGCATATGAGTGCGTAGATAGGCCAGCGTCTCCGTCAAGCGCTGCCCATGCTCCGGGTCAGGCGCGGCGGCAAGCTCTTCCGCCAAGCAGCGCTCTATGGCTTCCTCCACATCGTCGGCTGCAACTTGCGTGTGATACCCCATGTAGACATGAGAAGAATGGTTCCACGTATGCTGGGAATGCTTCACAAGCTTCTCAAGTATGTAGAGATAAGTATGAAGGCGGAACAGCTGCTCCATGCCAGGGGATAGCTGGGGTTTGATGCTATTCATCGCTCTGAGAGCACCTTGGACATAATGGGCGTTAGGCGTGTGATTGGCCATTGGGGCGAGACAATGTTCAAACAGCTTATGCCACTCCGGCAGCGGGAGGGAGTTCAAGGAACCGGCCCGTTCCTTGAACTCGGCAAGCTCCCGGGCTTGCTTGGCGGCAAGGGATGCGGCATGCAAGGCGTTCTTCGCCGTCTGCTGCAGCATGGCATTCGATTTGGCATTGACGAGCGCATGAACCGGGCGCTCCTGCCGGTTGGCATAGTCGAGGAGGGCGGCCAGCATATGTTTGCAGTTCCAGCTTACTGGACACGAGCAGTTGCTGTCCGCCAATGCGTCCAGCCGGATCTTGACGCGATAGTTCTCGCTTCCTTCGACAATCGCTTCAATGACCCGGCTGTCTTGCATCGTCAGCTTACGGACGCGTCCTTGCTTATAGTATTGGAATCCACGCTTGATCGTAAGGTCGTTGAATTCCCCCTCCACATCGTGGAGGAGCTCGGCCCACTGCGTATCATCCATTTTGTAAATCGGTTCCATCATGGCACTGTCTCCTGAGAACATATAATCGTATTTCACCTTCCATTATAACACCGCTTGATCGAATGCTGTGAAGCCTAGCAAGCAATTGCAGAATTAGGCAATAAATGTTCAAAAACTTTGTCAGGATATTGTGATAAAAATCACATAACACGCCCTGAGCGGGTCCTATAATGAGGATTAGTTGAAAGGGGCTGTTACTGTGGAAGCATTGGAATTGGCCAGATGGCAGTTCGGCATTACGACCGTCTATCACTTTTTGTTTGTCCCTCTGACCATCGGACTGGCTTATTTAATCGCATTTATGCAAACGATGTATGTCGTCAAGAAGGATGACAAATACAAGCGGATGACGAAATTCTGGGGGAAAATCTTTCTTCTGAATTTCGCGGTCGGCGTTGTCACCGGTATTATTCAGGAATTTCAGTTCGGCATGAACTGGTCGGATTATTCCCGGTTCGTCGGCGCCGTGTTCGGCGGTCCGCTGGCCGTCGAAGCGCTGGTCTCCTTCTTCATGGAGTCCACATTCATCGGAATCTGGATCTTCGGATGGGATCGCTTGTCCAAGAAGGTCCATTTGGCCTGTATTTGGCTCGTGGCGGTCGCCGCGACGCTGTCTGCTCTATGGATTCTGAGCGCGAACGCCTTTATGCAGGAGCCGGTTGGTTATGAGATCGTGAACGGCCGTGCGGAAATGACGAGCTTCTTCGCGCTGCTTGGCAATAAACAGCTGTGGGTTGAGTTCCCGCATGTGATCTTCGGGGCGCTCGCTACCGGCTCGATGTTCGTGGTCGGAATCAGCGCATACAAAATGCTGCGCAAGCAGCAGACCGATATATTCAAAGCTTCCTTCCAGATCGGCATCGTGGTAGTGCTCGTGTCCAGCCTGCTGACTGCATTCGCCGGCCACGACCAAGCGCAGCATCTGATGAAGTCGCAGCCGATGAAGATGGCGGCCACCGAAGCGCTTTGGCATACGAGCGGGGAAAGCGCGCCTTGGACGGTTATCGCCTCCATTGATCCGGAGAAGCGGGAGAACCGGTTCCAACTGGAAATTCCTTACGCGCTAAGCATTCTTTCTTATAACAGCCTGACCGGCAAAGTGCCGGGTATGCTGGAACTGCAAGCCGAGTACGAAGCCAAATACGGACCGGGTAACTATATTCCGCCGGTACGGACGACGTTCTGGAGCTTCCGGATCATGGTGGGGGCGGGAATGGCGATGATCTTCCTCGGCTTGTTCGGAACGATTGCCGTTATCCGCAACAAGGCGGAAAAGTATCGCAGATATTTAAAATGGATGCTGCCTGCGATGGCGCTCCCGTACATTGCGAATTCGGCAGGCTGGATTATGACGGAGGTCGGGCGTCAGCCGTGGATCGTATTCGGTCTGCAGAAGACGGAGGACGGCGTATCTCCATTAGTATCGTCCGGTATGGTCGCCACCTCCTTAATAGGCTTTACGTTGGTCTACGGCATACTGGCCTCGGTGTTCGTCTATCTCGTCGTGAAGACGGTCCGCCAGGGAGCGGATGAGGCGGACGAATCTCACGATCCGAATCATACGCCGAATGCCGATGCAGCTCCAGCCCCTTCGTTATAGGAGGGCGGAAGAATGAAGAATCAACTTGAAAGCGAGGCGGAAAAAAGCGAATGCTGGAAACCATATGGTTTATACTGATTACCGTGCTGTTCGTCGGATTTTTCTTTCTGGAAGGCTTTGATTTCGGTGTCGGCATGCTTACGCCGTTTCTAGGCAAGTCTGATACGGAACGCAGAGTGATGATTAATACGATCGGCCCGTTCTGGGATGGCAATGAAGTATGGCTGATCACGGCTGGCGGCGCGATGTTCGCGGCTTTCCCGAATTGGTATGCGACGCTGTTCAGCGGCTTCTACATGGCGTTGTTCCTCATGCTGCTCGCACTGATCGGGCGCGGGGTTGCTTTTGAATTCCGCAGTAAGGTCGAGAATCCGAAATGGCGCTCTACGTGGGATTGGGTCATCTTCTTCGGCAGCCTGCTGCCCGCGCTGCTGTGGGGCGTCGCGCTAGCCAACCTGATGAGAGGGGTGCCGATCGATGCGGATATGAATTACGTCGGCTCTTTCTGGGATTTGATCTCCCTCTATTCCTTGACGGCCGGAGTGAGCATGGTTCTTCTCTTCCTGCTGCACGGAGCGCTCTTCCTTTCGTTAAAAACGGAAGGTGTGCTGCGTGAGCGGGCACGGGCGGTTGCATATCGGATCGGCGCATGGACAAGCGCGGTTCTGCTCTTGTTCGTCGTACTCAGTTATTTCGAGACGGATATGTTTACTTCCAAAGGATTAAGTCCGGGTATGGTTCCCGTTCTGGCGGGGTTGGCCTTATTGTCCGTTCACTTCTTTATTAAAGCGGGACGCGACGGCTGGGCATTTATTATGACGGGGGCAACCATCGTATTATCGACGATTACGGTCTTCATGCTGCTGTTCCCGAACGTCATGATCTCATCGCTTAACCCGGAATGGTCGCTCACGGTCTACAATGCAGCATCGAATACCTATACGTTGAAAGTCATGTCCATCGTTGCTTTGACGACGATTCCGTTCGTATTGGCTTATCAAGCATGGACCTACTGGGTGTTCCGCAAACGGGTTACGGCCACGGATCACTTGGATTATTAATAAAGGATAACCAATTATGATCAAACAACTGTTCAAACAGGTGCAGGGCACCCGCAAGCTGTTCGCGGCTAGCGTAATCATCGGTGTGGCAGGCGGCTTGCTGCTGATTGTTCAAGCGATCTATATGGCAAGAGTTACGAACGGGGCTTTCCTCGGCGGGCAAAGCTTGGCTGCGCTGCTGCCTGCGCTGTACGTGCTGCTTGGCGTTATCGGACTCCGAGCCGTCCTGCAGGCAGCAGGCGACTATGCGTCGACGCAGATGGCGCAGCGCATCAAGAGCGATCTGCGCCTCCGGCTGGTCCGCAAGCTTGCCGAGCTGGGACCCGATTACGCGAAGGGCGAGCGGAGCGGGGAACTGATCAACACGGTCTATGAAGGCGTGGAGCAGTTGGAAAATTATTTGGCGAAGTATTTGCCCCAAGTGGCGCTCTCTACGTTCATTCCCGCTGCCGTGTTCTTCGTCGTAGCGGGAACGGACTGGTTATCGGCGGTTATCTTCGCAGTGACGCTGCCGCTGCTGGTCATCTTGATGATTCTGATCGGCAAGGCGGCGAAGGCGAAGACGGACCGCCAGTTCCAGCTGCTTGGCCGGCTTGGCGGGCACTTTCATGAGATGCTGCGGGGCTTGCCGACGCTGAAGATGTTCAACCGCAGCCGGGCGCAGATCGACATCATTGCGCGGATCAGCGAAGAGCACCGGCGCTCGACGATGGGGACGCTGCGGCTGGCCTTTCTGTCCGCGTTCGTTATGGAGCTGTTCGCGTCATTAAGCACCGCTATCGTAGCCGTGTTCCTCGGCCTGCGTCTTATTGAAGGCGAAATCGGCTTCGAGCACGCCTTCCTGGTGCTGCTTCTGGCTCCCGAGTTCTATAATCCCGTCCGGACGCTGGGGACTCAATTTCACGCCGGGATGAACGGCGTGACGGCAGCGGGGCGAATCTTCGACATCTTGAACACGGAACCTCCGGGATGGGTCGAGAAGGAAGGGGCCGCCGTATTGCCGCCGAAGCCGGAAGGATACCGCATCGTATTCGAAGGCGTCACCGTCCAATATGCCGGCGAAGCCCGTCCGGCGCTGTCCGATATTTCGCTCACGCTCGAACCGGGCGAGCGGATCGCCTTGGTCGGACCTACCGGGGCAGGGAAGAGCACGCTGCTGGATCTGCTGCAGGGCTTTATCAAACCTGCTTCGGGGCGTATTCTGGTTGACGGTATCGATCTGTCGCAGATCTCCATGTCATGGTGGCGGAATCAGCAGTCGGTATTGTCGCAGCACCCCCATCTCTTCCACGGGACGATAGGCGACAACATTCGAATCAGCAAGCCGGATGCAAGCGGAGCGGAGGTAGCCGCGGCGGCGGAGGCCGCTCAGGCGGCTGCTTTCATTCAGGCGCTGCCGCGGCAGTACGACACGCCGCTCGGGGAATCGGTCAGGCTGTCCGGCGGACAGGCGCAGCGGATCGCGATCGCGCGGGCGCTTCTGAGAGAGGCGCCTCTGCTCATGCTGGATGAACCGACGGCGGGACTGGATCTCGCCAATGAAGCGAATATCACAAAGACACTTGAACCGCTGCTGCGCGGGCGCATGTCCATTACGGCAGCGCATCGGCTGAGCACGATTCGCGCGTCGGACCGGATCGTCGTACTGGCCGGCGGACGGATCGTCGAAGCCGGTACCGCGGATGATCTGGCTGCAGCCGGCGGACTGTATGCCGATATGTTAGCGGCTGCGCGAGCGGATGAGGATGCAGCTGCGGAGCGCAGAGACGCGGAATACATTCCGGCGGCCGATCATATGCGTCAGCGGTCGGAAGAAGGTGCGAGGGCTCTGCCTCCTGCTGCGGGTATAGCATCGCCGGCAGATGCCGCACCTGTCAGAAGACGGAAGACCTTCGTCCGCCTGCTGCAATTCGTCCGTCCTTACAAGTGGTGGACGCTGCTCGCGATCCTGCTCGGATTCGGAACCGTCGCCACTAACGTCGGTCTGATGGGAACGTCAGGCTATCTGATTGCCAAGGCTGCGCTGCGGCCGGAGACGGTTCTGCTGCTCTACGTCCCGATTGTCGGCGTGCGTTTCTTCGGGATTGCGCGGGGGGTGTTCCGTTATGTGGAGCGGCTCGTTTCCCATGATCTCACCTTCCGCATTCTGAAGCGGCTGCGGGTATGGCTGTACGAACGGCTGGAGCCAAGAGGGGTGCAGCTGCTTGAGAACAAACGAAGCGGCGATTTGCTGGGCTCTGTCATCAGCGATGTGGAGCAGCTGCAGAATTTATATCTGCGCGTCATCGCGCCGCCGGTTGTTGCCGCTCTGACCGTGCTGCTCGGATTCGTATTTATGGCGAATTATGATCTGCGGCTGGGCATGCTGCTAGCAGGCATGCTGCTCACGGCGGGGGTTGTCATTCCATGGCTAAGCCACCGGATAGGGAGCAGCGGCGGAAGGGACTTCGTGCAGGCACGATCGGAAATTTATGAACAAACCTCCGACTTGCTGACGGGGCTGCCGACGTTGATTCTGTACGGGCAAGCGCAGAATATGGAAGAACGCATTCTTACGATTCAGCGCCGCTTGGATGCCCATCAGACGAAGCAGAACCGGATCTCGGCCTTCACGGGAGGCTCTATGTCCCTCTTGACGCATTTGACCATGTGGCTGATGCTGCTTGCCATTATCCCGCTTACGATATCGGGCCATATCGACAGCTACATGATTCCCGCGCTGGTGCTCGCCTCGTTCGCCTGCTTCGAAGCGGTCATGCCGCTTCCGCTGTCGTTCCAGCTGTTCGGGCAAACGATTTCCGCCGGCGACCGGCTGTTCCGGCTGGCCGATGAAGCCGGCGATCAGGCACAATTGGTCAAACCGGCCAAACCGACCAATCCGGCCAAACCGGCCAATCCGGCTCCGGCTTCGGAGGAAGTGTCTGAAGCGGGTGAAGCCGATGTAAGGTGGCAGGCGCAGGTAAGCGGATTGTCGTTCCGTTACGCGCCCGAAGAGCCCTACGCGCTGCGTGATCTGTCGCTAACGCTCGTTCAAGGGAAGCAAATTGCGATCGTTGGCGAAAGCGGCGCCGGGAAGAGCACGCTCCTGCAGCTGCTGATGAAGCTGCGGTCTTACGAGGAAGGCTCCATTGCGATTAATGGAACGGAGCTGCGCGATATCGCCGGCGAGTCGGCTCGGGCTCAATTTGCGGTCGTATCGCAGAATGTGCAGTTATTCAACGCGACGGTAGCCGAGAATTTACGGCTTGGCCGTCCTGAGGCGTCGCTCGATGAGCTGCGTGAAGCAGCCCGTGTGGCGAGAATTGACGAGACGATCGAGCGGCTGCCGGAAGGCTACGATACGATCATCGGCGAATGGGGAGCGAAGCTGTCCGGAGGAGAGCGGCAGCGGCTTGCGCTGGCGCGGGCGCTCGTCCGGGAGGCCCCGGCAATTCTATTCGACGAGCCGGGGACGGGGCTTGATCCGTTAACCGAGCAGGCCTTTACCAGCCATATAGAACCGCTGCTCGGCGAGAAAGCGGTCCTGTGGATTACGCATAAGCTGACAGGTCTGGAGCGAATGGACGAAATCATCGTTCTTCAGAACGGGACGGTAGCGGAGAGAGGCGCGCATCAGGAGCTGCTGGAGCGTCACGGCGTCTATTGGAAGCTGTGGAAGCTGCAGAGGGACCGGGAGCGGACGCGCGAATTGGCGGAGGTTCGTTAGGACAATCAGCGCGACTTCCAAACGATCGTCATATAGCGAGTGAAACGACAAGAGACCTGCCGGAGTTACTTCCGGGCAGGTCTCTTGCGTCTCAACCGTTACTTGGCCGGCACTAGGCGCGCCTGTTCGTTCAGCTTGAGCAGATTCTCGAACCTTTCAATTTTCGAACCGGCTCCGTTCTTAGCGGAAGCCCCAGCCCATTCTCCATCAGCTTGATTTGCTGGCTGAGGTTCGACTGGGTCGTGCGCATCTTCTCGGAAACCCGCGAGAAATGCAGCTCTTCGCAGACGGCGATAAAATATTCCAATTGTCTAAGCTCCATACGAACCTTCTTTCGATGATAATCATCGTTTTTACTTATCATTATAATCGGAAAAGCGAGATTGTTGGTTCTCCTTGGATGGGGTACACTTATCTTGTCAACATAATCCTAAACGAATAAATAAAAAAGGAGGAATTTTTATGTCCCAAAGCATTGTGAATACCGGTAAATCGGTCCGTCAAATGGTACTGCATCAGGCTCAATCCATTCCTGAGGAGCTGTACGACGTTCAGCCGGCCCCGTTCAACAATACGATTCGCTGGAATATCGGGCATATCGTATACTGTCTGGATCATTTTCTCTCCATGAGCTTCAAATCCGCTTCTCAGCTTCCCGCTTCCTATGCGGGTCTGTTCAATACCGGAACGAAGCCGGCGGATTGGACGGCCGCGCCTCCAACCAAGGAAGAGCTCATTCAACAATTGTCGGCGCAGCTCAACGGCATCTCGGAGATCTCCCCGGATAAGCTGGAGGAGAAGCTCGGAGCCCCGGTCCAAATGGGGCCGTTCCGGTTCGAAACCGTCGGGGAGCTGGTCAATTTCGCTTTCATTCACGAAGCGATGCACTTCTCGGCGATCGGATGCTTATCGAAGGCCGCTCAGCATAAGCAGTAAGGCAGCGATCTGTGAAACGCATTAAGCCGTTAGAGAGTCCGGGCTCTCTAACGGCTTTTCGGCATGCAAGCATAAGGGCGGTTCTTCATTCGGGCGTGCATGAGATAATAAGTTTGTTATTGGCACACCCTATAACTCTGTGAGCTATGCAATTCGCAGAAGGAACCGCTGGAAGGCTCAAATCCCGCAATTTGGGGTAATGACGAAACAAATAGGATCTGGAGGTGGCCGTCATGACAGAAGAAGCCAAGCAAACGAATGGTGAAGCGGGAGACGAAATTGTGGCGCAGAAGCAGGGAAACAGCTATGTGCTCATTGGAGCAGGAGACATGCCGATCGGTGAGATGACGTACAAGCTTGTGGATGTGGATACCTGGCTTATCGATCATACGCATGTCGATCCGCAATACCGTGGACGCGATCTGGCCCGTAAGCTGCTCGATTTGGTCGTCCATGATGCAAGAGAGCAGGGGAGAACCATCATTCCTTCCTGTTCCTACGCGCTTGCCCAGTTTAAGCGGTATCCCGAATATGAGGATGTCTGGAAGAAGACGGATACAAGCTATTCGGACCCTTACAGCTCGGGAAGTATTGCCGGACCGTAGTCTTGATGCACAAGGCGCAAGATTCCCGCAGCACCGCCGAAGCGACGGTATTTGGGCCGTTTCTTCGGCGTGCGGGGGGTTCTGTCATAACCGCTAATAAGGGCACATAGGATTCATTGAAAGCCTATCAGTCCGGCAATGCTAGTGACCTTATTTCTTATGAGAGAGGTGTGGTTATGCAGAATTCGTTTTCGTCTGGCCCGCAGCCCGATCCGAACGATGTGCAGACGAACAAAGTGATGGCGGTGCTGGCCTACATTCTGTTCTTTGTTCCGCTTCTGGCCGCCAAGGATTCCCCGTTCGCGATGTATCATGCCAATCAAGGACTGGTGCTGTTCTTGGCGGCGGTAGGGGTAAATATTGTGCTGAGCATTATACCTATCATAGGCTGGATTCTTCTTCCCTTCGCGAATTTGGCTATCTTCGTCTACATCATTATCGGGATTATTAATGCGGCTAACGGCCGAATGAAGCCGCTGCCGTTCATCGGAACGGTTTCGATTATAAAGTAGACGCGGCACGGGCAATGCCAGGCATAAACAAGAGACCACAAGCGGGTCTCTTTTTCATTATTCGGCTGGCTGAGGGAATATTGCATGACCGGATACATTCGGCCATAATACTCCTAACTGCATGGGGTTTAATTACTATGGAACCGGAAGGGGGAAGACGCCATGATGGTGGAGACGGAGAGGCTTATCTTGAGAGAGTTTACACATGGTGATGCTGCGGCTGTTCATGAATATGCATCCGATCCTGCTGTAGTCAGGCATATGAGCTGGGGACCCAATACGGAGGAAGAGACGCTGGATTATATTCATCATATGATGGAGACACAAAGCCGCAAACCTCGGGTTGAATTCGAAATGGCCGTAATACTGAAGGAGACGCAGGCATTAATCGGCGGCACCGGCATATTCGTCCATTCACCCGGTCAGGGAGAGATCGGCTACTGCTATTACCCGCTCTACTGGGGGCGCGGATACGCAGCGGAAGCGGCTGCGGCATTGCTGCGATTCGGATTTCAAGAGCTGGGTTTTCACCGGATCTTTGCAACCTGCCGGCCGGACAATGCAGGCTCGACCCGAGTCATGCAGAAGCTCGGGATGAAGTATGAAGGGCACTTGCGGGGGCATATGCTGCATAATAAGCAGGGAAGATGGCTCGATTCCCATCAGTATTCGATTCTGAAGCCGGAGTACGAGCAGCTTCAAAGCTCGCTTGACCAGGCGTAGCATATAATCGGAATGTAAAGACTCCGGGACGGACGGGTTGGACCGGCTCGCTGCAAGACGGGTTTGGTTGGAATATGAGCAGTTTCTAAAGTTGTTTCATCTGACGTAACTTATACGTCATTAAAAGACCGTGCCTCCTATCCGGGCACGGTCTTTCGCATGGCTGAAGCGGAGCGTTTATAAGACGTCTGATCCGCGACCCGGGAACCGCTGCGCGCGTCTACACCGGGACGGCCTTGCTGCCCTTCTCCATGGCCGACTTGCAGAGCGGACAGGGCTTGGATGTCAGATGCGCTTCTTTATACGGGTCTATTCTGGTCCAAGCGATGCATGGCGGGCTGGTGCAAACCCATGCCAGAACGGTTTCGGTCTCTCCTGCAGGCTTGGAACCGGGGCTGGAAATATGCCGGCCCGTCTTCGTATGGACCGACTTAGGCGAAGCTGAGGGACCCGCTGCTTGTTGGAAGGCAGCCAGAACGAATTGCGAAATAGCGGCTTTCTTGCCTCTGTATTGAGAAGGGGAGCTAATGAACAACTCCTCCCGGGCACGGGTAACGGCCACATAAGCAAGACGCCGCTCCTCTTCCAATGCGACCGAGCTGATTGGCCTGCTGCCCGTCCTCGTGAAGACATCCTTCATCCGGTCGGTATCCAGAGCCGAGCTGTGCGGCAAGCTGCCATCGGAAGCCCCGATCAAGCAGACGACGGGGAATTCCAATCCTTTGGAACGATGGATCGTCATCAATGCAATGCGATTGCCCTGCTCCTGCAGCTTCTGGCGGGTATTATCGCTGTTCTTGGCCACTACGTCATCGATGAACGCTATGAAAGCCTCGACCGTATCGAAGCGCGCGGCGGAAGCTTCCAGCTCGTCCAGCAGCTCCTTCAGCATCTCCTTATGCAGCGTTAATTTATGCCGTTCACTAGCTTCCGAATAAGCGTCATAGAAGGTTTTTCGAATGTGTATAATGGCCTGCGCCGGCTTCATGGTTACGAATGACTTGATCAGTGCCAGACGGTCCGTGATCTTGTCCTTCTGGTAATCCTTCAGTTCCGGCAGCGATAACAAATGCACGAGCGGCCCTTTCTTGGGCCTTATCGCTTCCTTCGCGCGAATGATCGCCATTCCCTTCTCGCGATTCAGGTAGAGAGAGGGCAGAATGCTTTCCATCGCATCGAAATTGCGCCGGTTCAAGGAAAGCCGCAGATGGTCGACGACCGGCTTAACGAGCCAATGCTCGTATAAAAGCTGTCCATCACCGAAATCGATATGTGGAATTCCCTTTAGTACGAGCTGCTCCAATATGGCCCGGTTGTTGCTGGATGACCGGTATAATATAGCGAAGTCGCCGTATGTCCGTGTTCCCTGCTGAACCTCCTGGAGGATACGCGTGATGATTTGATCCGCTTCGTCATCCGCCGTATGAGGCCGCATATATTGGGGCTTAACCGCGCTTTCCTTCGTTGCTTGCAAGGTCTTGGGCCGCCGCTCCTTGTTGTGCCGGATAATTTCGTTGCCGAGGCCGACAATTGCTGTGGTTGACCGGTAGTTAATATCGAGCGTAATGACCTTGGCCGACGGGTAGCGCTTCTCAAAATGAAGAATGAATTCGCTCCTTGCGCCGTTAAAGGAATAGATCGTCTGGTCGTCATCGCCGACGACCATTAAATTTTGCCGGGGCTCGGCGATCATTCGGATTAATTCATATTGAAGATGGTTGGTATCCTGAAATTCATCGATCATGACATATTGGAATCGCGTCTGCAGCGACCGCAGCAGGTCGGACTGCTGCTTCAGCAGCCGATATGCGCTGAGCAGCACATCGTCGAAATCGATCTTGCCGTTCTCCTGCTTCCAATCTTCGTAGCGGGCGAAGATGCGCTTGATTTCTTTTTCCCCGTCCGTTGCTTCCGGCAGCTCGTCCAGACCGACAAGGTTCATCTTATAGGAGGATAGAAGAGCGAGCAGCGTTTCCGGCTGGTAAGCGTCCTGCTGCAGGCCCAGCTCCCGCATAATTTGTTTTAGCAGAATATGCTGCCGCCGGGTTTCATGAAAGATATCCAGCTGATTGCCGTGCCTGCGGATCAGCTGCAGGAAGAAGGAGTGAAAGGTCCTGGCCTGAAGCTGATGGACAGCCGAGGCGTTTAGACCGGGCAGACGGGCAATGCGCTCTCTCATCTCGGCCGCCGCTTTGGTCGAGAACGTCAGGAGCAGAATAGCGCTCGCCGGGATGCCGTGGACCGCGAGCAGATAGCCCGTCCGGCAGATTAAGACGGATGTCTTGCCCGAGCCGGCTCCTGCCAGCGTCAGCAACGGACCCGTATGATGCCGTACCGCTTCCAGCTGCGGCTTATTCAACGTCAACCCGCTCTGCTCCAAAGTACGGAAGAAGCCGGCATCCCGATCCTGCGCATTATTCCGCTGCGCGGCAATGTTTGGGGATGCTATTTCCGCATGCGGGATAGCCGAGCCGGCCGTTCCGGAGGGCAGGGATGTGAAACGATGTATGCTACTCATGGAATTCACCTTCTCGTTATGCTTTAGCTGATTCAGGAGAAACAGCGGACTTCGTAAACGATCTATATTCGAACAAAATCCCCCAGCAGATTGCTCAGGGGGGAAGGTGGATAGCAGGCAAGGGGCGATTGGTTAAGTCATGGGGGCAGCAGCTGCCGCTGACATGCTCCAAGGCTGTGCGCGTGTTTGGGAATGAGGTGCGTGTCCCGTACTCGGCCTGCTGTAACGGTAAAAAACGGCGTTACAGGGGCTCAGGGCGCCGGAGCGCGATCTGTAACGCCTATTTCCGGCGTTACAGGAGCAGCATGGGGTGCGCATCTCGGGTTTTGCCCGCTGTAACGGTAAAAAACGGCGTTACGGGGGTTCAGGGCGCCGGAGCGCGAGCTGTAACATTTATTTTCGGCGTTATAGAAGCAGAATGGAGTGCGCCAACGCCCGCGGCTTCTTTGTTTGATCAGGACCGCCAGCCGGATGCAGCCTCGCTTGAAAAATCAATGGAGTCTATTGTATCAA
Organism: Paenibacillus spongiae; assembly: GCF_024734895.1. NCBI lineage: Bacteria > Bacillati > Bacillota > Bacilli > Caryophanales > Paenibacillaceae > Paenibacillus > Paenibacillus spongiae. The sequence goes on from NZ_CP091430.1 coordinate 475,865, forward strand.
ACTAGGGACAGATTGAGAAGATTGGCGGGGCGGATAGACAAGCAATCAATGAGAATAAGAATTTTTCTCAATTAATATTGAAATGGATTAACAGTTCATGATAGTATACATTGGCATGATATTGAGAATCACTATCATTTAAGTTTTAGAGGGGTGTACGAATAAGATGAAAATATCTCGAAAATGGGCCTTGTATGCCAGCTTGTCATTGCTAGCCTTCACAGTCGCGTGCAGCAATCAGCCGACGGCGAACGAAGCGAACCAAACGAACGAATCGAACGAAACGAAAGGGAATGCCGCCAACGAAAAGCAGGATGAGACCAATAAGCCTGCTGCGGATGGAGTGACGGCGATCGCGGTCGACGAAGCGAAAGCGGCCGAGCTGCAAGCTCAGTTCGGTCAAGAAGCGCCGGCCAAGGTGGTCAGCGCATCGGTCGCCATCTCCGAGATTCTGGACGTGCTGGGCGTTATGCCTATCGGCGTTCCCACGTCTACGGTCGAGCTCCCGGCGGCATTCAAGGACGTGCAGCGAATCGGGTCGGCGCTCAAGCCTGACGTGGAGCAGGTGACGAAGCTTCAGCCGGATCTGGTTCTCGGTCCGGAGTCGATCAAGGACAGCCTGGAGAAGCAATTTAAACCGGCTTCATTAAAGACCGCATACATACCGTCGGACTCGCTGGAAGAATTAAAGCTCTCCATGGTCGTTATGAGCCGGGTCTTCAAGCAGGAGCAGAAGGCCAACGAGTTTCTGGCGAACCTGGAGAAGCAAGAGAGCGAAGCTGCCAAGCAGGCGGAGGGCAAGACGGCGCCGAAAGTCATGCTTCTGTTCGGATCGGCCGAATCCTTCATGCTCATGAACGAGAATACGTTCCCGGGCAGCATCGCTAAGAAGCTGGGCGCATCCAACGTCGTATCGGATGTGCTAAAGTCCGACGAAACGTACGTCATGCTCAATATGGAGAATGTGGTTGCCGCCAATCCGGATGTGATTCTGCTCGTATCGCACGGCGATCCGGATACGGCAATCAAGAAATTCGAAGAGGATGTCAAGAAGAACGGGGCATGGGACAAATTGAATGCCTTCAAGAACGGCAAAGTATCCGCGCTTGACTACAATTTGTTCGGCGTTGCCTCGCTTGTCAAAGCCGCGGATGCTTACAAAGAAATGACGACTAAATTGTATCAATAACGTAAACGGCTGTCCGTGTTTCGTTCGTTGAACTGGGGGAAGGCAAGTGCTGGAGCATAAGAGGTCAAAAGGATTCGCAATCGGGATGACGTTCATGCTGCTGTTGGCGGCCATGATCTTGTCCGTAGGGCTCGGGAGCGTGCGATTTTCACCTGTTGAGATTGTGAGCGCCCTGTTCGGCCGCGGCGGCGACGTATCGGATACCATTCTATGGGACATCCGGATCCCCAGAGTCATGCTGGCCGTGACGATCGGCGCGAACCTGGCGATTTCCGGCGCACTGCTCCAAGCGGTCATGCATAATCCGCTCGCGGATCCGGGCCTTACCGGGGTGTCCAGCGGCGCCGCCGTGTCCGTGCTGTTCATTCTGCTGGTCGTTCCCAACTACTCTTCGTTCATTCCGTTCGCGGCTATTGCCGGCGGCACTGTGGCGGCGGTCATGGTGTATGCGCTGGCATGGAAGAAACGGGGGATTACGCCGATCCGGGTTATTCTGTCGGGGGTAGCCGTAAACTCGGTATTCGGGGGAATCATCGGATTGCTCTCCATCTTGTACAGCGACAAGCTGCCAGCGGCTCTGCAGTGGTTAAACGGCAGCATGACCGGCAAAGGAATCGGCGATGTCGGCGTCATGCTTCCCTATTCCATCGTCGGATGGATTGCGGCGCTGTTCTGCATCCGGCAAGCGAATATTTTGCGCTTGGGGGAGCAAGCGGCGCTCAATCTCGGCGAGAATATTAACCGGATTCGAATTGTATTATCGTTCATCGCGGTCTACTTGGCCGCCGTATCGGTATCGACCGTCGGTATGATCGGCTTTGTCGGTCTGGTCGTTCCGCATATGGCGCGCATGCTTGTCGGGTCCGATTACCGGAGCCTGCTGCCGATGAGCATCGGCTTGGGCGCGCTTGTATTGCTGCTCGCGGATACCGTGGGAAGGACATTCTTCGCTCCGCTGGATATTCCGGCGGGTATCGTCATGGCGGTCACCGGCGGGCCTTACTTTCTATACTTGATGAGAAAAGGTGATGTTTAACATGCTTCAAGCCGAAGCCTTAACGATCAGTTATGACGGCAACAAGATTGTGAAGAACTTCACCCTGCAAGTCAATGAAGGCGAGATCGTCTCGATTATCGGGCCTAACGGCTCCGGCAAGTCTACCTTGCTGAAAGGAATATCGAGATTGATTCCCTGCGAAAGCGGCCGAGTTCGTATCGCCGGACAAGAGCTCCGGTCCATGCAGAACAAGCGGATTTCCCAGATCATGTGCATCTTATGCCAATCCAATCAAACGCCGGCCGACATGACCGTCGAGGAGCTCGTATCTTACGGACGGCTTCCTCACAAGAAGTGGTACGAGCGATTGTCGATGGAGGATTACGAAATCGTCGATTGGGCGATCGAGCAGACAGGGCTTGCGGCGTTCCGCAAGCGGCTGGTCGTTTCCCTCTCCGGAGGCGAGGCCCAGCGCGCCTGGATCGCCATGGCGCTGGCGCAGCGGCCCAAGGTGCTGCTGCTCGACGAGCCGACAACGTACTTGGATATCGCGCACCAGCTGGAAGTGCTGGAGCTGGTCCGGACCGTCAACCAGGAGCTGGGAATAACCATCGTCATGGTGCTTCATGACCTGAATCAGGCGAGTGCGTACAGCGATAAAATCTGCGTGATCCAGAAAGGCAGCCTGGCACTGACAGGCAAGCCCCGGGACGTATTGACGCGGGATATGATTCGCTATGTATACGGTGTGGAGGCGGAGGTCGAATTTGTGGCCGATGCCGCGTTCCCCCGGATTCATCCGCTCAAGAAAGCCCAGCCGATGGCTCATTAATTAGTGGAGGGATATGCCGTGAAGCAGATCGATACGGAAGCAATGAAGAAGAAATTTACGGATTTCGTAGAGAGCCGGAAGACGCTGGTCATTAGCAGCCTGGACGAGAACGGGAATCCGTTCGCCAGCTACGCGCCTTTCGTGAAGATGGACGGGAAATTATACATCTATATTAGCCGAATATCCGATCACTACCGCTATGTGGAGGAGAGCAAACGGATATCCGTCATGCTTCTTGCGGACGAGTCGCAGTCGCCGAATACGTTCGCCCGCGAACGCGCAAGGTGGGCCTGCTCAACGGCAAACCTCGGCAACGAAGGTCATGACGAAGTGTTCGCGCTGTTCAATGAATCCTTCGGCAGTAAGATGATGGATATGCTGCGGGGGCTGGATTTTTCACTATTCGAGCTAACCCCGATTGAAGGCCGTTATGTCGTGGGCTTCGGGCAAGCCTTCGATGTGGATCTGTCGGGCGACCGGTTCGAGCATGTCGTGATCGATAAGAAAAAATAAACGCGAGAGGTGTGGATACGAATGTCGTTTGAAGCGGTTTATCCGGTATGGAGAACGGTACGCGACCGTTTTCAGAAATCGATGCAGGGCTTGAAGGAAGAAGAGCTCAACCTGAAGCTTTCCCAAGATACATCCTCCATCGGATTCATGCTGCGCCATAATGCGGAAGTGGAGTATATGTTCGCGGATTGGTTTTTCAACAGCAGCACGCCTGCCGATATCGCATTCATCACAAGCGGACCGTCCAAGGGAGATTCGACCTTCACGGGACTGCAGGAGATGCTGGCCTTCTCCGAAGCGTCCGACGCCTATTTGTCCGAGGCGATGAGACGGCTGCCTGATGAGGCATGGGATCAACCGGTATCCTCGCCGATCGGCACCTCTACTCCTCGTGAAGCATTGGGACGGGTGCTGTATCATACCGGGCTGCATGCGGGTCAGATTGCCTTGATTCGCAAATGTTCGGCACAGCCATCCAATCCCGCCTAGCGGAAAATGAATAGGAATAAGAAGAGAGCTCCGCGCGGGTGGTGCTCTCTTTGCGTTTATTCTCGGCGGAAATGTGCCGTTATGCGGAGGATATGGCCGGAATTTTTCGAATGCCCGCATTGGATTTCATGTCAGTATGGCTGAGAACGGCTTATCCGTTCTGAGGCCGACAGGGACGGTTTTCCATCTCCTTTCAGGTTCGATATACTTATAGATACCGAATCCATCGGGAATACAACTGGAGGTTTCTAACTTGACTAACATTGAAATGATGCAGCGTCGGAACGAGATTTTGAAACGGAATATCGGCAGTTTGATCCTGAAGGATAACAAGCATGGGCTGAACGGTCAAGAAAATTATTTCTACAACAGCCTGATCAAAGAACTGCACATGAGCGAATCGCAATTAAACAACATTCGTAATCGATCGTAACGTATAACGTTTGTCAGAACTCCCCTAGTGGCCGGAATGGAATGACTGCCGGACAAGGGTTCCATAGCGTGCATGGATGAACAAGGATACCGTCAGATGCGCCGGAGGGCGCTCTTGGCGGTGTTTTTTGGTTGATACCTGATGCAGCGGAACGATAGAATGGTAGCAATGGAATCATGTTTCGATAATAAAACCGGAAAGGACGTCTGTCGCCGCCATGCGAGAAATCGATGAAGCACAGCTGCGTGCAATCGCCAGCAGCGCAAACGGTCATGAAGCCGTATTCTTCTACACCCCCTTGTGCGGTACCTGCAAAATCGCGGAACGGATGCTTGACATTATTGAAGCGACCTCCGCTTCGATTCCGATGTACAAACTGAATATTAACTATTCGCCGGCGATGCGCGAGGCATGGAAAATAGCCAGTGTTCCCTGTCTGGTGCTGCTAAAGGACGGCCAGCCGATCCGGAAGGAATATGCGATGCAATCGGTGGATTATTTGTACGGGATGATGAAGGGGCTGAATTAGGTGGTTTACTTATAAGCCGAAAAGGTGAAATAATGGGTTGTGGGTAAAACTGGATTTTAAGATGGTAATGAGGGAGGAGTGTTCCTGTGAGCACAGAATTAGCTGCTGCTTATGTCTGGCATTCACCGCTTGAAACGCCTTACATTATTGCCGGTTTCCCTTGGCTTCAAGCCGAGGGCAAGTACCGCCGTCTTCCTATCGAACCTGCTTTCCCGCTGCCTAGCGCAGTCGACAACCTGGCGAACCATACCGCAGGCGGGCAGATTCGGTTCAGAACCAATTCGCCGAAGCTGGCGATCAAGGTCCGCTTGGCCGGACCGGCCTACATGTATCATATGGCGGCTACCGGACAGTGCGGGTTTGACTGCTACGAGGAACTGGATGGAACGCTGCATTACCGCAGCACGGCCGTTTTCGATACGCAGGCCTTGGAATACGAGGCGGTATTGTTCGAAGGCGGTTCCGCCGAAACCCGGACGATCGTATTGAATTTTCCGTTGTATCAAGGCGTGGAGGAAGTGTCGGTCGGCCTGGAAGCGGGCGCTTCCGTCGAGGCTCCGCCGGCATACGACCCCGGTACGATTCTCGTGTACGGAACGTCGATTACACAGGGAGGCTGCGCTTCCAGACCGGGCCTGTGCTATACCAATGTGCTGAGCCGAAGGATCAACAGGGCATTCGTGAACCTCGGCTTCTCCGGGTCCGGCAAGGGCGAGCCGGAGCTGGCGCATATCCTGGCGACGATTCCCGATCCGGCATGCCTTGTGCTTGACTATGAAGCGAACAGCGTTTCACCGGAGCTGTACGCGCAGACGCTGCCTGAATTTATACGGATTTACCGCGAAGCTCACCCCAAGGTGCCTATTCTGGTGCTTTCGCGCATTTATTTTGCCAAGGAGCTGTTCGACGCCGCATCGCGGGAGATGCAGGAAACCCGAAAGCGGATGCAGATGGAATTGGTCCACTCGCTGCAGAATGCGGGAGACCGGAACATCCATTTTTACGACGGCGAGAAGCTGCTGTCCCGCCACGCCCAGGAATGCTGTGTCGACGGGGTTCATCCCACCGACTTGGGCTTCATGCAGATGGCGGATAACCTGGAGCCGGTGCTGCGCAGGCTGATCAGCCGGGGCTAGCGGGCACTGGAACATTGCGAGCGGAGCGAAGACGGAATAGCCTTACGGGTGCTTAGTGCCTGTAGGGCTATTTTTCATTGTGACCGACCGTGAACAACAGCGACCGTAAGACTATTCGCCTTGCGGGGACTTTGTGAAGACAGGGTCTGATTCTGCACCAATCCAGGCCGTGTACGTACAATAACCTATACGTGAAATTACGCTCCCGGGAGTTGAAGGCCGTGATTATTGTCGCAAACATGAGTACGGAACAACTGAATGAGCAGCCCTTCTCGCAGTTTGAACAAGAGGTCGTGCAGAAGAAGGAAGACAGCCCGGTTGTATATCGTTACCCATCGCTCGAGGCTTTGAAATTTGAGCTGAAGCTGCGGGCGAATATCGTGCAAGCCGCGAAGGATTTGTACGCAAGCAGGGTCGATTTTGCCGTGTTCAGCAAATCTCGGAGTAACGAGCAGTTCTGGACCCGTACGCCGGAGGGCGGGTTCCGGCTGAATAGCGGCGTCCGGCCTTCCGACGGCATTAACGATATTTATCGGAACGGCCGGATGTATGCGTTCGAATGCGCGACGGCGATGGTGATTCTCTTATATAAGGCGGTGCTCGATACGATCGGCGAAGATGCGTTCAACACGCATTTTCAAAACCTGCTCTTATACACATGGCAGTACGACGATGATTTGCGCTTAATATCCGTCGATAACAAGAATGAAGCGTACTTGGGCGATATTCTCTATTTCATGAATCCCGACTATAACCCGCAGACGCCCGAATGGCAGGGGGAGAACGCCGTCATGCTTCCCAACGGATTGTTCTACGGCCACGGCATCGGGATTAAGACAGCGGAGGAGATGATCGCTTCTCTGAACAGAAGACGGATCCCCGGAAGCGATGTATCCGCTTATCTGTCGGACGAGGTGGTGCATCCCGATTTCGAGCATATCCGAAGGCTGGCGTCAAGCGAAAACGCCCACTCGGAGCGGGAGAAGCAGCGGCAGCGGAGAAACGCGATTGTGGTTCGAATAGGGAATTCGCCTTACATGCAGGTATTCGACGGATGAACGGACAATGCGGGATGAAAGCCGGCTGGATCGGACGTCTTCCTATTGACAGACTCGCGAAGCATAACGTACCCCTAAAAGGGGGACAATGGTCGGAGTGAATGCAAACCGTAGGAAAGTGGCGTGAGTGCACTTGGAGACGAAATTTTCGAAGGAAACCCGGTGCTTTAAAGTTTCCCGGGTGTTCCCGACAGATGTGAACAACCACAACACCTTATTCGGCGGCAAGCTGATGTCCTATATCGACGATATCGCTTCGATCTCCGCGTCCAAGCTGTGCCGCGTAACGGCTGTTACGGCTTCCACCGATTCCGTCGATTTCCTTCAGCCCATCCGGCCGTCCGATTCGGTATCGCTGGAGTCGTTCGTAACATGGACGGGCCGAACTTCTATGGAGGTTTTCGTGAAGGTCATACGGGAAGACCTGCTGAGCGGGGAGCGTAAAATAGCCGCGACCGCCTTCCTTACCTTCGTCGCGTTGGATAAGAATAACAGGCCGATTCCCGTGCCGCAGGTGGTCCCGGAGACGGAAGAGGAGCGCAAGCTGCACGAAACGGCTGAATACCGCACGAAGATGAGAAAAGGACGACGGGAAGAAAGCAAGAAATTCGCGGATTACCTGCTGACGCAATATCCGTGGGAGTAGGCGTAAACATGTGAAACGGGAGTGCCTTGTCAGAGGCCTCCTTTTTCTTATTTCAGGGTGGAGCGGTATGGCGAACAATAAACCGCATTCAAGATTAATAGGGCCAATGATCGGCCATTCACCATATTAACAAAGAGCCGTCGCACTAGTTCGGACTCATAGTAATTTATAACAATTCCACTTCGCCTGTATGCCTGGTTTTCTGCTTTCATTATGAGCAAAACCCCTGTAATGACAGGCATTGCACGATTGCGAATATATTCACAAACTTATGATGAAAGAGTTTTCATCGACAAAATTCGATAATTCCCGTTGACAAAAGAAAGCGATTTATTTAAGATCAGATCAAATAGATCTCACATAGATCTAAGATAGATTTAAGATAGATCTAATAATTTATAGCACTCGAATATGGAATGATGACCGATCATGGAACGCTCTTTTATTAGTGGGAGGGAAGCGTAAGAATGAATGACCGAATTTATGCCACTTATCTCATTGAAACGCCTTATTCGCTCGAGAAAGCGGCCGCCGTCATGGCGGGCGAGCAGTCTACGGGCACCTTCATCGCCGTTCCTGGAGAAACGCCGGAGTTGAAAGCGCTGCATGCCGCACAAGTGGTCGGCATCGAAGCGCTGGGCGAGTACGATTCCCCCTCATTGCCGGGGAGTTATCTTCCGCCTGGCAGCGGCAAGCCGATCTACAGAAGAGCATTGGTCAAGCTGTCCTTTCCGCTTCATAATATCGGGCCGTCTCTGCCGAATCTGCTGTCCACCGTCGCCGGGAATTTATATGAGCTGCGGGAATTTTCGGGACTCCGGCTGGTGGACCTCGAATTGCCCCAGGCTTTCGGCGACCGCTATCCGGGACCGAAATTCGGCATAGAGGGGACGAGAAAGCTTGCCGGCGTCTACGGCCGTCCGCTTATCGGGACCATCGTCAAGCCGAGCATCGGGCTGCCGTTGTCCGAATACGGACCGCTCGTCCGCGAGCTGGCGGAGGCTGGACTGGATTTCGTGAAGGACGACGAGCTGTGCGGGAATCCGCCATATGCATCGTTCGAACAGCGTGTTCAAACCGTAATGGCCGAGATCGAACGGGCAGCCGACCGCACAGGCAAGAAACTGATGTACGCCTTCAATATTACAGGCGATATCGACGAGATGAAGCGAAACCATGATATCGTCCTCCAAGCAGGGGGCACCTGCGTGATGGTCAGCATCAACAGCGTCGGCTTGCCGGGCGTCGCCCACCTTCGTCAGTACACGGAGCTGCCGGTTCACGGGCACCGCAACCAATGGGGGGCTATGACCCGTTGCCCGCTGCTCGGAATGAGCTTCTCAGCTTATCAGAAGATGTGCCGCCTGGCAGGTGTCGATCACCTTCATACGAATGGCCTGGACAGCAAATTCTCGGAAAGCAACGATTCGGTTGCGCAATCGATTCAAGATTGTTTGACGCCGATACTGGGCGGATACACGGTCATGCCGGTGCTGTCCTCGGCGCAATGGGCAGGCAGCGCGATCCCGACGTATGAGGCCGTCCGATCGCTGGACTTGATTCACTTGGCGGGAGGAGGCATTCTCGCTCACCCGGGCGGAACGGCCGAAGGCGTTCGCAGTATGCAGCTTGGCTGGGAAGCGGCCGTTCAAGGGATCGAATTGAACGCGTACGCGAAGTCACATCCCGAGCTTCAAGAAGCGATCCGGGTATTCGGCAAGAAGTAACATCATCCTTGGAGGATATCGAACATGAGTGAAAATAAGCTTCTACTCGCCTTCTACGGCGATGATTTTACGGGATCGACCGATGCTATGGAGGCTTTGGCGCGAAGCGGGTACCGTACGGTATTGTTTCTCGAAGCGCCGACTCCGGGTATGCTGCAGCGGTTCGAAGGCATCCGCTGCGTCGGGGTCGCCGGCACCAGCCGGGCCAAGGCGCCGGCTCCATTAGCGGAGGAAGTCCGGCCGGTGATGGAGCGTCTGTCTCGGCTGGGTGCGCCGATCGTGCATTATAAGACCTGTTCGACGTTCGATTCATCGCCTGAATTCGGCAGTATCGGCGAAGCGATCCGCGTATCGCGCCATTTCTTCCCGGGTCAGGATACCGTTCCTCTCCTGGTCGGCGCTCCCGCGCTGGGACGGTATACGCTATTCGGCCAGCACTTTGCGCGAATGGATGGACAGGTATACCGCTTGGACCGCCATCCGGTCATGTCGCGTCACCCCGTCACTCCGATGGGCGAAGCGGATCTGCGGCTCCACCTGCAGAAACAGCTGGGCGAAGAAGTCGCTCTGATCGACATTCTGGAGCTTGCAGGCGAGCCGGAGCTCGTGAGCGGGCGCTATCGCGAGAAGCTGAAGGAGAAGCCGCCTGTGCTGCTGTTTGATGTGCTGGATGAAGAGAGGCTTTCCCTTAGCGGTCGATTGATATGGGAGGCTTCAGCTGACGGGACGCGGCTTGTGGTCGGTTCGTCCGGCGTCGAATATGCCTTGACGGCATACTGGGAGCAAGCCGGCGGAGCGGCCGGGCAGACGGCTCATGTAACGGAGGCTGCGCCGGCAAGCCGTATTCTGGCGGTATCCGGCAGCGCCTCCCCGGTCAGCCAGCGCCAGATCGAAACGGCGATCGGGCAAGGCTTCCACGGCATCCGGATTACGCCGGAGGCTGTAGCGGATACGGACAAGCTGCCGCAGGAGCTGCTCGATCAAGCCATCCGCCTGTTGAACGAAGGGGAGAGCGTCGTGCTCTACACCGCGCTCGGTCCCGAAGACGAGGCGATTGCGGCGACCCGGGAGCTATTCCGCGCCAATGGCATCGAGAGCTCTCGAACCGGAGAGCTCATTGGCCGGCAGCTGGGGCGCTGGACGAATCATATTATGCGCGAAGCCGGCTTGCGCCGAGTCGTTATCGCAGGTGGGGACACGTCCGGATTCGTCACGAGCGAGATGGGGATTTACGGATTGGAGATGCTGCTGCCTATATCTCCAGGCGCTCCGCTGTGCAAGGTGTACGCGCATGACGGCTTTATGGATGGCGTGGAGCTTGCCCTGAAGGGCGGACAATTCGGAAGCCCCGATTATTTTGCCAAGGTTAGGGATGCCGCATCGGAATAATTACCCTATAATTATTCCAACTATGAAAGTGAAAGGGGAGCTATGGGATGGATGAAATGAAAGAGACAGGTGCGGCTCCATTGTTGAAAGACGTTGCCTACACGGAAATCAAGGAACGGATCCTGGAGGAAATATTCGAACCGGGCCGGTTTCTATCCGAGCGGGAGCTGATCGAGCTGCTGCAGATGAGCAAAACACCGATCAAATCGGCTCTGACCCGTCTGGAGGCGGAAGGCTTTGTCACCGTATCTTCCAAACAAGGGATTATTATCAATGATCTCGCGCTGGACCGTATTATCGATATTTACGACCTTCGGACCGCGCTCGAAACCTTCAATGTGGAGCAGATCTTGGGAAGGCTGACCGGAGAGCAGAGCTTGAAGCTGCTTGCCAATCTTCAGGAAACCGAAGAGATCGTCCAGCGTCTCGATGTGAAGGCATTCGCCAAAGCCGATCATAAGTTTCATTTGCTTATCTGCTCGTTTACGGGCAATCAGGAAATTTACCGGGTTCTGCTTAATTATCAGGATCACCTGCTGCGGATTACACTCCGTCATCTTCGGAAGGACCCGCACAGAATGGAAGTGTTCTGGAAGGAACACTGCGTCATCTATGATCATCTGAAGGCAGGCAGCAAGGATTGCGTCGGCTATATGCGGGATCACCTTCAAGATTCCAAGCAAAAGTTATTCAGATAAAAGGAGTACCAGAGAGAAAGAGTGGAGGAAATTGTGATGAAAGCTGTATATGTGGAGGATGCTTCTAAGGTCGTCGTAAGAGAGGTCGGTATTCCCGAGCTCGGCCCTCTTGACGTGCTTATCAAGGTTAAGGTTGCCGGGATTTGCGGCTCGGACATTCATACGTACAAGGGGCTGCATCCCTTCCGCAAGCCTCCTGTCATTATCGGCCACGAAATTGCCGGCGAGGTGGTTCAGGTCGGAGAGGCGGTTACCAAGTTTGCGCCGGGCGACCGGGTAACGGTAGAGCCGCAGACGGGATGCGGTACATGCGATTATTGCTTATCGGGCAAAGTAAATTATTGTGAAAATCGCGGCGCGCCGGGAATCGGCAGCTGGTACGGCGCGATGGCGGAATATTTTGCGGCGCCGGAGCAGACGGTATTCAAGCTCCTGGACGGGATGGACTACGAGCAGGGCGTACTGGTTGAGCCGTTTGCCGTAGGTGTCCACGCGGTTCGCAAGGCCGGCATTCAAGTAGGCGATAAGGTCGCGATTCTGGGAGCAGGCCCGATCGGGCTGCTGGCCATGGCTGCGGCGAAGGCGGCCGGCGCGACTACACTGCTAGTTACGGATGTCATGGATTATGCGCTGGAAAGCGCCGGCAAGATGGGGGCGACGCATACCCTCAATATTAGAGATAACGCGGAGTGGACGCAGGAAGCCAAGTCGGCTGTCGGAGCAGCATTCGATAAAGTGCTGGTGGCTGCGGGCGTTCCGGGCATTATCGACCAAGGCTTGGCCCTTCTTCGCAAAGGCGGCCGGATCGTTACGATCGCCATGTTCCATGGCACGCAGACGTTCGACATCCACAATTTGCAGAATCAAGAGAAGGAAATTATCGGCTGCATGACGTACAACCGGGAGGATACCCTTGCGGCAATCGATCTAATTGCAGCCGGCGCGGTCAAGAAGGATGTCATTATTACGCACCGTCTGCCTTACGAGCAGGCTGCGGAAGGCTTCCGGTTAGTGGATAAGAAGGAAGACCGTTCAATGAAGGTTCTCATTACTTTTTAAGCTATTATTCGGATAAAAGGGGGCAGTCGGCTTCACACCGCCGCGTCGTGAAGCCGAACCGACCTCAATACTAGATATAATCAGACAACTGGGAGGCAGTACTCATGTTAAAGAAAATAGCTGTGGTCACAATGCTGGTTGTGCTTCTTGTAAGCGCTGTAGCGTGTGGGAACAAGGGGGATGGCGGCAATGCCGCAACCGGCGGTAACGGAGGTACGGAGAAGAAGGTCAAGCTCCGTCTCGGTCATATTACCGGTGAATCCGATGCTTGGCACAAGGGTGCCCTGAAGTTCGCCGAGCTTGTGAAGGAAAAGACGAACGGAAGCGTGGAAGTGGATGTATTCCCAAGCTCTACCTTGGGTAATGACCGCGACTTGATCGAGGGCATGCAGCTTGGTTCCGTCGATTTCGCACTGGTGGCAGGCGTACTCTCCAATTTCTATGAGCCTTACTCCATCTTGGAACTGCCATACTTGTTCCGTGATCAAGAGCATATGGAGAAAGTGCTTTATGGCGAAGTAGGCACGAAGATGAAAGAGGATTTATTGACGAATGCACAGGTTCGCGGACTCGAGTTCTGGGTAAGGGGACCGCGCGAGCTGACAGCAAATAAAAAGATTGCGAAAGTGGAAGACTTAAAGGGATTGAAAGTCCGTGTTCCTGAGATTCCGGCATCGATTGCGGCATGGAAAGCGATGGGCGCTTCACCGACTCCAATGGCTTTCGGCGAAGTGTACTCTTCCCTGCAAACAGGCGTTATCGACGGCCAAGAGAATCCGTTCGCTCTCATTGCAAGCAATAAGATTCAAGAGGTTCAAAAATATTTGATGATGACCAACCACGTCTATGGCTATGTCATGCTGACCATGAGCGACATCACGTATCAGAAGCTGTCGAAGGAGCAGCAGCAAGCCATTGAGGAAGCGGCCAAGGAAGCGACGCAATTCGAGAATGACCTTGTCGCCGAGCAGGAAGAGGTCCTTCTGAAGCAGTTGAAGGATGCTGGGATGGAAGTCGTTGAAGTGGACACCGCGAAATTCGCGGAGAAAGCGAAGACCGTTCACGAGGAATTCGCGAATAAATACGGCAAAGAATTGTACGACAGCATCGTTAACACGAAATAATCCACAGGCAGATAGAGCCGGTATCCGTTAGATCCGAATCGATACCGGCTCTCCTATGCTTACGAGCTCAGCATGAGAGAAGTGAGACGATGGATGCCGTCGAACAGGAGGAATAACCGAATGCAGCCCGTTATGAAATGTATTGATTTCATGAACAAAGTGGTCGGTATCATAGTTGGACTTATGCTTGCAGCCATGTCCATTATCATTATCGCGCAAATCATATGCAGATTTGTAATCGACTACCCGTTAACCTGGTCGGAGGAAGCGGCTCGCTATTTAATGGTCTATACCGTCTTTCTTGGAGCCTCGCTGGCCTTGCGCAACCATAGAATGATTGCCATTGAAGTGGTGATGGAGAAGGTGAAGCCTAGCGTGCGTAAGGTGCTAAAAATAGCCGTTATGCTCATATCTATTGTTTTCTTCATCATTCTATTGGTTCAAGGCATCGATATGCTCGAGGTTGTAGGACGTCAAATGTCCGCAGGGCTTGGAATATCCATGGATATTCCGTATATGGCGATTCCGATCGGCGCGCTGCTTATGATAATTAACGCAATAGCCGTTATTATCGAGCTGCTGACGACCGATCATGTTGAAACATCCGAGGTTGAAGAAGCGCTTAGAAAGGGGGAGCACATCTAATGGGTGTTATACTATTCGTTTTTCTCCTTCTGTTCTTTGCGCTGGGCGTTCCAATTGCAATATCGATGGGTCTTGCGTCCGCGGTAGCGATCTGGTGGGACGGCGGTACGCCGCTGATCGTTCTTGTGCAGCGGTCTTTCACCTCCATAGACTCATTCCCTATTATGTCCATTCCGTTCTTTGTTCTTGCGGGGATATTGATGGAGTACGGCGGGATTTCACGGAGACTTGTCGCGTTTGCCAATGCGCTCACCGGCCATTTTTCCGGCGGCCTGGCTATCGTTACCGTCGTGACCTCGATGTTCTTCGCCGCGATTTCCGGTTCAAGTGCGGCAACAACGGCTGCGCTGGGCAGTATTCTGATTCCGGCGATGATCTCCCGGGGCTATCACCGCAACTTTACCGGTGCCGTACAGTCGGTATCCGGCGAGCTGGGCGTTATTATTCCGCCGAGTATCCCGTTGATCCTCTACGGTATCTCGACGGAAACATCGATCGGCGACCTGTTCATGGCCGGTTTCATACCTGGTGTTCTAATCGGATTATCCTTAATCACGACGATCTTGATTATCGCGAAGAAGCGCAAGTATGCCAAAGAAACGAGAAAGTCCGGAGCCGAGCTCTGGAAGGCGTTCAAGGAATCCTTCTTCGCCCTGCTCATGCCGGTCATTATTCTCGGCGGCATCTATGGCGGATACTTCACGCCTACTGAAGCGGCCGGGGTAGCGGTAGGCTATGCCTTCATCGTCGGCGTGCTCGTGTACCGTGAAATTAAATTGAAGCAGCTGATGAACATTCTGACGCAATCCGTCATTACGACATCGGCGATCATGTTCATTCTGGCGAGTGCCGGATTGTTCGGGTGGATCTTGACGCGTGAAGGCATTCCGCAGGATGTGGCCCAATTCTTCATCGGGATTTCCGATAGTCCGATCGTGTTCCTGCTGCTTGTCAATCTGTTTCTGCTTGCGGTCGGCATGTTCATGGAGACGAATGCTTCGATTATCATTTTGGCTCCGCTGCTGGCGCCGGTTGCGGTACAGCTTGGCATCGATCCGGTTCACTTCGGGATCATTATGATCGTGAACCTGGCGATCGGCATGTGTACGCCGCCGCTAGGGATCAATTTGTTCATATCCGCGCAGATTGCCAAAATCAATCTGGGGCAGATTACAAAAGGGATGCTGCCGTTCTATGTCGTGTTGATCATCACCTTGATGATGATTACCTTCATCCCGCAAATCAGTATGCTCATCCCTAATCTGCTTAAGTAACAGCCGGGTTGATGAGTACGTACAACAAGCAGCAAACGAAGCTCTCGATTGCTTCGTACAGGTTTTCTTAAGAATGGCTGCGATGCGGCCATTCGGCTTGTCACGGCCCGGATGCGCTTATGTCGGATAGGGACGCCTGTCCGGGGGTGACAAGGCTAGTTCAGGACAGACCGGAGGGAATATCGCATTATGCCGCATATAGAGCGTGTAAGAAAAGAACTGCAGCATACAGGCAAGTATATGATGGAATATGAGCTTGCATGGGGAAATGCGGGCAATATCAGCGCCCGGACCGAAAACGATCGATATTTGATTACCGCCAGCGGGACATTCCTCGGTGAGCTGGACAGCCCGGATCTGATCGAATGCGATCTGGCGGGCCGCTCGTACGGTACGGAAGGCCGGAGGCCTTCGAAGGAAACGCCGATGCACCGGGCCGTGTATGAGAACCGCCCAGAGATTGGCGCCGTTCTGCATGCCTCACCTTTCTACAGCACGCTCGTCGCCAGCTCCAAAATCGAAATTCCTTCGAACTGGTTCGTCGAGACGATGTATTATCTGGAGAGGGTGGAGCGCGTACCTTATTATCACCCGGGGTCCGATGCGCTGGGGGAAGGCGTTCGCGAGAAAGTGAAGCTGGCCAATGTGCTGCTGCTTGAAAATCATGGCGTTCTTGTGTATGATACGACAATCCGCGAAGCGCGAATGGCGTTGCAGACGCTTGAGATGGCTTGCCGGATGCTGGTCGTCTCGCAATCCGCCGGGATTCCGATATCCGGATTGTCTGCAGCGACGGAGCGGGACTTCCTAGATAAAGCCGGCTATAAGCCGAGAAGAGTGTGGACGGTTTAGCGACAGCTCTCGCAAAGGGTATACGGAAGCCAAGCGCAGCCTGGCATGCAAGGAGGACATATGGAACAGCAAGCGATTGTGGCTATTGCCGTCTTCTTAATTACCTATGCGATGATTATTACGGAGAAAATTCATCGTACGATCGTCGCGATGCTGGGCGGATTGTTGGTTGTGCTGCTGGGCATCGTGGACGTTGAATCAGCCATCTCTCATCATATCGATTTCAATACGCTGGGGCTATTGATCGGCATGATGATCATCGTGAGCATAACGGCCAAAACCGGACTGTTCACCTATATTGCGGTCGCAGCAGCCAAGAAGGCCAAAGGCGAGCCCGTGAAGATTCTGGTCGCACTCGCCATTATTACAGCCATAGGCTCGGCATTTCTGGACAATGTCACGACCGTTCTGTTGATCGTACCGGTCACATTCAGCATTACCAGACAGCTGAAGGTGCCGCCGTTTCCGTTCCTGTTTACCCAGATTCTGGCCTCCAATATAGGCGGGACGGCTACCCTGATCGGAGATCCGCCGAATATTATGATTGGCAGCGCCGTGCCGGAGCTGACCTTCATGGCATTCATTGAGAACTTGACGCCAATCGTCGTGCTCATCATGCTGGTTCATCTCCCTATATTCGTTCTGCTATTTCGCAAGCGTCTCCGGACGACGGAGGAATATAAGCAGGGGATCATGAAGATGGACGTAAGCGAATTGATTACCGACCGGCCGCTGCTGGTTCGCTGCCTGGTCGTTCTGGCTTTGACGATCGCAGGCTTCTTCCTGCACCAGACCTTCCATGTGGAATCGTCCGTCGTGGCGCTGACAGGGGCATTCGTCCTGCTGCTCCTCGCCGGAGAGCACGCCATGGAGGAAGCCTTCACCCGCGTGGAGTGGACAACCATCTTCTTCTTTATCGGGCTGTTTACGCTGGTTGGCAGTTTGGTGGATACCGGGGTTATCGGCGACCTGGCGGTGAAAGCCATGGAGCTGACGGGAGGCGATCTGGTTGCGACCTCAATGCTTATCTTATGGATGAGCGCGATCGCATCCGCCTTTATGGACAATATCCCCTTCGTGGCAACCATGATTCCGTTGATTCAGGAAATGGGCAATATGGGCATGCAGAATCTGGAGCCGCTATGGTGGAGCTTGGCGCTTGGGGCTTGCCTGGGCGGCAACGGAACGCTTATCGGAGCCAGTGCCAACCTCATTACGGCGGGATTATCCGCCAAAGAAGGCCATCCCATCACGTTCGTTCAATTTCTGAAATACGGATTTCCCTTCATGCTGCTTTCCGTCGGGATGTCTGCCGTGTATATTTATTTGAGATATTTGCTCTGACAGCCTCTCGTTCCTTATTCAAGGAGCGCCCGATTGCCTGGGTGATATATTTCATAGTTTTATGAAAGACACCGTGAGGTGTCTTTTTTGCATTGACCGAACAGCAGCAGCAGGAAAGGGATATACCGTCATGGCTGGCCGATAGTTTCGAAAGTCGAAATTTTCTAAAAAATTTATTCAGGATATGTCGAATTTGCAGTATACTGTTCGTCGACTTCATAGAGGCAAGCCAAAATCCAACCAATAAAGGAGAATAAAAAATGAAATACCTATGTTTGGGTTACTTCGATCAAGAGAAAATGGATTCCCGCCCTAAGGCGGAGATCGATGCTGTCATGCGCGAATGTCAGTCCCACCTCGAGGAACTATACAAGAGCGGCCAAGTGCTCATCGATGCCGGCCTTGCCTTGGAGAACAAGTGCTTGCGGAATGGGAATGGAAAGGTGAGGGTTACCGATGGCCCTTATATCGAAGCCAAGGAGATGATTGGCAGCGCGTTCCTCATAGAAGCAAGTGACATGGAGGAAGCAATCCGGGTGGCTTCCTTACATCCAGCCGTGCAAGTGGGTGCGGGCGAGCAGCTCGGCTGGGGTATTGAGATCCGCCCTATCCACTACTTCGAGAAGAGCGAACGGAAGTTCTAGTCATGTCAAGAACTTCAGACGTGTTTTATACCGCAATCCAACGACATCTGATTCTTACGTAAGCAGCATTAAGGATATGAGCGTTCTTGCCTGCTCCTCGAGTAGGCCAATTTCGAATTTGGCTTTCGACTCATAGTTCCTTTGACATGGAGACAAATGAAAAATTTTTACAATTCGAGTTACCTCCGCCACTATCAAGGACAAGCGGTTCGCTGTTAGAATGATACATGTTGTATTCGTTGTGATACTATACGTATCATTCTAATGGAGGTTATTCATTGATGAGTCGTAGGTTAAGCATGAGATGGAAACAGGGAGTGGCGCTGCTGCTTGCAGTAACGCTGGTTTTGTCGACCTTTCCGGCAGCGTCGGCCGCCGGCCGGGAAGGGCAAAGCAACGAAGATTATCAACAGATGGCGGATCTTATGAAGGTAGTCTATGCCGCGATGGCGGCATCAGACGGGAATGATGGAGAGAAGCCGAGCGAGCCCCCGGGAACGGGCGGCGCAGCGCCCTTATCGGCGCCGGCAGGGGCGGGGGCGCCATTGTCCTGGAACATGCTGTCCAAGGCTGGCGGAACCAGGCTCCCGATAATCTACGACGGGAATCATCCGGAAGTGAAGCTGAGTGCTGACGGGCGCTACATCGGCTTCAAAAAATTCGAGTACAAAGCGGAACCTCTGGAGATCAAGTCGGTCATCTCCGTTTACGACCGCGTGACCGGCGTCACGGATAACGTGATGGGCCCGGGCAGCCAGCAGACGGACCGAATGCTGCAT
Source organism: Paenibacillus spongiae (assembly GCF_024734895.1). Lineage (NCBI taxonomy): Bacteria > Bacillati > Bacillota > Bacilli > Caryophanales > Paenibacillaceae > Paenibacillus > Paenibacillus spongiae. The sequence continues at coordinate 495,222 of NZ_CP091430.1, forward strand.
TTCGATATGAGCGCCGACTCACGATACGTCGCTTACTCGTTTGAGCAGAATTTGATGGACCCATCGGCGCAAGTCTATTTATTCGACCGCGAAACCCGGAATCAAACCGTCATTACGGCCGTGGGCGGAGAGAGTTGGGATGATGCGTATTCGAACAGGGTGTCGATGAGCGCGGATGGCCGTTATGTCGTATTCGACTCGGCTGCCGCCGGTCTCGTGCCGGAAGACGACGACGACATCCGCGACGTATTCGTGTACGACCAAGACGACGGTTCGATTCAGCGCATCAGCACGCGCGCAGGAATGGAAGACTACGATCATGGCAACAGCATGGCTGCTTCCATCAGCGGCGACGGACGCTATATCGCGTTCCAGACGGATGCGAGACTCGTTGATGACGACTTAAATTTCCAGTCGGATATTTATGTCTATGACCGCGAGAACGATGCTGTCCCGTTCCAACGCATCAGCCTCGGGTTGAACGGAGAGGAAGCCGATTCCCGCAGCGGCGATCCGTCCATCAGCGCGGATGGGCAAGTGATTGCCTTTGAATCGGAGGCGAGCAACCTCGTTGAAGGCGATTCAAACGAACAGAAAGATATTTTTGTCTATGACCGGAGAAAGGCAGCTGCAACCCGGGTGTCATTGGGTGCGGGCGGGGTCCAATTCGCACGGGAGAGCGAGCGTCCGGTCATCAGCGACGACGGAGCGTACGTCGGATTTCAGTTCGCTTACCAATGGGTAGAGGATACGGACGACGACCACGACAACGACGAAGAGAACGATCTCCCCGAGGAGGCATACGTGGCGGATATCGCCTCGCAGATTGCCGTTCCCGTGACCGTGCCGAACAGTCCTCACCGGTTGGTCAATCCGAGCCAACGCCCGGTCGTCGGAGGCGGCGGAACGCTCGTCGCGTATTTCTCGAATTATTTGGACACCTTCGGCACGGAGGAGTTCGAGCTTCCGGGTATATTCATTGCAGCCAGAGGCGAAGCGCCCGTCTGGCCTGCGGGGAGCAAGCTGGAGCCGTCCGAACGGACGGACGAGAGCGTGAAGCTGAGCTGGCAGGATGCCGCCGATGCAGGCGGAATACTCGGCTACCATGTGTATGAGGACGGAACGATTATCGGCTATGTGCCATACTCGGGCGCGGGCGGCTCTTATACGGCAGCGGGACTCCTGCCGGGCGCCGATCACCTGTTCCAGGTGGAAGCGGTGAACGCAGGGTATCACGAAAGCTTCGGCGGCCCGACCTACAAACTGGGTGCGGGCGGCGAGAATCCGGGCGGCCAGCTGCGCGTCACCTGGGAAACCGACGACATGAGACACGGAATGCTGCTCGCGGGCAGCGAGCTGGTCTTTACTGCATACGGCGATCCGGGCAAGAAGGCCGATGCCGAGCTGACGTATTGGGTATGGAAGAACGAATCGGCACCGGAGACGCGCAAAGCGGTACTGCCTATGACGGAAACCGCATCGACTCCGGGCATGTACAGGATCACCTATAAAATGGAGGAAGGCACCAGCGAATTGACTTCGTTGAACGTCAAATTGACGGACCCCGCAAAACCGGGCGAGGCGGTGGAGAAGCAGGCGGGCGGTTTTCCGTTACAAGTGGCGGGCAGCCTGGCCATCGGGTTCGACAACCCGGGAGGGGCAAGTCTGAACGGCGGCATTCTGTCGGTGTTCAGCAGTCAATACGGCGAACAGATATCCGTTCTGTCCGGATCGGATCCCGTTACCGTCCGGGGAATCGTGCCGGGCAAAGACTATACCGTCGTGCTTCGCTCCGCGGATTATCGCTATGTGTGGGCAAAGCAGGAGCAGGTGCGGGCGGAGGCCGGACGGACGCGGACCATCAGCATGCCGGTCGTGCAGCCTGCGAAGGCCCGGTTCCAAATCGTCGATCCGACCGGTCTGCCGGTTAGCGGCGTTCGGGTCGAGCTGTTTGATGCGAAGCAGAATTACATCGGTTTCGATTACAGTGGCAGCGATGGTTGGACGAATTGGGAGGATAACCTGCAGGCGGGAGAGAAGCTGACCGCCAAGGTGGACATCGGTGAACGGCTGATGGAGCCGGTGCCGAATCAAGAGGTGCTGCTCGCGCCGGGCGCGAATGAGACAATCGTCAAGCTGAAGGCAGCGGGAGAAGGCCTGCTGGAAGGGTTCGTAAGGTCCCCGTCCGGCCAGCCCGTGAGGAACGCGCTGGTTACGTCGACGCAAACCTATCGCGGCCAGCAGGTCGTCCGCTCGGCGAGAACCAATCTGGAGGGCGCTTACCGGCTGTCGCTGCTGGCGGGAGAAGCGCAGCTGGAGGCATCGGAAGGTTCCTACCAGTACAGTACGGAGAACGCCCTCCAGGTCCAGATCGCCGAGGGTAAGACGACTACGCTGGACATTCCGGTGAAGCAGCCGGGCCGCGGCGTCGTCAATCTCGAGGTATATTTGAAATATATCGACAGCGAGTTGATCGGGCCTGTCAATCTGGAGCAGATGGGCTTCCTTACGCGAGTGGAATCGAAATTCGGCTGGATGACGGGTTATTTTCACAATGCTTATCATTTCCAGGGCAATCCGAACGATACCGTATCCGTATGCGTCACCGCCACGATTCCGGCTTACATGACGGCGTGTCAGGACGTGAAGCTGGATGCGAACGCGAACGGAACCGCCAAACTGTATTTGGAAGAAAAGGGCGGGCGCATCCAAGGTGCGCTGGCGAAAACCGATCACCGTTGGGTTTCGGGAAGACTCTACAAGATTAACGATAAAGGGTACAAAATATCGTCGGGGTACCTCGGGGACGAAGATTTCTCGGACAGCGGCTTCGATATCAACATTCCGGAGCCGGGCACCTACGTCATGGAGCTCACCCGGCAGCTCGAGGGCGCACAAGGGAAATACGAGTATGCGAGCGTGCAATTCACGGTCGCGGAGCAGCAGATTTTGCAGCTGGGGACGGTCGGGTTCACGGGCAGAAGCTATTTCTCTACTTATGACGGCAATTATTTCGCGGTATCGCCGAATCGGATCACGCCCGGCAGTACCGTCAGTTTCAGGGTCGGTTACAAGAACGGCAGCACATCGGCTGCCGATAATGCAAGCTTGCTGATCGACATACCGGAAGGGCTGACCCCCGTGGCGGACGCGGGCGGGCGCATCGCCGTTAGCGGGGACGCGGCGGCAGGGGAAGCCAAGCTGGAAGGGCGGACGCTGATCGTGCCGCTCGGAACGATTGCCTCGAAGAAATCCGGCACAGTCGGCCTTCAGGCCAAAGTCGATCCGGCATTTAATAAGAGCAAGGTCAATACGTCGGCCCGCATTCGCGCCGATATCGGCGGCGAACAGGTGGAGGAGGCGATTGGCAGCATACAGCTGGACGCGCCGATGGTAACGATTGACGCGCCGGACCGGGTGTTTATGAAGACGATTGCCCTGAGCGGACTTGCGCCCGCGGGCAGCGCCGTGAAGGTATATGACGGCAAGGCGCTGCTGGGCGCCGCGACCGCCGCGCCGTCGGGGACGTGGAGCCTGGAGGCTGAGCTGCCCGATCTGGGCGATCCGGGGATGCACGCGCTGCGCGCCGAGACGGAGGCCGGCGGCGCGAAGCTTCAGTCGGAGGCGGCTTATGTCAGCTACGACACGAAGAAACCGAGGCTGCTTGAGGTTGCGATGGCGCAAGCGCCTTCCGGCAAATGGGTGACGATGGACACGCGCCTGGGCGTTTCCCGTCTTCCGTATACCGTCGTTCCGGGAAATCCGTTCCAATTCGAGCTGAAATTCGATCGGCCGGACGATGTCGAGAACGTGTACGTTTATTTGGAGGGGCAGAGCGGAGAACCGGTGAAAGCCGTGAGGGACGGCGGCCTATTCCGCGCGATCGCTCCGACCGGCAAAGATTCCCTCGGCGACATCTATGTCGATTTCGATACGAAGCCGGAACCGTTCGCGTTCGACGTCAGCGACATACCGGCGCTCGACGAGATGCGGCAATCGCTTCCGCCGGCCATGCGCGACTTCGAGCTTGAGGTGACGTCTCCGTTCGAGCTGAAGAACGGCAAATCTTCGGGAACCGTGCGGCTGACGTTCCCTCAATTGGAAGATATGACGATGACGGTTACGCTCACGCTTGAGCCGAACGCGAATTATTCGGCCACGCCGGAGGAGATCGAGCTTGCCCAGCGTTCGGGAAGTCCGCTGCTAAGCGGCACGGTCGGACTGACGGAAACGGAAGACGGGTTCAAGACATTCGCGAAGGGTTACGTGCCGGCGGCAGTCCTGTTCCCGAACGGCTGGCCTGCCGGATTGAAAACGATGCAGGCATCCGGCGAGGCGGGCGCGTTCGCTCCCGACCCGACTTTCGTGGCCGTGACGACGGAGACGTACACGCAGTTCGGTCCGAACGGTTCGGAGTTCGGGACGTTCAACTCCATTAAGAACCAATATGACGGCATGCAGGGATTCGCCGAAAAAATCAACAAAATAACGTACAAAGTCCAAGCGAGCGGTTTAGATTGCCTATCGGAGCTTCCGCGCACGGTCAAGCAGGCGGGCAAAGCGCTTGTCGCCGTCGTCGGGGGCGAAGTCGCCAAGTTCGGGCTCGGCGTCTGGACCGCGGCGATGGGGCTATCGGGCGCAGGGGCGGTGGCGGCCGCGGGCACATCGGCGGTGATCGGGACCAAGATTGACAATTATGTCGACCAGCAAATCGATGCCGTCGGCACGGGCTACAACCAATGCCTGAACGAAGATGTCGATAAGGAGAAACGCAAGCGGTGGAAAATCGCCAAGCTGCGCTGGATCTACGACCCAAGCGGCTATGTGTACGAAGCCGTGCCCGGGAACCGGCTGAGCGGCGTAAAGGCGACGGTGCTCTATCAGGATCCGGATAGCGGGGAATGGACCGTGTGGGATGCGGGTCCATATGAGCAAATCAACCCGCATGATACGAATGGAGAAGGCAAATACGGCTGGGATGTCCCGCCGGGCAAGTGGAAGGTCGTCTGGGAGAAAGCCGGCTACGAAACGGTATCGAGTGCCGAGCTGGACGTTCCTCCGCCGCATACGGAAGTGAATGCGGGGATGGTATCCAGGGAAGCGCCGAAGGTGAAGTCCGTCCAAGGCTTCACATCTGCGGGCGGAAGCTACGCAGAGGTACTGCTGACCAAGCATGTGAAGGTAACGGAGCTCCCGGCTCAAGCCGTGACGATAATGGATCCCGAAGGAAAAGTGCTGGAAGGGACGTTGTCCTTCGAGAAAGCGGAGGCGAACCCGGCGGGTCCGGATGGCGAGCTGCTGTCGCAAATCGTCCGGTTTACGCCGAAGAGCGGCACGCTGGCGGCGGGATTGGGATATCGAGTAAAGGTGAACGCCGGATATTTCCAGAGCTATGCGGGCGTTTGGATGAATGAAAGTAATGAGGGCTTGTTCTCAGTCAGCATTCGCGATGAACAAGGTCCATCCGCCGCAGGCGCGGCAGTCGAAGGAGAAGGGATGATTATTCGCGTCACCTTCGACGAGCCCTTGGAGGCTGTGGCCGACGCGGCGAAATTGGAATGGAACGGCAGCGGAGAAGCAATCGCATCGGCGGTTCGATCCGCGGTCGAGGATGACGCAAACACCATTCTCATCAGCTTGAAAGAACCGCTGGCGGCCGGGGAAACCGGCGAACTGAAGCTGCATGCCGGGGTGGTCTCCGACATGGCTGGCAACGGCTCGAAGGAGAAGACGCTGCTCGTTTCCAGGCAGATGGTTTCGAACAATGCCGCGCTGTCGGGACTTTCAATAGAAGAAGGCGGGTTGACGCCTGACTTTGATCCTGAGCGGCTGTCCTATACCGTGGAGGTGCCGTCTTCCACAGAGCAGGTTCGGATTAATGCGGTAACGAGCGATCCGCAAGCGAAGTTAGTCATTGAAGGCATCGATGCCTTAAGCGGCGCGGCGGCCGCTGCAGCCATTCCGAAGGACGGCACTATTGATGTCCGCGTCATCGCGGCGGATGGCAAAACCGTCCGCGACTACACGATTCAAGTGAACCGTAAAGCGGATCCTGTATCGAGCGACGCGACGCTCTCGGCGCTGACGGTAACGCCGGGCACGCTGACGCCGGCATTCGATCCGGTGAAGGATGCATACAGCGTCACCGTAGGCAAAGATGTGACGTCGCTGCAAGTAACGGCGACGAAGAACGATCCGAAGGCGAAGAGCCTGACGATCAACGGCGATGCCGCCGTGAGCGGCACGGCGATGGCGGTAGCTATTCCGGCCGATGGCCTGATCACCATCGCCGTGACCGCGGAGGATGGAACGACCGTGCGGTCGTATAAGATCCAAGTGAACCGCGAAGCGGATCCGGTATCGAGCGACGCGACGCTCTCGGCGCTGACGGTAACGCCGGGTACGCTGACGCCGGCATTCGATCCGGCGAAGGATGCCTACAGCGTCACCGTAGGCAAAGATGTGACGTCGCTGCAAGTAACGGCGACGAAGAACGATCCGAAGGCGAAGAGCCTGACGGTCAACGGCGATGCCGCCGTGAGCGGCACGGCGATGGCGGTAGCTATCCCGGCCGATGGCCTGATCACCGTCGCCGTGACCGCGGAGGATGGAACGACCGTGCGGTCGTATAAGATCCAAGTGAACCGCGAGGCGGATCCGGTATCGAGCGATGCGACGCTCTCGGCGCTAACGGTAACGCCGGGTAAGCTGACGCCGGCATTCGATCCGGCGAGGAATGCATACAGCATCACACTGGGTATAGGAGTCTCGAAGCTGCATGTGAAGGCGACAATGAATGATCCGAAGGCGAAGAGTCTGACGATTAACGGCAAAGATGCCGTGAGCGGCACGTCAATGACCGTGACCATCCCGGCTGGAGAAAGCCGAGTCGAAATCGTCGTGACCGCAGAGGACGGCAAGAAGACCGCGACATACGACATTCAAGTCAAGCGAAACAACCCTGGACCCGGCCCGGGCCCCGGACCTGGTCCAGGACCGGGACCAGGTCCGGATCCGGACGAAGCCGTGATAAAGACGGAGAAGTTCACAAGCGGCAATGGCGGATCAGGACTGCTGATTGCACTCCGGAGCAGAGCGATCGAGAAGGCTCTGCAGTCCGATGCCAACGGACAAAAGCGGTTGAATGTTGAAGTCGGCGAGCAGGCGAGCGAATATGTGATGCGCCTTACTGCCGACACGCTGGCCGAGTTGAAGAAACATAACGCCAGCCTCGTCTTTAAACCGGGTGCCATGCTGGCCTCGATACCGGCAAGCATGATCCAATCGGCCGTGCTGCCGTCCGGCGCTTCTTGGAATCTCTCGTTTGCCGAGGTCACGGCTCAACAGGAGAAGGCTTACGCCGAAGCCGCGGCCCGGCAGAGCGGAAAAGCGCTGAAGCCGATCGGGAAGCCGATGATCATCGAGCTGGAAATGATGCAAGGACAACAAAGTACGCCGGTCGAGCTGCAGTCCGGTCATTCGATTCTCATTGAACTGTCGGCCGATACGGCTCAGCAGCAAGCTCTATACCGGTTCAATCCGAGCTTCAGCAGCTGGCAGTACGTCTGGAATCAAGAAGCGGCAAGCATGGAGAAACGCATCGCGTTCCCGATTCGCTCATCCGGGCATTATGCCGTCTTGGCGTATACGAATACGTTCACGGATATCGCGGGACATTGGGCGGCGCCGGACATACGCTGGACGGCGCAGCGGCTTCTCGTCAAAGGCGCAACGCCGAAATTGTTCATGCCGAATCAAGCGGTAACGCGCGCCGAATTCACTGTGCTGCTCGTAAGAGCAATAGGCCTTACGATCGCAGAGTCTGATAAAGGGGACGCGAGGTTTGCCGATGTTGGCAAGGGGGACTGGTATTACCCCGAGGTGGAAGCGGCCGCCGCTGAGGGACTGATGCAGGGAGTAATGGGCAGCCGGTTATCGCCGAATGCACCGATTACCAGGGAAGAGATGGCCGTTATGGTTTGGCGGGCGTATGCGTGGCTGCATGATGCCGATGATAGTCGGCCGAATTACAAGCTGCTCGACAAATTCAAAGACAAAGGCCGAATAAGCGGCTGGGCTAAGAAGGCCATCGCCCTTTCCCTTCAGGCAGGGCTTATCGAAGGAACTTCACCCGTGACCTTCGAGCCTGGAGGATTTGCGACAAGAGCGCAAGCTGCCGTCATCGTGAAACGGCTGCTGTCAGGACTGTAATCGAAAGCTCGCTTCTCACTATGCCCGAAGGTATGGTAGAGGGCGAGCTTTCTGCCTTCCGAAGGGCAAACTCCGGATCGACCTGTCTAGTCGTTTTTTGATTGGGCGGCATGATCTGGAAGGAATTCCGCGAAACGGGTGGAATGGATAGGGAAAGAAATGATGAAAGGATGATTCCGATGGCTCAAGCAGAAACAGCGGCGATTAAAAGCTGGCAGAGCGTACCCTTTACGAAGGTTGCGATCGATGATGCCTTCTGGCAGCCGCGACTGAAGGTGCTGAAGAGCACGACAATGAAGGCCTGTCTGGACAAATGCGAGGAAACCGGACGCATAGCCAATTTCGCCATAGCCGGCGGATTGATGGAAGGCAAATTCGAGGGCATTTACTACAACGACTCCGACGTGTATAAGGTGCTTGAAGGGGCTGCTTATGCCCTGATGACGGACCGGGATCCCGAGCTGGAATCGGAGATCGACCGGATTATCGATCTAATAGCCGCGGCGCAGGAATCGGATGGCTACTTATGCACCTATTTCACGCTGGAAGCGCCCGACCGCAAATGGTCGGACATGGAGAAGCATGAGATGTACAACGGCGGCCACTTGATCGAGGCGGCGGTTGCCTATTTCGAAGCGACGGGCAAAAGGAAGCTGCTCGACGTTGCCTGCAGAATGGCCGACCATTATGACCGTGTGTTTGGTCCGGGCAAGCGGCACTGGGTGGAAGGGCATGAAGAAATCGAACTTGCGCTTGTGAAGCTGTATCGCACCACCGGCGAGGAACGCTATTGGAAGCTTGCGCTCTGGCTGCTGGAAGAACGGGGCCGCGGCCATGGCGTCGGAGCGATTTGGGACAAAGAGGAGTGGGGGCCGGCTTACTGCCAGGACGATGTTCCCGTTCGGGACATCGAGAAGGTAACCGGCCACGCTGTACGGGCGATGTATCTGTACACCGCAATGGCGGATGTCGTGCATGCCTCGGGCGATGCGGCGTATGTCGACGCGCTGCACCGGGTTTGGGCACATACGGTAGAGCGGAATATGTATGTGACGGGCGGTATCGGACCGTCCCGGCACAATGAAGGCTTTACGCATGACTATGATCTGCCGAATGAATCCGCCTATTGCGAGACCTGTGCGGCCATTGCCATGGCGTTCTGGAATCACCGGATGAACCTGCTGTTCGGCGATGCGAAATATGCGGATGTCGTGGAACGGGAGATGTACAACGGGGCATTGGCCGGCATCTCGCTGTCAGGCGACAAATTCTTCTATGTCAATCCGCTGGCGTCGAAGGGAGATCATCATCGCGTAGAATGGTTCGGCACCTCCTGCTGCCCGACGAACCTGGCCAGATTCCTGCCCTCGATCGGCCAGTATGCCTATGCATCGTCGGATGACGGCCTTGTCGTCAATCAATACATGAATGGCGAAGCGGCGCTGGAAGTGAAGAACGGGACGAACGTCAAGGTGAAGCAGAGCACAGCCTACCCTTGGGATGGACGAATCGAGCTGACGGTTTCTCCGGATCGGGCGGACAGGTTCGCGGTTCGGCTGCGCGTTCCCGGCTGGTGCAGAGGGTATAAGTTAACGGTTCCAGACGGCCAAGTGCCGGGCTCGGAAGGATTAGTCGACAATGGCTATCTTGTTCTGGACCGCCATTGGATGCCGGGGGACAACGTTATATTGGAGCTCGATATGCCGGTTGGAGTCGTCCGGTCAAGACCGGAGGTAGAAGCGAACCAGGGCAGGCTTGCCCTCCAGCGCGGACCAATTGTATACTGCATGGAGCAGACCGATAATCCGGAGCTGTCATGCGACGACTTTACCCTGGCGGCGCGTGAACCGCTATCGGTCGAGCACCGGGAGGATCTGCTCGGCGGCGTAACTGTTCTGAGGGGCAAAGCGGCGGAAGGGAAGTCTTGTTTGTTCATCCCTTATTATGCGTGGGATAACCGGGAGGCCGGGTTCATGCAGGTATGGGTTCGCGAGGCGGAAGACCGGCATTTATACCGCTACTAAGGGCATGTTTAGCGTCATTGTCGTTATTTTGTAACAAAGAATGGCTGCCTTATAGAAATCCCTATTAACTACATAGGAAATATATGATATTATAGCGATAAATATCATTTAGTAGAATAGGGGCGAGAGAAATGGCCGTTCAAACATTCAAAGCATCCGCGCATTTGCAAGAAGGAGTCGTCGTGAAAGTCCGTTCCCGGAATTTCGAGCTGACGATTGACGAGCCGAAGAGTCTGGGAGGAACGGATACGGGGATGAACCCGGTCGAAGCGCTGCTGGGCTCGCTCGGCGCATGCCAGTCGATTGTTGCCAGAGTCTATGCAAGAAAATTCGATATCCGTCTCGAGGATTTCCGGGTGGAAGTCGAAGGCGATATCGATCTGGACGGCTTCTTCGACAAGTCCGATGTCCGCCGGGGTTATTCCGATATCCGCTATACCTTCCATATCAAGACCGATGCGCCGAGAGAGCGCGTCGAGGAATTCGTTGCGTATCTGGAGAAGCAGTGCCCGGTAGGGGATACGATCGCAGCTCCGGTTAACATGAAGCTGAGCGGCATCGTTATTGAGAACTAATTCGCAAGTTCAGCACCCTTCGGGGTGCTTTTTTTAAATGCAGGGCTGCCGGAGGAAGCTGAACCTTATTCGCAAATTGCCTTCTTCAGCCGCTGCAGAGTCGATTTTGGTGAAGAAGTCCGACAGGAGGCCGCTTATCCCTTTACAAAACGTCCACAATATAACTTGTTGATTATATAAGCGAATGCGTATATATTTATTCATGATGAAGCAATAATCGATGAGCTGTAGTCTTTGGATTGGAGGCATGACATTGGAACAAATCGATGAAGTAGCAGAAAGCTTAAAGTTGCTTGGGGATAAGACCCGGCTCACCATGATGGCCTTATTGAAGCATCGCTCCCTGTGTGTTTGTGATCTTGTGGAGCTGCTGGAAACCTCGCAGCCCAACGCAAGCCAGCATTTGCGTAAATTAAAAGCTGCGGGGCTTGTGAGCGAAACACGCAAAGGGCAGTGGATTTATTATTCATTGAATATTGAAGATAAACCCTATATTCAGGCGATTTTGGGCTGCCTCCCATCGTTACAAGAGAAAATTAATCAAGTGAAAAATGATTGCGATTAATGGGGAGGATTCCATGGTTATTGCTGCATTCGTTATTTTCTTAGCGACCTTAACGTTTGTTATTTGGCAGCCGAATGGATTGAATATCGGCTGGTCCGCGAGTGCTGGAGCGATCCTTGCTCTGCTATTCGGCGTGGTGAGCTTCGCGGACGTCGGAACCGTTACCGGTATCGTGTGGAACGCAACGCTGACGTTTGTCGCCATTATTTTAATCTCGCTGGTACTGGATGAAATCGGATTTTTCGAGTGGGCGGCGTTGCATATGGCGCGGCTCGCACGCGGGAACAGTCTGCTGATGTTTGTGTTGATCATCCTGCTTGGATCGGCGGTTTCCGCCCTGTTTGCAAACGATGGTGCGGCTCTGATCATGACGCCGATTGTGCTCGCCATGGTGAGGGCGCTTAAATTCGACGACAAGATGATCCTGCCGTTTATTATGGCGAGCGGCTTCATTGCGGATACGGCTTCTTTGCCGCTTATTGTCAGCAACTTGGTTAATATTGTATCGGCGGACTTTTTCAACATCGGTTTTGCGGAATACGCGAGCCGCATGATTGTTCCGAATTTCTTTTCCATCCTTGCCAGCTTGATTGTACTGTATCTGTATTTCCGGAAAAGCATTCCGAACAGCTATAATCTTACCCAATTAAAGAAGCCGACGGAAGCCATCAAGGATATACGGCTGTTTAAATTATCTTGGGTCATTTTGGCCGCACTGCTTATCGCGTATTTCGTCAGTGAATTTTTCTCGATCCCTGTATCCGTCATTGCCGGGGCCGCGGCCATTGCGTTTCTGTTCGCTGCGAGAAAGAGCCCTGCGATTCATACGTGGAAGCTTGTGAAAGGCGCTCCTTGGGCCGTTGTCATTTTCTCCATTGGCATGTATGTGGTCGTGTATGGCCTGCGAAACGCCGGTCTTACCGATGCGCTGGGCAAGGTCATTCAAACGGTCGCAGACCATGGGCTGTTCGCAGCCACGGCAGGTATGGGCTTTATCGCGGCGATCCTGTCGTCCATTATGAATAACATGCCGACGGTCATGATTGATGCGCTGGCCATCCAAGGCACTCAAACCGACGGGTTCATTCGTGAGGCACTGATCTATGCGAATGTGATCGGTTCCGATTTAGGTCCGAAAATTACACCGATCGGCTCGCTGGCCACCCTGCTTTGGCTGCATGTACTGTCCACGAAAAACGTGAAAATCAGCTGGGGCTATTATTTCAAAGTCGGCATCCTGTTAACCGTTCCTACGTTATTCATTACGCTTATCGGTCTTTATCTGTGGCTGTATGTCCTTCAAACCTTTCAAGTGAATATTTGGCTCTGCATTGCGGCGATTGCGGTCGTGCTTGTGGCAGCTGCGATGATCATCAAGTCGTTTTTGGGCGGCAAACAAACGAAAAAAGGGCATCAAGGCGCGTAAATTAATGATATGAAAAGGAGATTTTTCATCATGGAGAAAAAACCTATCGTTTACTTTTTGTGTACCGGAAATTCCTGCAGAAGCCAAATTGCGGATGGGTTTTTGAAGGCTTTGGGCGGCGACAAATACGAAGTGAAAAGCGCGGGTCTTGAAGCGCATGGACTCAATCCGCGTGCGGTTCAAGTCATGAACGAAGCCGGCGTGGATATCAGCAAGAACAGCTCTGATGTGATCGATCCGGAGATATTGAATCATGCCGATTATGTCATTACCCTGTGCGGCCACGCCGACGAGCATTGCCCTGTGATCTCCAATCAGAACGTCACCAAATGGCATTGGGGGTTCGATGATCCGGCAAAGGCGACCGGAACCGAGGACGAAATCATGCACCAGTTCCGCACCGTTCGCGATTCGATCAAGAACCGGATTGAGCTGTTCGTCAAAGAAGGGAAATAAGGCGGAGTCGATAATTAAACGAAAGTCCATGCCTTCTGAAAAATGTTCAGTCCTACAGCACCCATGGTGATTCTACCTAAAAAGGGATGTACAGGCTCCATAGCTTGCCAAAATTTCTGGATTGGGTATGATTATCCATAATCATGTTTCTGCGTCATGCCTGTAAGAAAGGCGGCAGCTGAGCAGGAATGCCATGAACGGAGTGATCAACCTTGTCGGTAACGAGCGGCAGTCACATTCATCAAATACGCATCGGGATCATCGGACCGCGAACGATCGTCGACGCCATCCTGCGCATGATCGAGACGTTTCCGTCGTTTGCGCCCGTGCCGCTAGTTTATGGGCATGAGGACGAAGCGCCGGCGCTTGCCGAAGAAATCGGCGGCGATGTCGAGGTGATTCTATTCGCCGATCCTCTGTCTCACCGCAAGGCGAAAGAAAGGATGAACGTTACGGTTCCGACGCTGCATGTCCCGATTACCGATGCCGGCCTGTACAAGGCGCTGTTCTATGCGCAGCAGAACGGCAGTCTCGCCGGCGGAATATCGGTGGACACCTTGTCGGAGACGATGGTCATGCGAACGCTGAAGGATCTGGACATATCCGGCATCCGCACCGTTATTTTCGACGGGCCTGCTTATACGTCCATGGAGAAGCTGCTCGCGTTCCATCAGGAGCAGTTCCGCAGCGGAGCATGCTCGATCGCGTTTACGGGTGCCGGTTCCGCCGCACAGGAGCTCAGTGCTCTCGGTATTCCGAATCGCTGGCTCCTGCCCTCGGATCAGGATATCGTCGTGACGCTGGAACGCGCGCTGCTGTCGACGGAATCCCGCCGCAGCAAGGAAGCGCAAATCGTTGTCGGCATGATTAACGTGGACGACTTCGGCAGCCTTGCGCTGAAGCGCAGCAGCGAGCATGAGGTGCAGAAGCTGAAGCTGGATATTCATCGGATGGTGCTTGACTATGTGGAGTCCTTGGATGGGTACTTGACGCATCTGGGCGGCGATGAATACCTGTTCTTCACGACACGCGGCATCTTCGAGCGCGAATCGGGCGGGTATAAGACAATTCCGCTGGCGAAGGATATGAATAAAACGCACGGCCTCTCGCTCAGCATCGGCATGGGCTTCGGCCGGTCGGCGAGCGCGGCGGGAACGAATGCGCGGGTCGCCATGCGAAAGGCGAAGGAGGCCGGGGGCAACGCCTGCTTCATCGTCCGCGAGGACGGAACGCTGATCGGGCCGCTCGAGATGGCCGATCCGATCCGCGAGGTGCTGTCCTTCACCGATGCGGAGCTGATCAAGCGGGCGGAGGACGCCGGTATGACGAGCGCTTATCTAAGCAAGCTGCTTCACAATCGGGCAAGGCTGGACAAATATGAGTACAAAGTCCATGAGCTTGCAGCATTACTTGGTATTACCGTGCGAAGCGCACACCGGCTGCTGCTTCATTGGATCGATCAGGGATTTGTCGAAGTATCGGGGCTGGAGAAGGTGCCGCGCGGAAGGCCGAGACAGATTTTCAAATTTACGTTTCTGCAGAAAACCCCTCTATAAGGCGGAAGAGTCTTCAGATAAAAGCGGATGTGGCGCGTGCTCCATACCGCTTTTTTGCCGTGAATGCGGGTCGTGTCGAGATGGCTTCGGACGTCTATTTAAAGACGATTAAAAGATTTGTCTTTATATAAAGCGGGTCGTTATGATAGAGGAGGAAAGCAAACAAGGAGGCGATCGACGGACATGAGAACGGTAGCAGAATTGGAAGCCAAACTGGCGGAGCCCTCGGAGGCGCTTATTGCGGATTTGCGTTCGATAGAAGGAGATATCATCGTACTGGGCGTGGGCGGCAAGATGGGCCCGAGCTTGGCGCGGCTGGCGGCTAATGCCATTAAGCAAGGGGGCCTGAACAAGCGCGTCATCGGCGTTTCGCGTTTCTCGAATGAAGAAGCGCGCCGCGAGCTGGAGGAAGCCGGCGTCGAGACGATCTCGTGCGACCTGCTTAACGATGATGAGCTTCGCCAATTGCCGGATGTTTCTAACGTGATCTATATGGCGGGCAATAAATTCGGAACGACCGGCCGCGAGTATTTTACATGGGCGATGAATGCGTATATGCCCGGCCGGGTGGCGGAGAAATATAAGCATTCCAGGATCGTGGTGTTCTCGTCCGGCAATATCTATCCGTTCACGCCGGTCGGCAATGGGGGCGTGAATGAAGCGGTCGCTCCGGAGCCGCTGGGCGAATATGCGCAATCCTGTCTCGGCCGGGAGCGGGTATTCGAATACTTCTCCCATCAGAACGGTACGCCCATGGCGATGTACCGCTTGAACTATGCGATCGACATGCGGTATGGCGTCTTGCTGGAACTGGCCAAATCCGTCCATGAAGGCCGTGCGATCGATCTGACAATGGGACATGCGAATATCATCTGGCAGGGAGACGCCAATGAGATGGCGCTGCGCTGCCTGACGAAGTGCTCGAATCCGCCGGAGGTCGTGAATGTCACGGGACCGGAGACGATGTCGATCCGCTGGGCGGCGGAGGAGCTGGCGAAGCGAATGGGCAAGGAAGCGGCATTCACCGGCAAGGAGTCGGAGAACGCGCTGCTGAACAATGCTTCGAAATCCCACCAGCTGTTCGGCTATCCGCGCGTATCGCTGCTGCAGATGATCGACTGGGTGGCGGAATGGGTGCAGGCAGGCGGCCAGACATGGAATAAACCGACCCATTTTCAAGAAAGAAAGGGGAAATTCTAATTGAGCGAGAACAATAAGCTGTCGCCTGGACTGCTCGCGGCGCTTCATGAAGGGCTGGTTATTCCGGCTCACCCGCTGGCCTTGGATGAGAACCGCAAGCTCGATGAGAAGCATCAGCGCGCCTTGACCCGCTATTATGCCGCTTCAGGAGCCGGGGGCATTGCGGTCGGGGTCCATTCAACGCAATTCGAAATCCGCGACAAGGGCATCGACTTGTATGAGCCGGTATTGCGGCTGGCTGCGGAAGAAATTGAACGGGCCCGTCTCGACCGTCCGTTCATCAAGGTGGCGGGCATCTGCGGACCGACCGAACAGGCTTTGGAAGAAACCCGCATAGCTAAGGGGCTGGGCTATGACGCAGGCTTGCTCAGCATGGGCGGCCTGGCGGACCTCAGCGAGCAGGAGATTCTGGAGCGGACCCGGAAGGTGGCGGAAATCTTCCCGGTCATCGGGTTCTACCTGCAGCCTTCCGTCGGCGGCAAAATATTCAGCTTCGACTTCTGGCGCGAATTCGCTGAAATTCCGAATGTGGCGGCGATTAAGATGGCGCCGTTCAACCGGTACCAGACGATCGATGTCGTCCGTGCGGTATGCTATTCCAGCCGGTGCGACGAGATTGCGCTGTATACGGGCAATGACGACAACATCGTGAATGATCTGCTCACGTCGTATCGCTTCACGGTCGACGACTCGATCGTGGAGAAGCGGATCGTGGGCGGCCTTCTGGGCCATTGGGCGGTCTGGACGCATAAGGCCGTGGAGCTGCTTAACGATGTGAAGCGCTATCGCGATTCCCGCGAAATTCCGAAGGAATGGCTGACCCGGAACGTTCAAGTAACGGATGCCAATGCGGCATTCTTCGATCCCGCGCACCAGTTTTCCGGCTGCATCCCGGGCATTCACGAGGTTCTTCGGCGTCAAGGGCTGCTGAAGGGTATATGGTGCTTGAATCCGCATGAGGAGCTGTCGCCGGGCCAAGCGGAAGAAATCGACCGGGTCTACCGGGATTACCCGCACTTGAACGACGATGATTTTGTCGCGGCTCATCTGCAGGAATGGCTTTCCGGGGAATAATGAAAGCTGCGGGCTTGCGCCATCATTGTGAGCGGCTCGGAATTGATGAGCGGGGTGGTCTATCTTGCGGTTTAAAGACGTATTTTCGATTATCGGGCCGAGCATGGTCGGGCCCTCAAGCTCTCATACGGGGGGAGCTGTCCGTATAGGGCGCGCGGCGCGGCGCATCTTCGGCGGGCTTCCGGCCCGGGCCGAAATTATGTTCTACGGTTCATTCGCCGAAACCTACCGCGGTCATGGGACCGATCTGGCGATTGCCGCCGGTCTCCTTGACTATGCTGCGGATGACATGAGGATCCGGGACGCGCTGGCGATCGCAGACGCTTCAGGCATGAAGCTTGCGTTCAAGACCGGCTCCAATCCGGCGGCGCATCCGAATACGGCAAGGTTAACCTTGCGCGGTGACGGGCGGGAGGACATCATTGTCGGCTCCTCCATCGGCGGCGGCAATATCGAATTGACGGCGGTCAACGGCTTCGACGTCAAATTCACCATGAATTATCCGACCTTGCTGGTGTTTCACGGAGACCGGCCCGGCATGCTTGCGGACATGATGAACATTGTGGGCGGAGACGGCATAAATATCGGTTATATGGATGTGGACCGCAAAGGCAGAAGCGGGGAAGCGCTGACGGTTATGGAGACCGACGAAGCGGTTCCGGGTGTATTGATGGAACGCATACGCGTTCTGCCGGATGTCCGGCGCGTCTGCCTTGCGGATCTTACGGCCGAAGAGGTGAAATCATGAAATTTCAAACGCTGCGGAAGCTGATCGATTGCTGCAGTTCGGACGGGGTATCCATCGGGCAGCTGATGCTGAGCGAGCAAGCGAAGGAGTCGGGACAGAGCGAGTCGGATACGTTCCGGCAGATGGCCGATTACTACGGCATTATGAAGGAGGCTGTGCGCCGGGGCATCGAGGAGCCCGTTCCCTCCCGGAGCGGTCTGACCGGCGGCGATGCAAGCCGCGTTCATCAATATGTGAGCAGCGGCTTGCCGTCGCTTGGCGTGGAAGCGTGTACAGCGCTGGCCTACGCCTTATCCGTATCCGAAGTGAATGCCTCGATGGGGCGCATCGTGGCGACGCCGACGGCAGGCTCCTGCGGCATCATACCGGGCGTGTTCGTCAGCTCCCAGGAACGTTACCGGTGGGAAGACCGCCATCTTGTCATGGGATTGTTCGCCGCCGGCGCGATCGGCTATGTCATCGCGAACAATTCCTTCATATCCGGGGCGGAAGGCGGCTGCCAGGCGGAGGTCGGCTCTGCGATCGGCATGGCGGCCGGAGCTTTGACGGAGCTGCGCGGAGGGACGCCGGAGCAAGCGGTGCATGCGGTCGGCTTGGCGCTCAAAAATTCACTGGGCTTAATATGCGATCCGGTAGGCGGCTTGGTCGAGATCCCCTGTATCGTACGCAACGGCTTTGGAGCCGTGACCGCCTTGGCCGCGGCGGACATGGCGCTGGCAGGCGTGCGGAGCGTTATTCCGTCCGATGAAGTCATCGGCGTGATGCTGGAGGTCGGAACGGCGATGCCCGCCAAGCATAGGGAGACGGCCAAGGGCGGTCTTGCCCAGACGCCGACAGGGCGCCGTATTATGAAGGATCTCTACGGCGCGAATCGCAGTCGTCAGGAGAACGGGGAAGGAGAGTCGACGAAGCCATGAATGTCATTGATGCGGGCAAA
Source organism: Paenibacillus spongiae (assembly GCF_024734895.1). NCBI lineage: Bacteria > Bacillati > Bacillota > Bacilli > Caryophanales > Paenibacillaceae > Paenibacillus > Paenibacillus spongiae. The sequence goes on from NZ_CP091430.1 coordinate 513,994, forward strand.
CGAATCGCGGACGAATTGATCGCTTTCCGGCGCGATCTGCACCGGTATCCGGAGCTTAGCTTCCAGGAGTCCGAGACAGCGGCCAAAGTAGGACGGCAATTGGAGGCGCTCGGCATTGCCTATAAACCGGGCGTCGGAGGACATGGTATTGTCGCCGATATCAAGGGCGGCAGGCCTGGACCCGTCATCGCCCTGAGGGCAGATATGGATGCGCTCCCGATCGAGGAAGAGTCGGGTCTGGCGTACGCCTCTGCCCGTCCGGGGGTGATGCATGCCTGCGGTCATGATGCGCATACCGCGATACTGCTTGGCGCGGCGCGGCTTCTTCGGGAGGAGCCGTTCGCGGGTACGGTCCGCCTTCTCTTCCAATCGGCGGAAGAAATTAACGCCGGCGCCAAGGCGATGATTGGGGAAGGCGCTTTGGAAGGCGTGGACGAAATATACGGGCTGCATAACCTCCCGACGCTGGCGGCGGGCATGGCGGCGACGAAATACGGCCCGCTTATGGGATCGGTGGACCGGATCGAGCTGACGATCGAAGGAAGAGGCGGCCATGGCGCCATTCCCGATCAAACGGTCGATCCGGTCGTCTGCGCTTCGGCCATCGTCATGGGTCTTCAGACCATCGTCAGCCGCGAGGTCTCGCCATTCGATCCCGTTGTTGTCACAATCGGCAGCATTCAGGCCGGTCATGCCAACAACGTCATCCCGCACCGCGCTGAATTAACGGGCACGGTCCGCACCTTCGAACCGCGGGTGCAGGAAGCGATGCCTGCCCGAATCGAGCGGATCGTGAAGCAGATTGCCGACGGTTATCGATGTACGGCAGAGCTTCGGTATATCCGGCAGGTGCCGGTATTGATGAATCATGATGCCTGCGTCAGCCATGTCGATTCGGTTCTGGACCGGGTGATCGGGGCGGAACGCAGAATTACCGCTGCACCGACGCTTGCGGGGGAAGATTTCTCCGTCTATCTGGAGCGGATCCCGGGCTGCTTCTTCTGGCTGGGCTCCGGCCCGCTTGAGGATGCGGATCAAGCTTGCGGGCTGCATCATCCAAGGTATACGTTGAACGAGGAATGCATTCCGCTCGGCGCATCGCTGCTCGCTGCGATTGCCCTGCATCGGCTAGCGGCAAGTACTGCTATAGGCACTGCAGCGGGAGAACCCGGGCGTCATGAATGATGATGAGGAGGAGATTGCCAATGGACAGCATCAAGATTGGTATGATCGGTCTGGATACTTCGCATGTCACGGCATTTACGAAGCTCATTAACGATGTGAATCATGAGCATCATGTTCCGGGCGGCCGCGTGACGGCCGCTTACCCGGGCGGATCGCCCGACTTTCCGCTCAGCATCAACCGCGTGGAAGGATTCACGGAGGAGCTGCGGAATCAATATGGCGTCGAAATCGTCGCTACCCCGGAGGAGGTCGCCGAGCGCTGCGACGCGATTCTACTGGAATCCGCGGATGGGCGGGTTCATCTGGAGCAGTTCCGCAGAATCGCTTCTTACGGGAAGCCGGTATTCATTGACAAGCCGCTTGCCCTTAAAGCCGCGGATGCGGAAGAGATCGGCCGGATTGCGGCTAAGCACGGCATTCCGGTCATGAGCGCTTCATCGCTCCGTTATACGGACGCGTTGATCGCCGAGCTTGAGCGGGAGGGCGCGGGCATGATTACCGGTGCGGATGTACACGGGCCGATGCCGGTGGAGCCGACCCAATCCTATTATTTCTGGTACGGGATACATACAGCCGAGATGCTGTTTGCCATTATGGGCACCGGTTGCGAAGAGGTGTATGCCAGCTCGTCCGAATCGCATGAGCTTATAACCGGAAGGTGGAGGGACGGGCGCATCGGCACGATCCGGGGCAGCCGCGATGGCAGCTATCAATTCGGCGCTCTCGTCCACCGTACGAAAGGATCGGCTTATATCAATGCCAGCGCCGCGGCGAGACCGGCTTATGCCGGATTAATGGAGCAGGTCATCGCGATGTTCAAGACCGGCCGCCCCTCCCTCAACTGGGAGGAAACCATCGCGATCATCCGCTTTCTGGAGAAGGCGGAGGAGAGCAGAACCAGCGGAGCGGCAGTCCGCATTCATCCGTAATTTTCATTACCCTACAACAGGAGGAAATTCAGATGGCAAAATTGAAGGTTGGCTTAATCGGGGCAGGTTCCATATCGGAGTTAGGCCGGCGCAAACTGGCAATGGAAGTAAGCGGAACAATAGCACTGCTTCCACTGCTTCCATTGCTTCGTCCTCGAAACCTCCGTAGCAACTCCATGCAGCTCTTCGTTGTTTGTACCGCTCCGTAGCCGTGGCTGCGGTCGCTCTTGGTCATGGCTGCCCAGATAATCTACCGCAGGGCTTCTCACATGTAAAGGCTACCGACTTCCTCCTCTTCGTTCCGGCCCTTCGGGTACAGTGAGCCTCGCGCCCTGCGGGTTCTTGCCATTGCGGCCATGACCCTGTCGCTTCCCTCCGCCACATCTACACTGCTTGGAGCACGTAAGCATGTTTGAAAAATAAGTTCCAAAGGAGAAGGAAGGCAGGGAGTTTCGTTGAGTGAAAACCGTAAACGTCCAAACCGGATTAAGATTCGCCTTACCGATGAAGAATTAGCGGCCATTCAGTAAAAAGCGGATACGCTTCAAAAACGCACGGTTCTCGTACAGCCGCTGGCCGGGAATCTCCTCATCTTACGGAGGAGAGCCGCTCTCGCCGTCGAAATAACTTGGAAACATCCGGAAGCTATACTGCGATGAAAGGGTTGATTCTTGCCGCATCAGATGACTCTGCCCCATCCTTGTAAATAGGAGGAAGATCGCATATGAAAAGAAAAGCCGTTCTGATTACCGCCATGGGAAAGCAAACGTTCACTGCCGGGCAGCTCGCTCGCCTTGAAGCGGCCGGCGACATCGTATTCCATCAGGCGCTTGATCCCATTCCGCCGGATGAACTCGCCCTTCTGCTGAAAGATGCCGACGTCGCGGGACTGACGCCGCGTTCCGTGCCGGTTATCGACGAGGCGGCGTTCGGCGGGCTGCCGAAGTTGAGGGGGATCGCCGTGTTCGCGACCGGTGTCGATTATATCGACCTGGAGTGGCTGGAAGAACGGGGCATCGCCCTCGCAAATCTGCCCGAGTATTCCACCGTATCCGTGGCGGAGCATGCGATCGGCATGCTGCTGACGCTATCCCGCCGGATTCATCTCAGCCAGGACCGCGTCAGAGGCCGGGTTCCGGCCGGCACCTCGGTCAAAGGCTGGGAGCTGCGCGGCAAGACGATCGGCTTGATCGGCCTGGGTCGGATCGGCAGCCATGTGGCGGGAATCGCGGCGGCCTTCGGCATGCGGGTGCTCGGCTGCGATCCCAGGCCCGGGCGGGGATCCGGCATTACGATGGTCGGCCTGCAGGAGCTGCTCGTTTCATCGGACATCGTGTCTCTGCACTACCCATCCAGCTGGAAGAGCGCACACAGCTTCGGCGCTAGCGAGCTCGGACAGATGAAGCGCGGTGCCATCCTGATCAACGTATCCCGCTCCGCGCTGGTCGAGGAGGAAGCGGTCGTCGCCGCCATCGAGCAGGGACGGCTTCGCGGCTATGCGGTCGACGACCGCTTCTCCCTCGCGAACGAACGGGCGCAGCGGCAGATCGAAGAAGGCCGCATTCTGCAAACCGGCCATACGGCCTGGTATTCCGAAGAAGTCATCGAGCGCGGGTATGAGGCATGGGTCGATAACGTCATCGGCCTGTTGAAGGACGATTCGCGGCATAGAACTGCGATGAAGGGAGGACGGAATCGCGATGACGAATAACTCGCCGGCGCTTCACGATAACGGGGAATACGCTGCGGCCGCCGGACGGCTGCGGCGCATGGAACGAAGGCTGATTGCAGCTGCTTTCGTCATCGGCGCCGTCTTCGTGCTGCTGCTGCTGGCCGTGAAGTGGCCCCGTTACTGGGAGTATATCGCATCCGAGCAAACCCCGATGACCTGGCTGCAGAGCGTCGTCTGGTTCGGCTGCGGGCTGCTGGCCTTGCTTAGCCTGACGCTCGTCTACGCGCGCCGCGGCTTTCGGCTGGAGGCCGCAGTCTGGCTGCTGCTTGCGGGCGCCTGCTTTTTCCTCATGGCGGATGAACGGTTTGCGCTTCACGAACGGGTCCGGGACCACTGGCTGAAGCCTGCCGATATCCGGCTGCTGCCCTGGATGGGCGCAGGCGACTTCGTCATTTTGCTCTACGCGGTTGTCGCGCTCTGCTTCTTGGTCTACATCTATCGTGTGTTCAAAGTTCGCAAAGCCGCCTGGATCTGGTTCTGCATCGCCGCCGGTCTCGCCGCGGCCGCGGTCGTCATGGACTCCTTCGACGTATCGCGGATGTCCAAAGACGCCGAACGGCTGGAGCAGACGCTCGAGGAGATCGTCGAGCTGACGTCGGTGCTGGCGCTTCTGAGCGCGAAGCTGCTCATGCTGAACCACAATCTCATGGCCTGGGCGACACCCGACTCCAACGTCTCCGGGCCGGCGGCAGCAGATGGAACGGCCGAGACCGCTCGCCGCCCGTTATGAGAATCCCTTTCCAATAAAATGGAAATCGCCGTCGGATCTGGAATCAAGAAGATGAGGCTTCGCGAGATGAGAGGAAGGTGACGTTTAACCGTGAAACAATTCGAAGAAGCGGTCGTCTCGACGAATCGGGTATGCGTGCCGCCTTGTGTCCCAACGAATTATTCCGAGTTCGTTCTCCCGGTTTAGCTGCGGGAGAGCGTAAGAAAACACGAAAACGGCCCTGTCGCGAAAAATGCGAACAGCAGCCGTTTTTTTGCTTGGATTCAGAAATAGATAAGCTGCCGCTCAAGGCTGAATTTGGACCGAAATCGCTTTGCTTTCTCGCAGGTGACCGAATCCAGGCCAAACGCGATGCATCGGACCGCTAAAGACTAGCCCCCTCTTACTCGATTGCTATTACGAAAACCGATTCCCTTGTAGAGTAAAGGGTTCGGTTTTTTCATGCAACGCAATTGCTTAGCGTACGATTTTTTTTCGTTTCGAGAAGTAACCCCTTAAGTCTGCTACTTGGAAGAAAACTTCCAATAATGTTCCATTCATTAGGGAGGGATGTGCTTATCTTTAGAAATAATTATCATTGGCCGTTCCTTAATTTAACAAAACCTTGTTACAGTCGCATTGAAAGGGGGGCTTGTACATATTGAGTTAAGTTTTCTCCGCTTGCAGGTGAAATTCGTAAAAAGTATGCACAAACAAAAGGAGTGGTGAGGTAGTGATCGATATGATGGTTGGCTCGAAACAGTTTCAGGAAAAGATTCGGTATCCCGTTATTGCGCTTTTGGTTGGGCTAGCCTTGTTGGCTTTGATAAAGCCTGTATTCGCGCTTGACACCGACGCGGTTGTAACCGGAACCGTCTTTAAGGACAAGGACGCGGACGGCGTTAAAGATGCCAATGAACCCGGTATTGCGGGCATGAGCGTCTCCGACGGCAAGGAATTTACAAAGACGGATGACGAAGGAAATTATAGTCTAACCGTAGATACAGCAAGACGACTGGGTGACATTGTTTTCGTCAATGTGCCCAGCGGTTATAAAGTGCCTGTTAACAAGGATAAGACGCCTCAATTTTACAAGCAGCTTGGGGAACTGCAACCAAATGAACAACGGGTGCAGGATTTCGGCCTGTTGATCGCTCCCGAGACTGCCAAACCGGACTTTAATTTTGCAAATGCGGCCGATGTTCATGTCCAAGCGGGCTCGGCAAACTACAAGGAACGGTTTATCGGGCAGATTGAGCAAATCAATAATTCGACCGAGAAGCCTGCTTTTATCGCTGTGAGCGGAGACTTGACCAACCGCGCGACAGATCAGGAGTTTCTGGATTACATGGCGGGAACTGCAGTCTCAAAAATTCCTGTATATCCGGCAGTAGGAAATCATGATGTAACCCCCGGTCCGGACTATCGTACCCGAATCGACCGCTACCGCATGTATTTGGGACCGGAATGGTATTCTTTCGACTATGGCAACCGCCATTTCGTCACGCTCGAAAACAACCTTGGATTTAGCGAGGCGGATCAGCTTGAATGGCTGCGCAAGGACTTGGAAGCGAACGCCGTCGACAAAGAGGTCGTGGTCATCATCCACAAACCTCTGAAGGCTCCGCAGACGCCGAACGGCACCGAGGAGTACATCGATCTTCTTGGTAAGTACAACACGGTGTTGTTATTAATGGGACATATCCATTTGAACGATGTCGACACGATGGACAAGTTACCGGGGGCTAACTACGTTCTCACCAACTCAAGCGCGTATACGATCGACCAGACACCTAACGGGTTCCGACATGTGAAGTTCAAGGGTGGGAGCCAGGTTACTCCTTTCAAAATGTTTGATGTCGAGAAAAGCTTGTCCATCGTCAATCCAGCGCCGGGAAGCAAAATCGAGCAGGGTATGATGGATGTGCTGGTCAACGCATACGATACTTCGAAAGAAGTCAACAGTGTTCAATATCGCATTGACGGCGGCGTGTGGTTCAATCTGAAGAAGTCGAGCGCAGTTTCATGGACCGCAGCCTATGATGCCCGAAGGTCAGTTGCCGGCAAGCACAAGATTGAAGTGAAAGTAACCGATGCTGCCGGAAAACGTTGGGAACGATCGGGCGAGTATGAAATCGTTCGGCCCGGCAGTTTACCCGACATTCAAGCCGGCGCAAACTGGCCGATGTTTCACGGCAATGCGCAGCATACCGGAAAGGCTGCCGATGCTTTGACGCCAGAACTTCGGTTGGCTTGGAGTTACAAGACGCCGGGGAGCATTCTCACTTCTTCGCCGGCAATCGCCGACGGAGTGGCGTATATAGGAACGCGTGACGAAGATGGAGCCGATCATCAGGGAGTTCATGCGGTTGATCTGAAGACGGGCCTGAGGAAGTGGTATTTTAAAGCCAACGCCCAAGTGCATTCTTCGCCGGCTGTGGCTGACGGCATCGTCTACGCCTCGTCGATTCACGGAACGCTCTATGCGTTGAATGCGGCAAGCGGCGAGAAGCTTTGGGAGAAAACAGTAGGCCCGCAGGACGGGAGCCGGGCGTGGATGTACTATTCTCCGACTGTCGCGGAACAGGTGGTATATCAGGCATACGGCGGCGGTGCGATCATGGCGCTGGATGCGAAGACAGGCGACGAGCTCTGGAACAAACCGCTTGCCGGAGGCTGGTTCGCCGATAGTTCGCCGGTTTATGATAACGGTAAAGTTTATGTCGGTGCCGAAGGATGGATCGTCGCATTAGATGCGAAGACCGGAGCCGAACTATGGCGTACAAAACCGGCCCTCGGAGATAATGTTATGCATTCGATGCCTGCCATTGCGGATGGCCGGCTGTATATGGGTCTGGGTTATAAAGGCGGACTCATCGTCGCCCTTGACGCTTCGACAGGCCAAGAGCTTTGGCGTTACTTAAGCACCGATACTTCCTATATCGCGGGCTATACAACGGGTTCTTCACCGGCTCTGGTGGACGGAGTCGTATATATAGGAATGTCGGATGGCAACGTCGTTGCGCTTGATGCCGAAAAAGGTACATTGCTATGGAAATACCGCACCAAGGGCGGAATCATTTCCTCGCCTGCCGTCAGTGGAGATACCATCTTTATCGGTTCTAACGATGGCAACTTGTATTCACTAGATAAAAAATCAGGACAACTTTTATCGCAATACGAGATCGGCACATGGGTCGCTTCCTCACCGGCCATTACTGGCAATACGCTCGTCGTCGGAGCTTTCGACGGCAATCTGTACGCTTTTACATCTCAATGACGTGAAAGATATTCGCAATAGTTGAAATCAAGAGGCCCTTTATCCGAATCCGGGAGGCAAGGGCCTCACCTTTTCTACCCGCATAAGACGCGTGAGAGATGTGAAGAAAGCAGTAATCTGCTGTTTGGGATTGTTGTATGTTTGGTTGGGCATCCTGATGCGTTCTCCGGTTGTTTAGGCGCATACGGATACAGTGAAGGATATTCGAAGGTGACATTGGAAGAGAATAACATGCATTATGTGCTTTATATAGATTATTTTGAATTCGGACGGGTCGTCGATCCCGGAGTGAATCCCGGCGTTCCGCGAAATGAATTAAGCTCGGCGTTACAGAACAATCGGAGGCTGTAGCGGAATATTTGAACTCTCATCTTAAGGTTACCGTGAATGGCGTACGATCCGAAGCCCGAGCTTTCCATCGTATCGGAGAAATACGACACGATTCTGAATCTCGCTCCTCAGGTCGACAGTCTTTCGTTCGACTTCGAGGGCGCCTTCCGGAACGAGGTTGCGCATTTCATCGACAGCACTCTCGGCCTGTAGGAGACGCTCAGCCCGGTCGAGGACGGCGTGGAAATAATGAAAATGCTGTGTGCCGTTTATGAATCGGCCCGCACCGGGCGTGAAATCGTGTTTAAGCCGTAATTAATGGCGTGAAATCATTGCTTAAATTCGCCCTCTTTTTTATATATTTCTACCGCTTTAGCATTTTCCACAAGCCGAAAAACCTTGATATGACAGGGTTTTTCGGCTTTTTGCATCAGATCGGGGGAGGAATAGAGATAACGCCGAAATCGAATAATTTACGGTTGCTGTAAACGCTTTTATCATGAGAAATATCCGAAGCTTGTAATCGGTTGCAAAGATTCGGGGGGAAGACGACATCATAAGGGGAGGAAGAAAAATGTCAAAGAAGTTGGTCAGCGTACTGCTGGTACTGACGATGTTCATCGCGGTACTGGCTGCGTGCGGCAGCAACAACAGCAACAAAGAAGGCAAAGGCGGCGAAGAAGCTCCGGCCGGAAATCAAACCAATAAAGGAAGCGATCCCGCGCCTGCGGCAGATCCCAATCAATATGGGGACACCGGCGGATTGAAGCTGCCGCTTGTCGATAAGCCAACCACGATTACATGGATGGTCGTCAGCGAGAACACGAATTTGAACGACAAGCTTATCGTGAAGGAAATCGAGAAGCGCACCGGGATTAAGATCAATTTCCAGGCTTACTCGCCGGCCACTTACAGCGACAAGCTGAAGGTTACGGTTGCTTCAGGCAAGCTTCCGGACATCTTCCACGGCCTGACTGCGGCGGAACTCAAGAAGATCGGCCAGCAAAAAGCGGTTGTAGCGATCAACGAATACTTAGACATGCTGCCGAACTTCAAGAAGCTGTACGTCGATGAGAATCCTTGGGTCATGAAATCGTACTCCGACGAGGGCGGCAATATCTACACCTGGCCAGTCGCCAACATCAACCGCGACGTTAACCATGGTTTTATGTACCGCAAAGATATTTTCGACAAGCTTGGCATTAAGGAATGGACGAATACCGAAGAGTTCTATCAAGCGCTTAAGAAGCTGAAAGAGGCTTATCCCGATTCTTATCCTTATGCTTCCAAGACGAAGGACTTTATTTTCCGCGACTGGTCTTACGGCTGGGGAATCGGCGGTGCCAGCTACCCGGCTTACTACGACGAGAATGCGAAAGTATGGAAATACGCCACTACGCAGCCGGAACATAAAGAAATGCTGGATTTCATGAAGAAGATGTACAACGAAGGACTGCTCGATCCTGAGTTCATTACCGATACGACGGATTCTTGGACAGCCAAGATGACGACGAACAATAAAGCATTCGTAACATGGGACTGGATCGGCCGTCTGGATCTGTTCTATAACCAGATTAAAGATCAGAATCCGGAGTATGACCTCCGCTACGGCACGCCGGTCGGACCGACGGGCAACGGAGCGACGCTGCCTAAGATCGACCCGAACTTCAGCATTGCGGTCTCCAACAACGAGAATAAGGAAGCGGCGTTGAAGCTTCTGGACTACTTGACCAGCCCGTCCGGCGCAACGCTTGTCACGATGGGCGTGGAAGGCGAGACGTTCATGATGGATAACGACAAAGCCGTCTATCCGGAGCTGACGGATGTGCCGCTCGTCGACATCAGCGTGCTGGAAGAGCGTTATGGTCTGTGGCTGCAGGGCATGTACGTCAATTCCGACCGCCGCAGCGTGTACTATAACTTCACGGAGAAAGAGCAGGAGGCGCAAGACAAGCGCCTGAATGCCAACACGTTCGAACCGGCGGATCCGGTTCTGAACTTCACCGACGAGGAAACGGCCCAAATCGCCGAAATTCATACGACGCTGCTGAAATCCGCCAGCGAGTTCAATGCCAAATATATTCTCGATAAGTCTTATGGGGATAAGCAGTGGCAGGATTGGCAGAAGAACGCGGAGAAGCAAGGCGCGGCCAAGCTCATCGAAATCTTCAACGCCGCTCAACAGCGTTACGACGCAAATAATTAATGTGACGTAAGTTTAACGCCAATGATGGGACGAAGAACGAATGACAAGATGATTGAACGGAGATTTGATGCACAAGTCACTGTGTTGGCTTGAATCGAAAGATTACGCACAACCTGCTGCGCAGGCAGAATATTCTTCCGATCGCTGTTGTTCCCGGACTTTCTTGAATTATTACTAATAGGTTGAAATCCGGGAACAAAGGCGGCCGCTGACGCTTCTTCAGAATCATTCTTCCTGCTCCGCCAGCTGTCCCTATCTTGCGTTCATTCGAAATAAAACCATCAAAACGGTGATCGGCATGCGCCCGGAAACGGTTGGTTTCCGGGCGCTGTCCAATCATCCAGGCTGAACAGCCCACGCAAAAACTAGGCCTATGCTTACGAAGTAAATTTTTGCTCGACTAGCGTCGGGCGAAGCCACGCAAAACTATACAAGTTGAACGGAATTTTCGCTTGGCCGAACGGAAAACTGGCATGAGTTCGTCGGCGGCGACCCGCATTGGCGAGCGTATCGATTGTTACGGACCGTGAGTCCGCTATTTCGCCTTGTTGGCCCTTTATTGTTGCACTTGCGGACCCTCAGTCCTCTATTGGCTGCTAAACGGCCTCTTTCCCCCTCATGTGGACGAATAGCGGATACAGGGTCCGCAACACCTATAATAATCGGGTTTCCTGCTAAATAGAGGACTGTATGTCCGCAAAGGATCGTGCCGTACGAGACACGATCGAAGGTTCCTTCGTTCAACTTAACTAGGCTTATGTACGAAGTGAGTTTTTGCTCGACTAGCGTCGGGCGAAGCCACGCAAAAACGAAGCTTATGCTTACGAAGTAAGTTCTGCTCGATATCGCTTCCCTGAAGCGATGAGCTCACAAAACTAAGCCTATGCTTACGAAGTAAGTTCTGCTCGATATCGCTTCCCTGAAGCGATGAGCTCACAAAACTAAGCCTATGCTTACGAAGTAAGTTCTGCTCGATATCGCTTCCTTGAAGCGATAAGCTCACAAAACTAAGCCTATGCTTACGAAGTAAGTTTTTGCTCGACTGGCGTCGGGCGAAGCCCACGCAAAAACTAAGTTTATGCTTACGAAGTAAGTTTTTGCTCGATATCGCTTCCTTGAAGCGATGAGCTCACAAAAACTTTAAGGAGGAACCATTATGGCGCACGTTAACACTGAGACTGTCCAAGCACCATCGCGATCCTTAAGAGGCAGAATCGTCTCGGTGTTCCGGCATATGAGGCGGGACCGGCAGCTGCTGATGCTGTTCATCCCTTGTCTGCTCTTCTATGCTATTTTTCGTTACGGCCCGCTGTACGGCATGATCATCGCATTCAAGGACTACAGCGTATTTACCGGTATTATGGGAAGCGACTGGGTGGGGCTGAAGCACTTCGAAAAGTTTTTCTCCAGCGCCGACTTCTGGCTGCTGTTCAAGAACACGCTGTTACTCGGTTCGCTTACGCTCGTTTTCGGATTTCCGTTTCCGATCATTCTCGCCATTCTATTAAATGAAGTCAGAGTCAAATGGTTCAAGAAATCGGTCCAGACGATCAGCTACCTTCCGGCTTTCTTATCCGTCGTCATTATAAGCAGCATGATAATCGACTTCTTGTCCCCTAACCAAGGCATATTCAACCAACTGCTGGCTGCGCTTGGTTTTGAGAAAATATATTTTCTGATCGAGCCAGAATGGTTCCGTCCCGTCTACGTGCTATCGGACATCTGGGCTACGGTCGGATACGAGGCGATCATCTACATGGCGGCGATCGCCGGCATCAGCCCGTCCTTGTATGAGGCGGCCAAGGTGGATGGGGCCAAGCGGCGCCACATGATCTGGTCGATTACGATTCCAAGCATCATGCCTACGATTATCATCATGTTCATTCTCAAGACAGGCTCGATGATCCGCGTCGGTTACGAGAAGGTGCTCCTGCTCTATAACCCGATGACCTATGAAGTAGCCGATGTCTTCTCCACGTACGTGTACCGGAAAGGGCTTCTGGAAAGCAACTACAGCTATGCCGCAGCCGTCGGGCTATTCGAGGCGCTTGTCGCGATGACGATGCTGCTGTCGGCCAACTATATCAGCAAGCGACTGGGGGGTAACGGGCTATGGTAGCAAAAGGCCTTCGAAGCATATCCCTGTTCCAGATCATCAATACCATTCTCCTGGTATGCCTTGCCGTTGCGACGATTTACCCGATTCTGTACATTACGGCGGTTTCGCTAAGCGATACCTCTTACGTCGTCCGGGGTGAAGTGACGCTGCTTCCGAAAGGGTTCAACTTCGGAGCGTACAAAGAGGTGCTCATGGATAACCGCATCCCTAGAGCATATTTGAATACAATCTATTATACGGTGCTGGGCACGGTCATTAACCTGCTGATGACGGCGGTCGCGGCTTATCCGCTCTCGAGGAGAACGTTCTTCGGCCGGAAGTTTTTCATGCTGGCGATTATCATTACCATGTTCCTGAACCCGGGCATCATTCCGAACTACGTCATCGTTCAAAACCTGGGACTGCTCGACTCCGTATGGGCGCTCGTGCTGCCGAATGCGATCTGGACCTTCGAGCTGCTCATTCTGAAGAGCTTCTACGAAAGCATGTCGGGCTCGCTGCGGGAGGCCGCCGTCGTGGACGGGGCGTCGGAATACCGGATTTTGTTCAATATCGTCATTCCGCTTTCCAAGCCGGCGCTGGCATCGATCGGATTGTTCTATTTCATGGGGCATTGGAACAGCTTCTTCATCCCGATGATCTACTTGAACGATGCGGCGATGTATCCTCTACAGGTTGTGCTGCGGGATATGTTGATCTTCAACGAAGGCGGGAACAATCCGAGTCTGGTGGATGCCGCTGCGCTTGCTCCGCAAGCGATGAAGAATGCGACGATCGTCCTGTCCATGATCCCGGTGCTGATGATCTATCCGTTCGCGCAGAAATATTTTGCCAAAGGGGTTATGCTCGGCTCCGAGAAGGGATGAGCAGACGGCCTGTTGAAATTAGTGGGATGACATCATGAGAGGTGGCACCCAATGAATCGGTTGATCGCAAGCAGAGGCTTGCTGCAAATCTTTTTTGCTTTGCTGCTGGTTATCGTCATCATGTTCGTATCCAACTACGTCGTCTATAAAAATTCGATCTCCGGTATTTACGAGAAAGTGGCGCAGAACAACCGGCTGGTGGTCAAAAATATTATTCAATCCTACAATAACAGCTTTACGACCGTGAATAATCTCATCTTCACCATTCATGGGCTGCCTTACGACAACCTCTTCGCTTCCGCAGACGGGAGCATCGATATGGCCAAGGTGTATTCGCTGCAGGATAACATCACAACGCTTGCCTCGTCGGTCGATTATATCGAGGATATTATCATTTTTTTCGATAATCACGATTTGGCGATCACCTCCAAGGGTACGAGCGATATGTCGGTCCTGTTCGATAAGAAATTCAAGCATGACATCTATAACACCGGGTATTGGAAAACATTCGCGAGGTCCAAGCATCCGTCCACCGTGTTCCCGGCCGATACGTTCGTCAGTCAGGGAGAGACGATGACGAAGAAGAGCAGGCGGCTGATCCCGATCCTCGACGGCAACAAGGTCAGGATGTCCGATAAGAACATCCTGGTCATGATTAACGTCGATAAGCTGCTCAACCATGTCGACATGAAGGCGATGCTGCCGGGGGCCTCCCTCATCGTGCTCGATCCGGCGCGCAGAATCATTCTGAGTACGGAGCAGGATTGGGATCTGGTCGAAGTGCTGAACGATGTCTATTTCAATGCATCCAGCGAAGCTTCGCTGACCCATAACAATTTCGAGTACAACTTCTACAAGTCGGACTATAACAGCTTTGTTTATATCGACAAGGTTCCGTATCAATTCAAGAACATTGATTCGGTCACGAACGCCAGCCGGACGATCATGATCATGGCGATTATTTGCGCGGTCATCTTGTCCGCCGTGCTCAGCATATACTTATACCGGCCGGTGAAGGGGATTCTGAAGCTGCTTGGCGGGGGAAGCATCAAGGGCAATGATTTCCGCAAAATCCATAGCGGGATCGTGAAGGTGCAGGCCGAGAACGAATCGCTCAAGAAGCAGATGAATTTCGTCGATCTGGAAATCCGCAGAGGCGTGTTCCTGCAAACGCTTGATTCGCATAACCACTCCCAGGAATATGAAATCCAGATGCAGAAGTACTACCCGTATTTCTTTCGGGACCGCCAATTCGTCATGGCAGCCATCCATTTGAAAGGGCTTCATGCGGACAAGGAGCAGACGGATCTGTCCATCGAGGAGATGACCGAGGCGATAAGAGCCGGCCTGCAGGTGGAAGCCGGCCATGTCGTCGTCTTCCATTCGAGTCAGCTGCAGTTTCTGGCCATGATCGGCATCGGCCATTCGTCCGAACGGGCAGCCGTCATCGGCCGTCTGGAAGCGTTCGTTCAACGGGCGGAGAAAGAGGAGCTGAAGGGCTTCATGCTCTGGGCGTGCATCAGCAAAGTTTACGATTCCCATATGAGAAACTGCCGCGCGGCCTATCAGGAGATTATGAACGGCATGCAGTACCGGAATGTCAATCCGGCCGGAGCGGTCCTGGACACAACGTCTATCCGTTTCGTGGCTGACATGCATTTTCCGTTCGAGAAAATCGAGAAGTTGTCCAACTGCATGCTCAGCGGGAAGACGAACGAGGGCGTGCGGATTATTACCGACCTGATCAAGGAAAATGCGGACCGGGGCATCCATCATCATCAGCTTGTGCATGCAGCCAGAAGCATCTTGTCCCACATGATGAAGCAGATCGAGGTTTCGCCTGCGCTCGCCAAGGAGCTCTACCGGCTGGAAGCCGACTTTCTGCAGAAGGTGGAGAACGCATACGGTTACAAGGACATTCAGGATGCGCTGCTGGAGGCGGTGCAATACGTGGCAAGCAAGCGCAGCCAGGACCAGAAGAGCAAGCTGAATCCGGCCTTCATCTCGCAGTATATCGAGCTGCACTATATGGAAAATTTATATCTCGACCATATGGCCGAGGTGCTGGATACGAGCCCGAAATATTTTTCGAACTATTTCAAGAAAACCTTCGGCGTCAATTACGTGGAATACCTGAACAAGGTCCGGCTGTCGCATGCCAGGGAACAGCTGAAGCATACGGACCTGAGCATTGCCGAAATCGGCGAGAAGACGGGCTATATGAATTCATCGACCTTTACGACGACGTTTAAAAAATATTATGGGATCTCCCCGAGCGAGTACCGTAAAAATCCGGGGGATTGAGCCAGAAGGAGCGGGTTATGAAAGCGGTAGCAGCGATTAAAGGCGAGATTGTCATAGCGGAAACGGAGCTGATCGAGCCTCCGGCCGGCCATGTGCGGATCCGGACCGAATATTCCGCGATTAGTCCGGGTACGGAGATGTCGTTTCTGAAGCGGGCCGCGGAGCAGGAGGTCGTACTCGGCTACAGCGCCGTCGGCATTGTCGAGCGGATCGGCCCGAACGTCACGGGCCTTGAGATCGGCCAGCGTGTGGCTTGTTACGGCGCGCCTTATGTGCGTCATGCCGAATGGATGACGGTTCCGTCCAATCTGACGGCCGTCGTGCCGGATCATGTGCGTCCGGAGGAAGCCGCCTTCGCGGGGCTGGGCGCAATCGCGATTCATGCACTCCGCACGGCGGATATCCGGTTCGGGGAGTCGGCGGTCATCGTCGGACTGGGCATCCTCGGCCAGATTACGGCGCAGATTGCGTCCGCTGCGGCGTTCCGCATGGCGGGTTTAGATGTGAACGCCGGCCGGGTAGAGCTGTTGAAGCAGCAGGGAATCGTGCATGCCTACGCCTCGCAGGAGCAGCTGGAAGAGCGGCTTCCTGACGTCACGGGCGGTCCAGGCGCGGATTGCGTGCTTCTGTGCGCAGGCGGCCCGGGCGAAGAATTGATTAACCGCTCGATGACTTGGATCCGGGATAAGGGGAAGATCGTCATCGTCGGCGATTTGACGACCTCATTTTCCAGAAACATGATGTTCGGCAAGGAAGTTCAGGTGCTCATCTCGCGCGCGGGAGGCCCGGGACGGTACGATACAGGCTACGAAAGGGATAACCGGGATTATCCGATCGGGTTCGTGCGATGGACGGAAGGCCGTAATATCGGGGCTTATATTCACCTGCTGGCGGAGAAGCGCATTGCCGTAGCGCCGCTCATCTCCGATATCTTCCCGTTCGAGCGCGCCGCGGAAGCGTACGAGAACTACAGTGTGAAGCCGGGCGTGATGGGAACGCTGCTGAAGTATGGAGGGTAACGGGATGACGGCTTACAAGCAAGCGGATATCGCCATTATCGGAGGCGGCCTGGGCGGCTGTGCCGCCGCCTTGGCTGCGGCCAAAGCAGGAAGACGCGTTATTATGACGGAGGAGACGGATTGGATCGGCGGGCAGCTGACCAGCCAAGCGGTTCCGCCGGATGAACATCCTTGGATCGAGCAGTTCGGGTGTACGTCCAGTTATCGGGAATACCGCAGCCGGGTAAGGGAGTATTACAAGCGCAACTTCCCGCTTACGGAGGAGGCGCGAAGCCGCCTGCAATTCAATCCGGGCAGCGCGACGGTGAGCCGCATCTCCCATGAGCCGAGGGTGGCTCTGGCGGTTCTGCGGGACATGCTGGCCCCGTATATCCACAGCGGGAAGCTTACGATTATGGACCGTCACCGGGCCGTTCATGCCGAGAGGGAGGGCGACAGCGTCCGTGCCATCCATGTGAGTGATGAGGCATCGGGTGAGATATCGGTTCTGACCGCAGCCTATTTCCTCGACGCAACGGAAGAAGGGGATGTTCTTCCGATCACGGGGACGGAGTATGTGACGGGGGCGGAATCCGCGGCGCAAACCGGGGAACCGCATGCGCTGCCGGGACAGGCGGATCCGGCGGACATGCAGGCGTTCACATGGTGCTTCGTCGTCGATCATATCGAAGGCGAAGATCATACGATCGCAAAACCGGCGCAGTATGAATTCTGGAAGCAGTATCGCGCGGACTTCTGGCCGGACAAGCAGTTGAGCTGGACGGGCCTTGTGCCGCATACGCTCGAGCCGATCCGGTACAGCCTGTTCCCTGACGGGCAATCGTTCTCCTTATGGCAATACCGGCGGTTCATCGATCGTTCACAGTTTGCCGAAGGAAGCTTCGACAGCGATATAACGGTCGTCAATTGGCCGCAGAACGACTATTGGCTGGGCTCTATTATTGACGTCAGCCCGGAAGAGCGGGAGAAGCATCTTGAGAATGCGAGACAGCTGAGCCTCTCGCTGCTGTATTGGATGCAGACCGAGGCCCCCCGTCCGGATGGCGGGAAGGGGTATCCGGGCTTGCGTCTTCGTCCGGATGTGACCGGCACGGCCGACGGGCTGGCGAAGAGCCCGTACATCCGGGAATCGCGCCGGATCGCCGCCGAATGTACGGTAGTGGAGCAGCATCTCAGTCCGGCTAGCCGCCCGGAAGGCAAAGCGATGGATTATTTCGACTCCGTCGGCGTAGGGTGTTACCGGATCGATCTCCATCCGAGCACCGGGCTTCGCACGTACATCGACGTGCCGAGCCTGCCGTTCCAAATTCCGCTGGGCAGTCTGATTCCCGTCCGAACGAACAATCTGCTGGCAGCTTGCAAGAATATCGGCACCACCCATATTACGAACGGATGCTACAGACTGCATCCGGTCGAATGGAACATCGGCGAGTCTGCCGGGTATTTGGCGGCCTATTGTATCGAACACGGGATCGAGCCGAGAGCGGTCCGGAACGACGGGAAGCACCTGAAGGCCTTCCAGCAGCTGCTCGTGCAAGCGGGTATCGAGCTGCGCTGGCCTTCTATTGGAGCCGTTTAGCCGTCAAGACTGACGATACTAGGGTGTTCCCACCTTCTATATAGAAGGTGGGAACAACGGAGGCAACAACGAGTGGAGCAGGAAGAATGATTCTGGAGAAGCGTTAACGGCCGCCATCGTTACTGGATTTCACAAGGAAATCCGGCAACGATGGCGACCGTAATAATAATCTGCCTGCGCAATGGCTTGCTTGCCATACATACGTTCAATCTACATATCAGGGATAGAAAGGTGCCGATCCGCATAAAGTATGGGCGATAGCTTCATACAATAGGCATAAAAGGAGGCAGAAGCATGAATACCGGGCGTGATGATAATGTCACAGATGAAGCGGAGCTGGCGTATATTACGGCTCTAATCCGCGAGCAGGCGATCCGGCAGGATGAGATAACGAATGTCCCGCCGGCAGACGTATTCGATGCCGTGGAGGATATCGGCGAGGTGAAGGAGGAGGAAGCCGACTGAAATTATTTTTGACAAATTGGTTGGCTTTCTGCTAGAATCAGAACACCGGACAGTTGTCCGGTCATTTTTTTGTTGGATGCGGACAATTGTCCGCAGGCCGGAGGAGGAAGAGAAACTTGAATGCTGCAGGCACAGAGAAACAGGCCCCCGTTGATTTGAGCGGGATCAAGAGAGGGCCGATCGTAGCCGCTCTAATTATTGGGGCGTTCGTGGCGATTCTGAATGAAACGCTGCTCAACATCGCTTTTCCAGATTTAATGAAAGAATTCGGCATTGGGCCTTCCACGATTCAGTGGCTGTCCACCGTGTATATGCTCGTAATCGGCATACTCGTGCCGGTAACCGCACTGCTTCAGCAGTGGTTTACGACCAGGCAGATGTTCTTGTCGGCCATGATTCTATTCTTGGCCGGAACGGTCATATGCGCCGCGGCGCCATCATTCGAGCTGCTGCTAGTCGGCCGGATCGTGCAAGCCCTCGGTACGGGGCTTATGCTGCCGGTTATGATGAATACGATCCTCGTGATCTATCCTCCGGAGAACCGGGGTGCGGCGATGGGGATGATCGGTCTCGTTATTATGTTCGGACCGGCAATCGGTCCTACCTTGTCGGGATTCATCATCGACCATCTCAGCTGGCGCTGGCTGTTTATCCTTGTTATTCCGCTGGCGATCTTCTCGATCCTATTTGCCTCAATGTTTCTGAGGAATGTGACGGACCTGACGAAACCGAAGGTCGACATTCTGTCCATCGTCCTGTCGAGCATCGGTTTTGGCGGGATCGTATACGGCTTCAGTAAAGCGGGCGAAGGCTCATGGTCCGATCCGGCCGTCGTATGGACGCTGGTTGCCGGCGGCATCGGGCTGATATTGTTCATTATCCGGCAGCTTATCGTACGGGAGCCGATTCTCGATCTTCGTGCGTTCAAGTATCCGATGTTCTCGATCGTGACCGTGCTTCTGCTCGTTCTCATGATGACCTTGTTCTCCACGATGATTCTGCTTCCGTTATTCCTGCAGACCGCTCTACTGATGACGGCTTTCAAGGCGGGTCTTACGCTCATGCCGGGCGGGGTCGTGAACGGAATTATGGCGCCGATCTCCGGCAAGCTGTTCGATAAATTCGGGCCAAGGGTGCTCATCATCCCGGGTCTGGTGCTCGTACTGATATCGATCTTTTTCTTCAAAGACATATCCGTCGAGACGACAGCGGGTTACGTAGTCACGCTTCATATCGTACTGATGATCGGAATTTCAATGGTCATGATGCCGGCGCAGACGACCGGGCTTAATCAGCTCCCCCGTCACCTGTATCCGCATGGAACGGCGATTCTGAACACGCTGCAGCAGGTAGCCGGTGCAATCGGCACGGCGCTGTTCATCAGCATCATGTCGTCGGGAACGAAGAACTATTTTGCTTCCAATCCGCAGGCTACAGAAGCCGAAGGCTTGGTTGCCGGCTTGCAGGATGCTTTCTTGATCGCATTCCTCGTCGGTATCATTGCACTTGTGATCGGGTTGTTTATCAAACGCGTGAACGTGTCGCCTGAGCAGGAGAAGAAAGAAGTGGCGTGATTCAGACGTTTCCAGCAGCTTGTAAAGGAAGGGACGAAGATGGAAAAGGGTACGGATAGACTTCGCTTGGAAATTATGAGAACAGCCCAGCAGCTGTTCGACGAGCACGGCGTTGAAGCCGTCAGCATGCATCAGGTTGCGAAGTCGGCCGGCATCGGCCAAGGAACGTTATATCGTCGTTATCCGAATAAGAGCAGTCTATGTCTCAGTTTGATGGAAACGAAGTTCGATCGGTTTAAGCAGTCGATCGTCGATTATTTGCAGGAGAATGCGGACGCTCCGGCCGTAGAGCGGCTCTCTCGGATTATGACGAGTTTGGTTGAATTTCTGAATGAGGATTTGGAATGGGTCAAGACCGTGTTCCATTGCGAGAGGCTCGAGGATTCGAGAGATTGCTTGTTCCAGATCCCTCCTTTCATATTTTTTCGCGAAACGATACAAGGCTTGTTGGAGGAAGCGGCGGCCAAGGGGGACCTCATCGCGCTCGACCCGATGTTCGTTTCCAGTGTAATGGCTTCCTCGATAAGACCCGAGTTGATGCTTTACTTGCGGGATTCCGGATATTCATCGGCACAGATTGCCGAGCAAACGGTCAATACATTTATTAAGCCGCTGTTTATCCGCTCGGGCCGCGGGTGACAACTTTACGGATACGCCAGTCAAGAGGGCTGCCTTCGCTGTTTATCAGCGGGGCAGCCCTCTTGGCGTATTCAAGCCGGAAGTTCGTCGGGAAGGGCGTCTATTTCCCCCGCTATGGCCATATACTCTATCAACAAACCATTCCTGGGTAGGAGGATGAAGATAGAATGATAGAGAGACAGGGCAATCGGACGTACTGGACTTGGCTGGCTGTGGTGTTTGTTGTAATGGTATGCGGATTGGCGCGGCCGCATGAAGCGGATGCGCAGGATTCCAAGGCCGCACAATCCCCGGTTAAGAAGCAGGGCACGGTCTATTTGACGTTCGATGACGGCCCGAGTAAGCTGACGCCTCAGGTGCTCGATATTCTCGCAAGCAATGGCGTGCCTGCCACCTTCTTCGTGCTGGGAGAATCGGCAGATCGTTACGAAGATACCGTCCTTCGGATCGTGAACGAAGGGCATGCGATAGGCAATCATTCGTACAATCATGTCTATAAAGAGCTGTATGAAGATTTTATGGGGTTCTGGAATCAGGTGAAGCGGACCGACGATATTCTAACCCGCATAACGGGAAAGCATACGGCACTGCTGCGTGCGCCAGGAGGGACGCACACGAACTTCGACGCGTCCTATTTCAAGTATATACGCGAGGCCGGTTATACGATATTCGACTGGAATATGGATTCGGGTGATTCGAAGAGACGGAATGTGCCTGCCGCAGAGATCGTCAGGAACGTAAAGCAGGCGAAGCTGAAGGACGAAATTGTCTTGCTGATGCACGACGGGAGCGGGCATGGCGAGTCCGTCAAGGCGCTGCCTGAAATCATCCGATATTTTAAGGATAAGGGCTACCAGTTCGCTATTTTGACGGATCGTGTTAAGCCGGTAACCTTCTCTATGGGCCCGTCGAAATGGAAGCGGAGCTGGACGGAAAGCCAGCATGAACAAGCGAAAGAAGCGATTCAGAAGGCGCGTTCCGGCGAGGAGTGGCTGTCGCTCCGGGAATGGGTCGACGACAAAGGGACGGTGGAGTGGAATTCGGTCACGCGGGAAGCGCTGCTTCAGCTTGAGGGTAAATCGATCAGGCTTGTCCCGTCCGACGGTCAGTCTGTGCTGATCGCAGACGGCGAGTCTTCTGGCGTAACGGAGCCTATGTTCCGGATCGAGAACAATCGGATCTACATCTTGAAATCGGCTGCGGGGGAGCTATTCCCTTGATGGGCGCCGCTGGAGTGATGTATACCAAAACGAATAAAATCGGCAAAATGTATACCTTTTATAAAAAATGTATAATGAAAAAGGAAATAGTGTAGTCGGTATGGAAGACAACTAGGTAAGGCGAGCGAATGGACTCATCTTGTAAGCGCTATCCATGCTTTCGATCTGGTTCTTGAAATCAACTGGCAGTATGTGTGTATGTGATGAATACGTAAGCGGGTCTATTCTCATGGAGGTGCAGGGATGGAGAATAAGGATGCAGTGCCAATCATCGATAACGAGAGCGACACATGGACGGCTATAGACGGGCTAAGCCGGGAATTGCCGGGTTACGCGGAAGTCGGACCTCCGAAGCCGGATAAATTCGTAGGGATGTTCTATTTTCTGTGGATGGGACAGCACGGAACGGAGGGGCCGTTCGATGTGAGCGCCATTCTGGAGAAGCATCCGGAAGCGATTCATGACGGTTCCCATCCGGCCTGGGGGCCGATGACGAAATTTCATCACTGGGGTGAGCCGCTGACCGGCTACTACTTATCGGATGACCGGTACGTGATCAGGCAGCATGCACAGCTGCTTGCGGACGCGGGCGTGGACACGATTATTTTCGACGTCACGAATCAATTCACCTACAAGCATTGTTACATGACGTTATTAAGCGTCTACGCCGAGATGAGACAAGAGGGGGCCAGAACGCCCCAGATCGCTTTCTTGACGCCGTTCTGGGATCCGTCGCGGGTGGTCGCCGAATTGTTCCGCGACTTGTATGAGCCGAATCTGCATCCGGAGCTGTGGTTTCCGTGGAAGGGCAAGCCGCTTATTCTGGCCGATCCGGATAAGGTGCTCCCCGAGCACCGCGAGTTCTTCACCTTCCGCAAACCGGAGCCGTCCTACTTCGTCGGACCGTCCGGTCCGGACCAATGGTCGTGGCTCGAGGTATACCCGCAGCATGCATTCTACGATTCGGAAGGGAAGGTGGAACAGGTTTCGGTCGGCGTCGCGCAGAATGCCGTCGACGGGCGGCTGGGCTCGTTAAGCGAGCCTGGAGCACTTGGGCGCAGCTATTCCGGCGGGAAGCATTCAGGCCGCGCGGAAGATACGCCGTACGGCCTCAACTTCGCGGAGCAGTGGGAACGGGCGCTCGAGCTTGACCCGAGCTTCGTGTTCGTGACGGGCTGGAATGAATGGATCGCCTCCCGCTATGACGAGTTTAACGGCGTGCGTTATCCGGTCATGTTCGTGGATCAGTTCGATCACGAGAACAGCCGGGATATCGAGCCGATGCGGGGTGGCCACGGAGACAGCTATTATTATCAATTGATTTCGTATATCCGCAAATTCAAAGGGGTCCGCGATAAACAAACCTCCGCGCCGCCGTTATCGATCGATATCCAAGGGCCGTTCTCGCAATGGAAGGAGACTCAGCTGGAATACAAGGATGATGCGTGCGACACGGTTCATCGCGATCACGACGGCTGGGGGACTGCAGGGCGATACGTGAATCGGTCGGGCCGCAACGATTTCGTCACGATGAAGGCTGCCCATGACGAGCGCTTCCTCTATTTCTATGCCCGCACGAAGGACGAGCTGACGCCGCCGGGCGGCCCGTCATGGATGACGCTGCTGCTGCGTATTCAAGGCTCGGATCAGCCGGCGTGGGAAGGATATCATTATATCGTCAACCGGACTTCCGGCAGCGGGCCGGCTGCAGCTTTGGAGGCGTGCGAAGGCGGCTGGAGCTGGCGTCCTGTGGGCGAGCTCGCGCATCGTGCGGAGGGCAATGAATATATGCTGGCCATTCCAAGAGAATGGCTCGCGGCGGGAGCATCCGGAGGCGGGGAAATTCGGGTCTCCTTCAAGTGGGCCGATAACGTTCCGCTCGAAGGCGACATTCTCGACTTTTATTTGTACGGGGATACGGCTCCGGACGGCCGGTTCAATTACACCTATACCATTAGAGATTAGTTGAGTCGCAAGCCGCCGCCAGCACGGTTTTCCCTGTAAAGGGGCAATGCATGCATACAAACGGCCTTTGTTCGCAATTATTTGCAGCAAGGCTGTTTTTCTCGTTGAACTTTGAAAAATTCTAGTCATAGCCTGGAATTTCTGATAGTATCGAAGCCATTATTCGGCTGGTTGCTGCTGCAGCGTGCTCTTGTTTTCAGAAAGATTGAATGGCTTCTTGAAGAGGAATGGTTTTTTTGAAGATAGAAAATCGAATTGTACATCATATTAATCATATGTTGCTTTGACATATTAATGAAACAGATCTTAGGAGTTGTTCAGAATGAAAACAGAGAAAGAGAAAATGTTGTTGGCGAGAACTTTTATGCTAATTTCGACTGTGTATTACTGGATGTTTGTGAAATTAAGATTGGTGATAATGTTTTTCTTGCACCTGGCGTACACATCTATACCGCAACACATCCCCTGGATGCACAGGAGAGAATAACGGGGGCAGAATACGGAAAGCCGGTAACAATCGGTCATAATGTCTGGATAGGCGGGAGAGCCGTCATAAATCCTGGCGTTCAAATCGGCCATAATGTCGTGGTCGCTTCCGGTGCAGTCGTTACAAAAGATGTACCCGATAACGTTGTCGTAGGCGGGAACCCTGCGAAGGTAATCAAACAATTATAGGAGGGATCAGGCACCGCCGTTTCCTTCATCATGCCGGACCAACAGCGTAGCGGTCACAGGCAGCGGTCAGTTAAGAAACCTCTGATTACAAAATGACGATACATGGAACGGATGATCGGAGACGATCGGCTGCGTACCATCGGGAATAGGAGGCGGATCCAATGTCGGATACTGAATTTGCGGCTATCTTTGCGCGTCTTAAACAAATCTTGCTGCCGTATGAAGCCTCGTTGGATGTGAAGGCGGATACGGATATCAACTACTATTTAGACACCTTTACCATTTATCCGGCTAACAAGCTGCCGATTTTCTTCGGAGCGGTCACATGGAAGAAGAACTATGTGAGCTTTCACCTCATGCCGGTATATGTCAATCCTTCGCTGCTGGATGGCATTTCAACCGAATTGCGCAAGAGGATGCAGGGGAAGTCGTGCTTCAATTTCAAACGGCTGGATGAGGGATTGTTTCAGGAATTGGAGCAGCTGACAGCCTCGGGCGCTCAAGACTATAAGGGCCGCGGATTTATCTAGTAGCTTGCAGCTGTAGGATAGGCGTGAGGCGCTGCACTTCGAGTATGCGAGTACTCGATTGCCGAGAGCTGTAACGGTGCAAAACGGCGTTACAGCCGCCGCCCGAGATGGTGCGTGCAGCTGTAAGCCTATCCGCTTACAGTCGAAATAGGAGCCTTGACCGTACCGGGTCAAGGCTCTTTATGATGCCAAGAACCGCGTACCCAATGGGCTGTAAGCGTGCGCGAAAGAAGGATTGACAAATTCCGAGTTACCCGATAAGATATATTTTATCAAAACTGACTGACTAATCAATCGAGAGGTTGTGATTGCCATTAGCTCCGACAACAAGGTGCTGCTGCGTGACACGCGCCGGGAGCAGTTATTGGCGGTCGCAGTCGAGCGGTTTGCCAAATACGGCTACCATAGTACGAAGATTTCGGATATCGTAGCCCAAGCCGGAGTAGCGCAAGGAACGTTCTACTGGTATTTCAAGAGCAAAGAAGCGATCGCGCTGGAGATTATCCGCGTCGGGAGGGAAGGCCTGCTGATGGTCATTGAGAGGGGCTATCCCACCCAGAACGGATCGGTGCAGATCATGGTTCAAGGCTCGCAGCGGCTGTTGAAGGACATTTTTCAATTTGGGCAAGAAAACAGATACTTTATGGAGCTTCTTCTGACAGAGGGCGGCGCGGACGAGACGATTCGTCAAGGCGTAAGGGATACCCGCATTGCGATGGAAGAAGCCTTCCGCCGGAATATTGAGCGGGCGATCGAGTTCGGCATGCTGCCGAAATCAAGCGATATGCATATGCGAGCGGCGCTGCTGATGAGTCTGATCGAAGGGGTCATGGCCAGATGGCTGTTCGGTCCGGTCCATCCGGAATCGGATCTGGCGCAGCGGTCGGCGGAGCAATTGGCCGCGGAAACGGTGCAGTTCGAATTTTTCGGACTGCTGGGCATTTAATGAGATCAAGAGTGAGAGAGGGACGGTCATATGAGTCATAAGGTAACCGTGAATTGGGATAACGGCTCCCAATATGAAATATCGAACGATCAAGGCTACAAGGGGATTGGACGGCTCACGCCTGGAGAAGACGGGCTGTCGCCCATCGAGCTGTTGTCCAGCTCGCTTGCGTTATGCGTATCGATTTCGCTCGTGAAGCTGATGGAGAAGGATTCCGTCGATGCGGGCAAGATCAGCGTCGCGGTTGAAGCCTTCAAGGCGAAGAGCCTGCCTTCCCGTGTCGAGCGATTCGAGATTATTGTGTCGCTTCCGGGTATTATAGGCCCCGACTACGCAGACAAGCTCATCCATGAGGCGGAGCGCGTGTGTACGATCGGCACAACCTTGAAGGTCGGGGTCCGTATCGAGACAGAAGCCCATTCCTACTAAGTCAGGCTGGCATCGAGAGAGGGTGAAGAAAGTTGCTGGGATACGTACTCCGGCGGATGGCGATGATGGTTCCGAGTTTGATCGGAATCGTTGTGGTGACGTTCATCTTGACGCGGGTTTTACCGGGTGACCCGGCTTTAATGATAACGGGGGAACAAGCGCTCCCCGAGTTCGTGGACAAGGTGCGCGAGCAATATGGGTTTGATCAGCCCCTGTACATTCAATTCTGGGAATATATCAAGCAGCTTGCCCGGGGAGATCTTGGATTTGCGTGGCATACGGGACATTCAGTTGCATCCGATTTCGCCTCGCGATTCCCCGCAACGGTCGAGCTGACGCTGGCAAGCATCTTCATTGCGCTTATCATCGCGCTGCCTATGGGCGTCCTGGCGGCATCCCGCAAGGATTCGCTGTTCGATCATTCGACGCGTCTCCTCTCGCTTCTGGGATCCTCGATGCCGATTTTCTGGCTCGGTCTGCTGCTTATTACGTTATTCTATTCGAAGCTTGGCTGGCTGCCGGCGCCTGTGGGGCGAATCAGCGGGGATATTAATCCGCCGACGCATGTGACGGGACTGTATGTGGTGGACAGCCTGCTGAGCTGGGATATGGTGGCGCTCAAGGATTCGCTTCTTCACCTGCTGATGCCGGCCTTATGTCTAAGCATGGGGACGATGGCTGTCGTGACCAAGATGATCAGAGCCAGCATGCTGGAGGTTGTTAAGCAGGATTTCATGCGGACGGCCAAGGCCAAAGGATTGTCGCAAGGAGCGGTGATCTACAAGCACGGTCTGATCAATTCCTTCATTCCGACACTGACCGTTCTCGGTCTGCAATTCGGTTATCTGCTCGGCGGGGCGGTCATTACGGAAACGATCTTCGTATGGCCGGGCATAGGCAACTATGTAACGGAATCCATTCTCGCCGCCGATTATGCGCCCATTCAGGCGATGACCCTGATCAGCGCGGTACTTTATGGCATTATCAATCTTATCGTTGAACTGCTCTATGGAGCGTTGGATCCGCGGGTGCGTTATGAATAGAACGAGTACATGGAAAAATGTTGTTGGCAGGTTAGTCCGTAACCGTTTAGCGCTTGTAGGGTTACTTCTCGTATTGGTATGGGTCGTGCTGGCTTGCTTGGCGCCGTTAATCGCGCCATATCCGCCGAATGAGATCAATACGGCAGACAAGCTGCTGCCGCCGAGCGCGGCGCACTTGCTGGGCACCGATAACTTCGGCCGGGATATCTTCAGCCGTATTCTATATGGAGCGCAAGTTACGATCTGGACGGGCTTCGTAGCCGTCGGCATTGCGTTCTTCATCGGCGTTCCGCTCGGCGCTATTGCCGGGTATTTCGGTGGGAGAATAGGGAATATTATCATGCGCGTAATGGATACGCTGCTTGCTTTCCCGTCGCTGATTCTGGCCATGGCGCTTGCGGCATCCATCGGCCCAGGGCTTCTCGGGGCGCTGCTCGCGGTCGGAATCGTCGGCATACCGGAGTTTGCCCGGCTCATGTACGGACAAACCATCGTCATTAAAGAGAAGGAATACATCGAAGCCAGCCGGGCGCTCGGGGTCAAGCATGGCGCCATCCTATATGGGCATGTGCTGCCGAATGCCTTCGCCCCGCTGCTTGTGCAAATTACATTGGGACTGGGATCGGCCGTCTTGACGACGTCGAGCTTGAGCTTTATCGGCCTTGGCGTCCGTCCGCCGACAGCGGAATGGGGCGCGATGATTTCCTATGGACGGGATTATATTTTGTCGGGCGAATGGTGGATGACGGTCTTCCCGGGCGTTGCCATCGCGACGACGATTCTCGGTTTCAGCTTGCTTGGA
This sequence comes from Paenibacillus spongiae, assembly GCF_024734895.1. Lineage (NCBI taxonomy): Bacteria > Bacillati > Bacillota > Bacilli > Caryophanales > Paenibacillaceae > Paenibacillus > Paenibacillus spongiae. Next base: position 542,540 of record NZ_CP091430.1, read on the forward strand.
GACGGTCTGCGCGACATTCTGGATCCGCATGCCCGAACCTCTAGAAAGTAGAATGAACGAAACGTTCCATTTCGTTCACAGTTATAAATAAATAAACGATATGGGGAGTGGATTCGAATGAAAAAGAAACAGCTATTGGCGGTCATCTCGGCCTTATTAATATTGAGCATCATTGTCGGCTGCACGAACAGCGCGAATCCGAAGAATAACGCAGGCACTGGCGATCAGACGCAGAACAACAAGTCCGATGGCTCATCCGATGCGCAAGGCAAGACGGTGACGATCGCCTTCTCGCAAGGCGCCGGCCAAACGATGGATCCGCATGATGCGGCCGACCTGACATCGGGCAGCTATGTATTCGCCTTGTATGATCAATTGGTGACGAGCGGAACCGAGGAGAAGGATGGCAAGACGGTCGGACGCACCGATTTGATCGAGCCTTCTCTGGCTGAGAAGTGGACGATATCCGACGATTTGAAGACCTATACCTTTACGCTGCGGGACGGGGTGAAATTCAATAGCGGAGAGCCGGTGAACGCGGACGCGGTCGTGTACTCGTTCGAGCGCCTGCAATCCAAGGGTGAGGGCGGCAGCCTCTATAAGCTCGCGAACATTCAATCCGTTACGAAAATCGACGAAAAGACCGTCGAATTCAAATTGGGCGCACCCAATCATTTGTTCCTGAAATATCTGGCTACCTTCACGTTCTCGATTGTGGATCCTTCCGTAGCCGAGAAGAACCCGGATGATTACTTGACTCAAAATTCCGCAGGCTCCGGAGCGTTCACCTTGGAGAAGTGGGATCCGGCCACCGAGGCTGTATTCATAGCGAACAAGGATTATTGGAAGGGCGCTCCGAAAGCGGACAAAATCATCGTCAAATTTGTGAAGGAAGCTTCGAACCGCGAGCTTCTGCTGCAGAACGGGGATGTCGACGTTGCGATGGACATTCCGCCGAAGGACGTCGCCAGCCTTGCGAAGAAAGAAAATCTGGTGATCAGCTCGGAGCCGACGAACCGGATCGTTTACTTGGGAATGAACGCGCAATTCAAGCCATTTGACCAGCTGAAGGTAAGACAGGCGATCCATTATTTAATCCCGCAGGACAAGCTCATTCAAGATGTCGTGTATGGACAAGGCGCACCGATGACGAGCTCGATCTCGAGCAAGTCGCCTGCCCACTCTGCGGAGGGCTATGTCTATGAATACAATGTGGAGAAGGCCAAAGCCTTGTTGAAGGAAGCGGGACTGGAGAACGGCTTCACGTTCGATCTGACCGTGAACTCCTCCACGCAGGACTATGAGGACATTGCGGTACTGCTTAAATCCGAGCTGGAGAAGGTTGGCGTGACCTTGAACATTAACAAAGTGGCGCCTGCACAATACCGTGAGCTTGTGAACAATAAGAAAGCAGCGGCATTCCTCGGAAAATACACATCGCTTGTGAACGATCCGTCGTATCATTACGGATTCTTGCTCGACAGCAAGGGCGCTTCCAACTATGCGGCCTACAACAGTCCGGCGGTGGACGATCTGCTGGCCAAAGCGAACGCCGAGCCGGACGAAAGCAAGCGGCTGGAGCTGTACAAAGCGGTACAGAATCAAGTTTCCGCCGATTCGCCATGGGCTTATCTGTATGAAACGAATCTGATTGCCGGTTTTAATAAGAATGTCCAAGGGTACATTTTTTATCCGGACGAAATCCTCCGTTTTGTCTCGATCTATAAATAATAGCGAAGCCCCCGAGTCATATTCGGGGGTTTTAGCCCGACTGCCGCATCCTTCGCGGCTTACCGGGTATTATGTCGCACAGCTGTTACGGGGGAAGGCGGCTTCGGCTTTAACATTGAACAAGAGCGTTTCAGGGGAGGCAACTATGACGAAGCTGTTGGAAGTGAGCGGGTTAAGAACGGAGTTTCAAACTGCGGCTGCTCCCGTCCGGGTGGTCGATGGCATCGATGTATCGCTGAGCCCTGGCGAAACGTTAGGCATCGTCGGGGAATCCGGCAGCGGGAAAAGCGTGACGTCCCTGTCGATCATGGGGCTGCTGCCCGAAGGGCAGGCAGCTGTTGCAGGCGGCGATATCCGTCTGAACGGTCAGAGCTTGACCCGCATGACGGAATCGGAGATGCGCAAGATTCGCGGCAATAAGATTGCGATGATCTTTCAGGAGCCGATGACGGCGTTGAATCCCGTGTTCAAGATCGGCCGGCAATTGGAAGAAGCAATCCGGCAGCATTCGGACAAAAGCCGGCGGGCCGCCCGCAAGGAAGCCATCGACTTATTAAGCGATGTCGGCATATCGATGCCGGAGCAGATGATCAATGTGTATCCGCATCAGCTGTCCGGCGGAATGCGGCAGCGGGTCATGATTGCGATGGCGATGGCCTGCAATCCGGAGGTTCTGATCGCAGACGAACCGACGACGGCGCTCGACGTTACCATTCAGGCGCAGATATTGGATTTAATGCGGAAGCTGCAGCGGGAACGCGGTACGGCTATTATGCTCATTACCCATGACTTGGGCGTTATCGCCGAGATGTGCGACCGGGTATCGGTCATGTACGCAGGGCAGATCGTCGAGGAAGGGGACGTCGAGACGCTGTTCCGGGAGCCGAAGCATCCGTATACGATCGGATTAATGAATTCGCTGCCTCAGTTCTCCGGCGGTCAGGAACGGCTGTACTCGATTCCGGGACAAGTGCCTCAGCCCGCGGATTATCCGGCAGGCTGCCGCTTCGCGCCGCGCTGTCCGTCCCGGATGGAGGTTTGCGAGACGAGCGAGCCGGGTTCATTCGATTTCGGAGACGGGCACCGGTGCAAATGCCATCTGTACAGGGGGGAATCGCGATGACGGCAATGCCCATGCTTGAAATAAAAGATTTGAAAAAGCATTATTCGGTCCGGAAGGGCATCTTCCGCCAATCGGAAGAAACCGCCAAGGCGCTTGACGGCGTCTCCCTGACGATCGGCAAGGGCGAAACGTTCGCCGTTGTGGGCGAATCCGGCTGCGGCAAGACAACGCTGGGCAAGACGCTGCTAAGGCTTATTGAGCCGACGGCCGGCAGCATTCGGTTCGAGGGAACGGACATCACGCAGCTGAACGCGGAGGAGATGCGGCGGTTGAAGACCGACATGCAGATCGTCTTTCAAGATCCCTACGGATCGTTAGATCCGAAGTGGACGATACGGAAGACGCTGGAGGAGCCGCTTCGGACCCATCTGCGCTTATCCGGCGACGCTATCCGTGCCAAGGTGGATGAAATGCTGCAGGTCGTCGGACTGACGCCTCATCATGGCGACCGGTATCCGCATGAATTATCCGGCGGACAGCGGCAGCGGATCGGCATCGCCCGAGCGCTTATTCTGGAGCCGAAGTTCGTCGTCTTCGACGAGCCGGTCTCGGCGCTCGATGTATCGATCCAGGCCCAGATTTTGAACTTGATGCAGGATTTGCAGAATCGGCTGGCGCTGACCTACTTGTTCGTTTCTCATGACCTGTCGGTCGTCCGGTTTATAAGCGATCGGATCGGTGTAATGTACTTGGGCAGAATGGTGGAGGTAGGACCTACCGACGAGGTATTCAGCCATCCCCTTCATCCCTATACGCAAGCGCTCATCTCAGCCATCCCAGAGCCGGATCCGGCGAAGCGCAGGGAGCGGATTGTATTGGCTGGAGACGTACCCGGCCCGCGCAATCAGCCGCCAGGCTGCGCGTTCCATACCCGCTGCCCGATGGCGATGCCCGAATGCCGCTCCATACGGCCTGAACTGCAGACGGTTTCCGGCAATCACGCAACGGCGTGTCATCTATATAAAGATTAATCGTTTCAACCTCGTGTCCGGCACGAGGTTTTTTTGTGCTTTGACCCAAAAAAAGAGACTGGATTCGACAAAATTCCAAGAAACTAATATATAATAAATGGAAAATGCGCCATTTCAATGCGATAATTATATAGCCTTTATAGGCGTAGAGAACTATAGTCATTTATACAAAGATTATACAAAAGTGACCGTCATTCTGTTTGCGATTCGCAAGTTGAGGAGAGCCAATCACATGGGAAAATGCCCCTATCATGCCTTCACGTCGCTATTCCGGAGAAATGCCAATGCAATCTCGACGCTATCGCCCCAACCCGACGCTCATTCCGGTAACGTTTATGCTCCAGCTAGTATCGAATCCCTTGAAGACGAATTCATGGTGCAGCTCGATATGATCGGCCTGACGGTGGAAGATTTGAATATGCTCAAGAAATATCAGCCGATCGTGGTGGAGTTTTCGGATTCAATTGTAGAATCCTTCTATATGAAGGTTCTCCATGTTCCGGGACTCCAAGCCATCATCATGAAGAACAGCTCGATCGAAAGGCTGCGCCTTACCCTTCGCGACCATCTGATCGAAATGTTCGACGGCAGGATCGACAATGATTTCGTTCAGAAGCGATTGAAGATCGCATCGGTGCATCAACGGATCGGATTGGAGCCCAAATGGTATATGGGCGCTTTCCAGAATCTGCAGAATACGATGCTGGGCATCATCCACAATTATTTGCATGATCAAGCCGAAGGCCTGGCTCTGAGCAAGGCAATCACGAAGCTGCTCAATTTCGAGCAGCAGCTTGTCCTGGAAGCCTACGAGAAGATGAACGTGGAGCATCAGGAGAACCAATACGAGCTGATTAAGCGGCAATTGAAGGAGAAGATCATCTCGGTTAGCCAGAGGCTGGCTCTCCTGACGGAACAGACCAACACTTCGACGCAGGAGCTGATCGGTTCAAGCAATCAAGTGGCGGCCTCGTTCATGAGCAGCTCGGAGAAGACGAAGGAGTCCCGCTCGCTTGCTTTGAAGGGATCGGAGAATATGGCCAAGCTGGAGCAGAGCATGGATGCCATACATGGCAGCTCTATGCAAATGGAGGGGGCTGTCGTCCAGCTTCGGGATTCTTCGCTGCAAATCAAGCAAATTGTAACCATCGTGGAGGAGATCTCCAGCCAGATCAAGCTGTTGTCGCTCAATGCTTCTATCGAGGCGGCAAGAGCGGGCGAGTATGGAGCCGGGTTCTCGGTCGTCGCCCAAGAAGTGAAGAAGCTGTCGGAGGAGACGCGAGCAGCCGTGAGCCGGATCAGCGAGCTCATTAAAAAGTCGAACGCGTATACGGCCGAAGTCGTTCATTCGATTGATGCCGTTCAAACGCATGTCCAAGCCGGGCAGCAGGAATCGGTGCGAATGAACGAGATGTTTGCCCTCATTCTGAGGTCGCTGGAGAGCGGGCTGGATGAATTGGATCTCGTTGAGATCGAAATTCAAGGCCTGGTCAGTGGAATTGGAGAGGTTGGAGCGGCTACAGACGAGGTGGCCAGTTCGGCCGAAGAGCTGAACCATACCGCTAATAATTATTAATAAAAGCTGTATTGACCATATTTGTGCAGCCCTCGAAGGATGAACTTCATGTTATACTATCATAATGAGTAACATGCTTCGGGCTAACGGAGCGGCACAAGAAAGGTTGCATACAGATGAATAAGTTTACAGACTGGAATCAGAAGGCGAAGGAAACCTTTCAGGCGACCAGCAAAGAAGAGGTTTATACCGTAATGGAAGCCGGTCAATTGCTCGGCCTGACGAAGGATCAGATGAAGGCTTACGTCGATAAGCACGGATTGACCAAGGTTCCGATTATGAGAAGCGTGCATCGATACCTGCTGCTCAAAAGCGAGATTGAAGCCATAGTGGGGTAACCCCGTCCGGATGAAAAACACTGACCTTGCAGCGTCGGTGTTTTTTTGATGTCGGTAAGCCTTCGAACGAGAAATCGACGCGCCGGTTTCAAACCACAAAACGGCCTTTGTCCGCATCCATCGCGGGCAGGGCCGTTTTGTAATTTCTTATTTAGCATATTAGGAGGCAACACGATGACATAAGATTACCTGCATGGGTGAAGCAAAGTACCGAGCTTCGAAAAGACTTTATGAAACTAGGGCAATCCACTTATTTGATTAGCCACAGCCATAAGGGGGTTTAGGCAAGCCTAGGCGGTCTAAGTTGCCGCATACCGTACTTTGCCAGTAAGCCAGCTGATCATCCAGATCTTTCGCAGAATGCTGTTGAATGATTTCGATGTAGGCTGTAGCTGCCGCGACTTGCGGATCGAAGGACCAGGACCAATAATCCGTCCGATCATAACGGCCGATCCATTGTCCGTCTACGCCGAATTTTTGTTGATCGGTTACACCGATGACGGCTCCGTCCGCCGATCTCAGCAAAAGGAAGACGCCGCCAGTAAATCCGGTTAATTTGACGTTGTTTTTCGTACGGGTTACGACATCAAGCTGGCCGGCAAGTGCTCCCGAGCGCTGCAGCGTAGCCCGTGTATACATGTAACGCCCGCCATTGGAGCTTTGCCAGGTAGACTCTGCCGTTAAAGAAGGAATGGTTTGGATCGTGGATGAAGATGAAGTGCTTCCGCCCGTGCTTCCTCCTGTTCCACCATTATAACCGCCGCCATCGACCGGATCTTCCGACATCCGCGCCGAGACTGACATGGCAGGAACAGCAGCAAGCAGGGTAAAAGCGGCAAGCATAAACGTTAACAATAAACCTTTCCATGTTCTCATCATAAAACCCTCCAAATAATGATTTCTTGTGGTTGCAACACTCCATCATTATGGAATAATATTTATCATCCAAAAAGTACCAATTTTTCATAGTACCGGTGGTAAGCGAATTTCTAAGTTTTGATCCTCTCCTTGAGTTCTCTACAGCACGGGCTGCCGAATTGGAGAGGTGGAGAAGATAAACATCGAGGATCTGAACGGGGGAGAATTGCTCTGCTGTTGTAATTGGCAAGGGTTCAAAACGGTCTATCATGCTATAGACTGAGGAAATAGACGTCGCCCCCTATTTTGAAGCGCAAATATGGAATCACGAGGTCGAATTAACCTACTTTGGACTCTCTATCCGGCCGGAGGACACCCGTTATAATAACAAGTAAGGAGGCGATGAAAGATGGAGTTGAATGAACGATTGGGCTTCTCCCCGGAGGAGCGGCTCTTGATCGTCAATGGCGACGATTTCGGGATGTGTCATGCCGCGAACGCGGGGATTGGACAGCTGCTGGCGGAAGGCGTTATTTCATCGGCGACGGTCATGATTCCGTGCGCATGGTCGGCGGAAGCCGCGGCGATCGCATCGAGCAATCCGGCTTATGATATCGGCATTCACCTCACGCTGACCTGTGAGTGGGGGCCGTACAAATGGGGGCCTGTACGGCAGGATGGCCCCGTCGATACGCTCGTTACGAAGGAAGGCTGGTTCCCGCCCGATTGCAAGACCGTCGAGCAGCAATCGGATTCGGAGCAGGTGAAGCAGGAGCTGTTTGCCCAAGTGCGGCGGGGAATGGCGATGGGCATCGATCCGACTCATCTCGATAATCATATGGGCAGCGTGTACGGGATGGCGACGGGAAGAGATTTTCTAGAGGAGACCCTTGAGGTATGCGAGCACTTTCAACTGCCCTTCCGCTTGCCGAAGTCGCCTGGGGATCGTGAGAAGCATATGCCGCCGGCACTGATGGAACGCTATCGGGAGCGCCTGAAATCGGCGGAGAAGAGAGGCGTTATGCTGATTGACCATCTCGAGGGGCTGTCATTCCATCTGGAGCCCGGCGAAGATTATGAACAGGCGAGGGAGACGATGGCCGAGAAGCTGCGTTCCATGAAGGCCGGCATTACGGAGATGATCATCCATCCGTTCCACGATACCGACGAGCTGAAAGCGGTCATGCCGCATTGGGAGAAACGGAGGATGGAATTCGAGCTGTTCCGCGATCCGGTTATCCGGCAAGTATTGGAGGATGAAGGGATTCGCGTGATCGGCTGGCGGGCCCTGCGGGATGCCCAGCGCAGCGGCGGACGCTGATCGGTATTGATCAAGAAGCGAAGATACGGCTTGAAGCGGCGCTGTGTGACAGCGGGCGACCGCAAGGGCTGTATCTTCGCTTTTTTTACAATCTGCAATCTATAATCCCATGCGTGTCAAGACGCCTTCGAACGAGAAATCGACGCGGTCGTCCCCGCACAGGTAGCGATAAAATTTGGCTCCTGCGATCTGGGTCAATCGGCTGTCGTTACCTGCGAAGGCATGGTAATTTCTGAATTCGGACGCGACTTCAGGACTTTTATAATCATCCATATTGAACAGACCGCGCTGCTCCTGGCCGGGACGCAGCCGCAGCTTGAACACATACCGCGTCTCGTCCGTGTAGTTCGGCTGAGCGCAGTGCCAGATATCATTATGCAGGAAGCCGATCGTTCCTGCTTTGGACACAAGCTTACGCTGTCCGATGATGTTCTTGTAGCGGGCAATACTGGCGGTATTGACTTTATTGTGCAGATGAGAGCCTGGCAGGATGAGCGTCGGTCCCATTATTTCGGGCGTATCGTGAGAGAAGTAGAAGGCCTGGATGTCGAAGGCGAACGGGCGCGTGTCGATAACGGAATCGGCATGATAGGCTTGCCCGACATGATATTGGGCGGGTACGACATGCAAGGCCGAATGGTCGTAGACGGGTTCTGAACCGACTAGGCTTTGCAGCACCCCTTTTACTTGGGGAAGCTCGAAGATCTCTTGAATTACCTTGGAATTGGACCAATAGCTGCCGGGTCCCTTCCAATTTTTCTGCTCGGCATGTGCGGCTTCATTCAGCTCTTGAGGGACGAGATTCTCGAGCTGAATATAGCCGTTCACGGCGAACTGCGCCATCTGGCGGGCAGTTAACAAGTGATGCTTCTCAATCCTACTCATCGATCGTTACCTTCCTTTCGAGGACGTATTCATAAGGCAGTGCACCCAGTTCATGCTCATAGCCGGAGCGGTACAGCGGCATCGTCGGCAGCTGGAGAACGTTCCAGCCGTCTCTCATGGCATCCAATACGGACCGGTACAGAGGCGTCTGCGAATCGCCCGTATTCATTTGAAGCTCATCCTTGGATTTCGCCCCATCGTATAGAGCCCAGGCGACGGTAGGCGATTCCAGACTGGAATCGGCCAAATGTAAGATTAAGATTTGCTGTCTTGTTTTGCTCATCGTGACTCTTCCCTCCCTAAGGCGCTATGAATTCATTACTATCGTAATATACGCCGCAGCAAGACGGGATATATAATAGTAAGATAAAGTTGTGATATTCTACGGTGTTTGAGGCGGGGTGATCGCATGGATCAGGACCAGTTGCATATGATGCGGAGCTATCTTGCGAATGCGCAGCTGCAGCTCTACGCTGTCCATCATGTCAAGCTTGGCCCGGATTGGGATTATCATCTGAAGGATCCGGAAGTCAACCGGTTGTATTACTTTATGGAGGGAGCGGGGAAGGTGCGGATCAGGAGCCGCGAGTATTCGCCGCGCCCCGGCCAATTGTTTCTGCTGCCCGCCCATGTGGAACAAGCCTTCTTCACCGATAAAGAAAACACGTTCCGCAAATATTTCTGCCATTTCACGCTGACCATCGGGGAGATCCACTTCTTTCAGCTGTTTCACATTCCGTGTTTCATCGAGGTTCCCGACCGCGAGTGGCTGGAAGCGCGATTTCTTAAGCTGATCGAGCTATCCCAGAGCCAGTCGTTAACGTCCCCGCTGCAAATCAAATCGGTGCTCTACGAGATTTTGACGCAATTTCTGGATCAGGCCTTGCTTCATGAGAACGAGGGCGATTGGGGAATCGAGGCCGTCACGCCGGCCATGACCAAAATCAATACGATCGTGAGCTATATCGAGGCGAATCTGGCGGAGAAAATGAACATCAACGAACTGGCCGGCCGGCTGCACTTTCACCCGAACTACTTCATCCAGCTGTTCAAATCGACCATGGGCGTGTCGCCGATCGCCTACATTACGAGAAAACGGATGGAGAAAGCGCAGCTCTTGCTTGCGACGAGCGATCTGACCGTGACCGAAATTGCGGATGCGGTGGGGATGGGCTTGTATCACTTCTCCAGCACCTTCCGCAAGCTGATGAGCCTGTCGCCCTCCGAATACCGGCGGTATCTGAAGTCGAAATAAAAAGGAATTCACCCGGTGTATAGGTTTTTATGTGCAAGGTATCGTAACTTCAGGCGTGAAAGGGTAACAGCATTTATGGAGGAGGCGATCACGACCATGAGCCATACGAATAAAACCGATCGACCCAATGTAATATGGGTATTCGGCGATCAGCATCGGGCGCAAGCGCTGGGCTGCAGCGGCGATCCGAACGTTCATACGCCGAATATCGACAATCTGGCCGCAAGCGGCGTGAATTTTAACCGTGCGTTATCGGGATTCCCGCTCTGCTGTCCGACCAGGGGTTCCTTGCTGACGGGACGTTATCCGCATCGCTGCGTCCCCGGACATGAGCATCGCCTTCCGGAGGGGCAGCCGACCATCGCCGATGTGTTTAACGAGGAGGGCTATTCGACCGCGTATTTCGGAAAGTGGCATCTCGACGGCTACCAGGAACGAAACGGCAGGGCCGCCTTTCATATCATCCCTCCGGAGCGCAGGGGCGGGTTCCGGCATTGGGTAGGTTATGAGAACAATAATAGCCCGTGGGATTGTTGGGTCCATGGCGGAGAAGGAGACGGGGCCTTCCAGTACAGGCTCCCCGGATTCGAAACCGATGAGCTGACGAATCTGTTGATCGAGCATATCGAGGAGCGCGGCGCACAGCGAAAATCCGGCAGCGACCAGCCTTTCTTCGCGGTTCTGTCGGTGCAGCCGCCCCATAATCCTTACATGGCTCCGGAGGCGTTTCGAAGCAAGCATACCCCGGGAAAAGTAGAGCTGCGTCCCAACGTACCGCCGATTGAAGGGGTTCGAAGCCAGGCGCGGAATGATCTTGCCGGATATTATGCGATGATCGAGAATCTGGACTGGAATCTGGGACGGATCCGGGATAGCTTGCGCGAAGCCGACCTTGATTTCAACACGCATATCGTATTCTTCAGCGATCATGGCGATCTGCACGGCAGCCATGGTCAATTCAACAAGACGAGCCCGTTGGAAGAGGCCATACGCGTACCCTTCATTATTGGAGGAGAACGCCCATTCTACGGGAGAAAAACCGGGATATCGCCGGCGCTTCTCAATCATGTGGATGTGGCCCCGACAACGCTCGGACTATGCGGCATACAAGCACCAAGCTGGATGGATGGCACGGATTATTCGTCCCACCGGCTTCCGGAACAGGCGAGCGTGCGCCAACCGGATTCAGCCTATTTGCAGTCGGTCATTCCGACAGGACACGGACATAGCGTGGACAAGCCATGGAGAGGCATCGTCACGAACGACGGATGGAAGTATGTCTGCTTCGAAGGCATTTCCTGGCTCATGTTCAATCTGAATGAAGACCCGTACGAATTGGTAAACATGGCCCACAATAGTCTGTATGCGGGTAAACGAAAGGAACTGCTTGGCAAGCTCGGCGATTGGATCGAACGTACAGGCGATTCGTTTCTTCTTCCCGCTGAATAAGAGGATGAAAAAAAAGAAGCTAAACAAGCGAAACCCATCGTTAGGTTCTCCCTAACGGTGGGTTTCGCTTGTTTAATCTTGGTTGCGCTGTGGAAAGAACGGCTAGCCATAGACGCTTCTAGTTATAATTTCCGTAAGCTCCGACTTATGCGATTCATATTCGTGCAGGGCAAGACTTCCGCTGCTCAGCCGCTCGTCCAGCTGGCTGGTCAATTCTGCAACCTGCAGATCGATAATGCTCTGCACGTCGACTTCGTTATTTACGGCTATATCGGCAAGTGACTTTCCATTGTATAATGCTTCCTGAATGGCTTCGTCCGACGGCGCTCCAAGAGCTTGCAGGAATCGATCCTCTTGGGATGATGCATTCTTGGCTAGCGGGGGCCGTACATCGGGTTTCGGTGCTAAACCGGCCGCAGCGGCCGATTTCTCGTCGCTCCACATCCCGAAGGCAATGGTGAATGCCAAGGTGCTCATAATGATAAGACGTTTTGGGTCCATAGGCTAATCCTCTCTTCACAGAGATTATAGTCATACTGTACATGATCGACGGGCTACTTAAGTAAGGGCAGCTTGTCTTCCAGACGACGGATGATTCCGGGTGTCGCTTTCGAAATGCATCTGCTTCTATTGTACAGGCTTCACCTTAAATATAGCTTAATCTGAGATGACGATCAAATGACGGGAGCGGATTAGGCTTAAGATTACCAAAGCTTGCTCTGGCGGCAGTGGATCTTACGATGCGGGAAGCTGGGATTTGGCCTGCTGAATAACGGCTGCGATTTTCGTCTCCAGCGTATGGATTTTGCGCTTCTGCTCAATGATTTGGCGAGTGAGCGACACGGAGGTGGTGAGCGAGGCCAAGGTGGCGGCGGCGTCGCGCTTCTTCACCGCATTGCCGGCCTTCTTCCATTCTGCGGCCAAGCTCTTCTTCGGAATGTCGGTCGAGCTGCGCTCTGCCTTGATTCGAATGACGAGCGGATCGGTTTCGTCCAAAGCGGCGCGAATTTTCTTCATCATTCGCGCTGCATTGGCCTTGGCAGCCTTGAGAGCATCTTCCTTATTCCGGATATCCTGGCGCGCCAGCTGAACGGCGGGCTTCAACGCTTCGGCTTGGGAGCGCAGCATGGATGTCATCTCCTTGGTCCCGATTGACCGTGACGCGGCAATTTGCCGGTTCAACGATGCATAGAGATCAAGCAGCTTCTTGTTACGTTCGCGTGTTTGCTTCACTTGAAGCTCGAGCTTGTCGATCTTGGCGGCGTCAATCAGCTTGATCTGCTTGCGCAGCAGCGATTCAGCTTCCTCATTCTGGTAGTGGATGGCCTTAATGCTCGCATCCCACCGGGCATCCTCCTGCTGGAGCGACGCGAAATCCTTGTACTGAGAGCTAATCTTGCTGCTCATCGTGCCGTCTGCGGCGGCAAGCGTCTTATCCAGCGACGATTGGAACGTGCTGGATATGCTGATTGCGGCGCTTGCAGGGCCTGCCGATACGGAAGCGGCAAGAAGAAGCGCCATGATCATGGCAATGGTGCAACGCGTCTTGTGTCTCATGTTCCGTGTGATTCCTCCTGTAATGGTTGATCGATAACGATCTCCGGTCCCGTTATGCCGGCCGGACGCAAAAAAAGCACCGCAAGTACAGGCGCTCATGACGCCTGATACTTACGGTGCTTCCGTGTGAGAGACTAGAAACCGTTATCGTTTCGTTCACTATACCTTACCTGTTCCCGAGGTGTCAACGACAGCTTCCGCGGGAGGGGTTGACGACGGGTCTACGAGGCGCCGGCAGCCTGGCGGGCATGTGCCGCAATAGCGGCATTGATCCGCTCTCGGCAGGCAAGCAGCCAAATATCGTCTGTCGGATAATTGTCGAAGGTGAGCGGCTCAGCCAAGCCTTCCTCCATAATCGCGAGCGTCCGCTCTCTTCCGACCATGCCCTCGAGCAGCTCTAGCGCGCGCAAATCCTGCAGCGCTTCGGTGAATACCGCGAGCCGCAGCGATTCCACCGGGGTTCCGTCTTCGCCCGGATAGACGAAGAACGCGTCGCCGGAAGGGAATGCGCCGCCGGCATCGGTCACCCGGTATGGATCGATAGCCTTCACCGAATACTGCGAGTACCAGAAATTATATCCCCAATGGAGAAAGCCCTCGATTTCAAACTTGTACAGCTGCAGGCCGATCACGCGGTTGCGGGCCGATGGCATCGCGAAGAAGCGGTTGGATACTTTCTGATATTGCGCGCAGCAATAATAAGTCCATAGACCGGGTACCCGGTTCTCCAGGAAAGGTCCGATGTGATCGGAGGACGGAATCGGCTTCTGCACGAGACCCTGCTCATACAGCGGGTAATCGGTCAAGGCATCGAGCGTCGGCCACCCTTCGATGAGCGGGCGAACCCAGTCGCTTGCGCTCTTGTATGCTTCGAGCTGCGAGCTGTGCGGCTCGTCCGAGATGTGGAAGTAGCAGCGCCCCTTCAGCTGCCGGGCCTCCAGGAAAGCGGTCAGCTCGGGGAGCAGCGCGGCGAGGAAGCCCTTGTATGCTTCGCCTGTCGCATCGGTCTCCCAGCCGAAGAGCTTCTGCGCTTCGCCATTCACCATGCCGACGATCTTCGGCGCGTGCTTCGCGCCCCATTGCGTAAACAGGTGAGATATCTCGAAGTAGCGGATACCCGCCCGGGTACAAAGATCGATCCACCGCGCAAGCCGTTCGAAACCGAATCGATAGCCCGATTCCGTTACTTCGACGTCGACGAGCTGAACCGTCGGGCGCTCCCCGCCGACCAGCGTATCGAGCGGCGGCGTGAATATTGGCGTCAGAATCATGTTCATGCCATTGCGCACGGCCGTTTGTACATAGGAATCAATGATTTGCCAGTGGCGTTCGCTAAATACTTCTACACCGTAATAGGTGGCCAAGCAGTCGGTATGGAACCAATCCGTCAGGATGAGCCGCTGATCCGGCAGCGCGGCCGGCAGCACCTCCAGTTCGAAAGTTTCCTCGCCAATCCGATTATTCTCGGCATCGACAAAGCGGATATGAATCGGGTGAATGCCCGCTGCCGCATTCTGATGAAGCCGGGCGGTCACCCATACCGCGCGCCACTGCTGTGGAGGAGCCACTAGCTCGCCAATCGCATCCAGCGGAAACAGCGGATCCGGATATAATCCGGGCGTGCTGCGCAGCAAGTTGCCGTCGTGATTGCCGTATATCGGAAACTCCGAAGGGGCCAGTCCGACCGAGCGGACCGACAGATCGGCTGCTATGCCGCTTTCCGCTTCTGCGCGTATCACATATTTAGCCGTAAGCGAGGAGCGGAAAGCCACTTGGAACGAGAACGTCTCGCCGGCTAACGCGGAAGCGCGGGTGAATGGCGGCGCCTGCAGGTCCTCGTCTGCAAACACTTTAATAAGCGAGCTTATGCTGCGGGTTTCGAATTGTTTCTGGTCATTGGATAATTGCATATTTACACACTCCTTATACGGATGCTGCTTTACTTGCTTGAGCTGTCCACGATACCGGCTGGAATGTGCCGGTTTCAGCTGATTTCTTGGCGGCCAGACACATCAATGCGCTTGTTAGCCCGTCATCGAGGGAGGACAGGGAAGGTGAGCCATTTTGCATAATATCAATAAAGTTCTTGGCCAGCAGCGGGTCTCCGCCGAAGTGATCGTCGCCTGCTGTCAGCTCATAGGTTTCGACACGCGGGGTATGGTGCATATGGACCTTGACGATGCCGGTATAGAAATCGAATTCGATCGTCCCCTTATATCCCATGAAGCGCGCTCCCCGGGCCCCGGCTCCGCGGCGTGCGAAGAAATTCTGGGAATAGGAAACATGCATGCCCGACTCATAACGGATGAGCGCGCTGCCGGAATCCTCGTTGCCGGTATCTTCGGCGAAGCAGCACTGCGTCCATTCATGCTTCGTATAATCCTTCCGGAGCAGCGAGCTCTCCGGACAGGTCTGATTCTCCTCGCATGCCGAGCAGGTTAGGCCGGCGGGCTTGGTTCCCTTGAAGATCTGCTTGGATACCATCGCGCAAATGTCCGTCGGCTTCTGGCCGAGAATGGCGTTAAGATAATCGAAATCATGTGTGGCTTTCTGCAAAAACAATCCGCCGGTTTCCTGCTCGTCACGGTACCAGCTCTGATAATAAACGTTGCCATACGGCACATTATTAACGGCCTGAACATGCTCGATCGTGCCGATTTTGCCGGAAGCTACGATCTCTTGCACGAGCTGCACGATCGTCGTCAGCCGGAGAGGGAAGGATACGACGACGCCGGATTGGGATGCCTCGTATGCGGCCTTCAACCGGTACAGATCCTCCATGTTCGTCGCTACCGGCTTCTCGAGATAGAGCGGCAGTCCGGTGGGCAGCACTTTGAGCGCCATAGGGGTGTGCAGCGAGCAGCGGGTGCCGATGAACACGCCGTCAACGGCGCCGGAGTCCAGCATGTCTTCCGGTGTCGAGAAGTATTGGATACCGTCATTCTGATCGCGAAGCTCCTGACGGAGGGCGTCCTGTCTGACATCGACGATAGCTGTCAACGCGCAGCTTGGATCCTGCCGGATAACCTCGTTAATCATGTGCCGAATGCGGTTGCCGTAGCCGATTACACCTAATCTCATGTTCGATTCTCCTTTGTCCGTGTTAGGATGGATGTATCGTCAGTATACGGGAACATGAGCGCGTTTTCTTTATTCAAAAAGCCGGAATATTTGCGTTTTTTGCTCCCATGGAACGTGGGGATTCACCTCTCCGAGCCTCATTTGAGGTATGATAACAATATGGGGTTTCATGGATAAATTAGGCGCGCAAAAAAGCAAAAAGGAGCGGTCGTGCGGATGCCATCATACACCGAATTGAACAACATGAAACGAACGTCGCTCGAGCAGACGATTGTCATCAATAAGATCATTACCATGTTCTATGCCGAGCGGGAGAAGGACTACGAGTTTCATGGCGAGTTTCATGATTTCTGGGAATTTCTCTATGTGGACAAAGGGGAAATTGTCGTCACAGCCGATGATACGGTACACAGCTTATCGCAGGGCAGCATTATTTTCCATAAGCCGAATGAATTCCACCGGTTCCATGCGGCGAAGGGGACTGCGCCGAACTTTATCGTCATGACGTTCGACTGCGATTCGCAGGCGATGAGGCGGTTCGACGGTCAAATTATCCGGCTCGAGGACGAGGAACGGAATTTGCTCGCGCAAATTATTGCGGAAGGGCAGAATGCCTTCCATTATCCGTTCGATCATCCTTTGCGGCGGCGGGAGGATGCGCCGGTCGGCAGCGAGCAGGTGATGCAGAACTATCTGGAAATCTTTCTGATCCGGCTGCTGAGACGTAACGTATTCCGGGATGCTCCCAAGGGCTTGTCCACGATCGCACGCGAAAAACGCAGGGACGAGCTGACGCAGCAGATTATCGCCTATATGGAAGCCAATGTCGGCCAGAATCTGACTGTCGCAGGCATTGCCGATCATTTTCACATTAGCCGGACGCAGGTAACGGAGATCTTCAAGGACAATACCGGTCACTCGATGAAGGAATATTTCAATAAGCTGAAGATGGAGCGTGCCAAGCGGTATATACGGGAGAAAACCGGCAGCCTTACGGAAATTGCCGATATGCTTGGTTTCAGCTCGATTCACGCCTTCTCGGGAACCTTCAAGAAATGGACGGGCATGAGTCCCTCCGAGTACGCCCGGTCCGTCATCGCCCGCGTCTAAAGTCAACGAACAAGAATAGCCTCCTACTCATCCCTGGAAGGGAGATTAGGAGGCTGGAAGTGCGCTGCGGGCCGTATTACAGGTCTGCCAGCTCGCGAACCTCGATCTGCTCGATCAGGGCGGCGACTTCATCGGGCAGCACGATGCCTGCCGCGGAATGAAGGGAATTGGAGGCACCGCAAGCGGAAGCCAGCATGAGCGACGAAGCGATGTCGTACCCGCGGTGGAGCGAGACGGCGAATCCGGCCACGAACGCATCTCCGCTGCCGACCGGATTGACGGCTTGTACCTTGGCGGCGCTGACGGAATAGAGCTTGCCCTGATAGAGGGCGACGGCGCCTTTCTCTCCGAGCGATACGGCGATGCATGGAATTTGGTTGGCCTGCGCGAGATAACGGATGGTTTCATGCAGCCGCTCATCGCCTTCGGCATCGTCCTTAGCTGCTTCCGATGTCAGGCGCGCCGCTTCTTCCTTGTTCGGTTTGATCATGAAGGGAGCGGCTTGAATGCCGCTCAGCAGCGCTTCGCCGCTTGTATCGAGAATGACTGGCACACGGAATTCCTTCACAGCCTCGATTAACCGCCGATAGATATCCGGGCTTCCGCCCGATGGAATGCTGCCCGACATGACAATGACCGAAGAGGTCGCGGCCAGCTCCTTCACATGCGTAAATAGCCGCTCGCAGTCGTCCTCCCCGATCTGTATGCCGGCCTCGAGTATTTCCAGCGATTCTCCGGTTGCTTCGTTCAATAGATTCAGGCAGGTACGGGATTCGCCGGCTGCTTCCACGAAGCTGTGTGGGATGCCTTCCTGCGTAAGCCCGCTGCGGATCATCTGGCCGTTCAAGCCGGCCGCGAAGCCGGTCGCGATAACCGGCTCGCCGAGCGCATGGGCTACGCGGGCGGCGTTGATGCCTTTGCCCCCTGCCTGTGCAATCGTGCGGGAGGCGCGGTTGGCTTTGCCGGGAACGAGATCGGGAACGAAATACGTCTTGTCGATGGCCGCATTCAAGGTGACGGTCGTGATATGTCTGGTCAGTGGCATTTAGTTACCTCCTGTGAAATGCAATGACGGCATGGACGGCTCCGGATTCGTATCGGCGATATGCATGGTAATGCCTTCCTGCTCGCATGCGGCCAGCAGTTCTCCTGTCAGCGGCGTATTGCAGACGATGGCTTCCAGCATCCCAAGGGGATTGATCGGGAAGATGGAGCTCTTGTTCGCCTTGGATCCGTCGAATACCGCGATGGCGCTATCGGAACGGCTCATCATAATTTGCGCCATCCGGGCTTCCAGTTCGGAGTGGGTCGTCAGCCCGGTCGAAGAGTGGATGCCGTCGACGCCGATAAACATTTTATTAATATACAGTCCTTCCAGCTTCGCCTCGGCGAGAGGGCCGGAGAGCTCGAACGTTTCGCTGCTCATGACGCCGCCGGTAAGCACGACCTGGACCTTCGGGCTCTCGGCCAGCTCCATGGCAATGTTGACGGCATTCGTGACGACCGTTATCTCATGGCGGTCCTTCAGCGCCCGGGCGATCAGGAAGGTCGTCGTGCCCCCGGTCAAGCCGATGATATCGCCCTGCTGGACGAGCGATGCCGCCTTGGCGGCGATAAACTCCTTCTCTTTCCAATACAGCTGTTCTTTCTCGTGGAAGCTCACTCCCCGGAGCGGGTCGTTATAGCGGGCGCCCCCGGCCGTCCGGAAGATTTCGCCGGTCTGCTCCAGCAGATCCAGGTCGCGGCGGACGGTTGCTTCCGAGCAGTTCATATAGTTAATCATCTCGTGAATGCTGAGCTTCTTGTGCAGCTTCAGCAGTTGAAGAAGCTGCTGCCGTCTAGCCTCGGCCTTCGGCAGTGGCGGGGTTGTCATACGATCATCATCCTTAAAGCTTTCATTTTGTTATCACTATAACGCAGTAAATTGAAATTTTCAATCACGTTATGATTGGAAATTTCATAATTTCGTTGATTTTTTCGATGTCTGCTCCTATAGTTAAGGTAAGAAAATCACTATTCCGATGACGGAGGGACAGATCATGAAGCGTTATGCTTTCGGATTCGATATCGGCGGTACGAATATCGTTTGCGGGCTGGTCGACAGAGAGGGTGAAATCGTCTGGGGGCGCAAGGTGCCTACAGAGGCGGATAAGGGGAACGACCATGTGATGGCGGTAGTTGCTTCCTGTGTGGAGATAGGGCTCTCGGAGTCCGGAGTCGCCAAGGATGATATCGTAGGCATCGGCATCGGCATGCCTGGACTGGTCGATCCGGAGCGGGGCATCAGCGTTCTGTCTTCCAATTTGCATTTTCGCAATTATCCCGTCCTTGCCAAGCTGCGGGAACTGACCGGCATGCAGGTGTGCATGGAGAACGATGTGCGCATGTATGTTTATGGGGAAGCTGTCGCAGGCGCAGGGCGCAACCGGCGCCATGTGTTCGGATTGACGGTCGGCACGGGACTCGCGACCGCCATGGTGAACGACGGCAAGCTCTACCAGGGCGGAGGAGACTTCTCCGGCGAGCTCGGGCATGTTCCGATCGAGGGAATCGAGTACGGCTGCAACTGCGGGCTGACCGGCTGCCTGGAGACGGTGGTATCCGCGACCGGCCTGGCCAGGCAAGCGAGAGAGGCGGTATTGTCGGGGAAGCGGACGATGTTAGCCGATCTGAAGGAGGATCCAGAGCAGCTGAAGGCGGCGGATGTATCCACCGCTTACGATGCCGGAGACGAGGTAGCCATTGCGATCATGAACCGGACCGGCGTCACCTTGGGCAAGGCGCTCTCGTACGTAGTGCCGCTTCTCAGCCCGGATATTATCGTATTGGGCGGCGGTGTCCTGCATGCGGGCGAACGGTTCATGAAGCCCGTCCGGGAGACGCTGTTCGAACGCATCATGCCGATCTACCGCGAACGCCTTGAGCTGGCTGCCGCGCAGCGCAATGAGGATGCCGGCGTCCTCGGCAGCTCCGGTTGGGCGTTCCGCCAATTCGGCTCATAAGCGCTGGCTGGCTTGCCCATGCTGTGTGCATGGGTACGTGTGCGTGAAGCTCATAAGCAGCCGCAGCCAGCGCCATTGGCCCACGTCGGGTTGTGCCGTCCCTAACGGAAACGGTATGCTATATAGAAGGGACTGGAGCAAGGCGCTGGCAGCAGGATGAATGATTATCCGGCAGCATTGGCGCTCGCTCTCGCCTCCTGGCATTCAACCTGCCGGGACAGCTTGAGGAAATAGGAGTGAAGGCAGTGGAATATACAGCGGACACCGTTGCGCAGTGGATGTTTAAGGAGCTGCAGGAGACGGGCATGTTATACCAGGAACAGGCCGTGGATTACATCTCGAAGCACTTTGGCGAATCGTTTGTCTATGTGAACGAGAACGGCAACCGTTCGATCGACAAGGAAGTCAAGAAAGCATTCAAGAAGCTGCATCGCGGACGGGCGGCCTGGGAGAGAGACGGATTCTTCTGGGGCTGGTCCTAACGAATGTAAGAAGGCACGAACCGTGTGAGTGGATACGGTCTGTGCCTTTTTTCTATGTGTGGGAGACCGTAAACGAAGAAGGCGCAAACCGTGTAAACACGGTCTGCGCCTCCTTCGTTGTTGAATTCCGTTCCCTCTTATCCCTGCATGGCACCGATAATGATGCCCGAGACGATGAAGGATACGAGATGATAGCCGATCGTAATGAGATAGAGACCGAGCTTACGGCCTTCGAACAAATAATTCATGCCGATCTTGGCCGAGACGGCGATGCCGATCAGCAATCCGACGCATAATCCGGACCAGACGGTTGTCTCCTCGCCGAGTGTCAGCAGCAGCGCCAATACGAATACCCCGACAATGGCGGTTACGGCCGTGAGGATATACGTCATCGGTCCGCCGCCGGACATCTCCTCCGGCTTCATTCCGAGCTGCTTCATCCAAGCGTTACCGAATAATACCGGCGTATACCACAAGAATCCTAGAATCATCGTGGCTATCGTTGCGAGAATGACCGCCACATAATTGATTTGCGCAAAATCAACCATAGTTACCCCCTGAAAAATATCATATAGCAGAAAAAATGATTATAACATTAGTTTCTCTATTTCAGGGGAAAAGTAAACGATAATTTTTTCCAGCAAGACCGGATAATCAGCCTGAATCAGCCGGCAGGTACGGGCTGGGTTGGTTCGGGCGTATCGGAGTTTTGGCCGGCATTGGGCTCTCGGTGCTGATCTATGCTCTGCAGGCTGCAGCAAGCGCCTATTATTTGAAAAAATATAAGTTCGGCCCTGTGGAGAGGGTGCTGCGTGTGTGGACCTACTTCTCCTTGGGCGGCAAAGCCCTCCTGCGCAGCGGGTCAACGAGAGGAGGGGCAGCTGATCCGCTACCTCCTTCTCATCTCGAAAAACTCGCATTTCCTTCTATCGTGATAGGAGATCTCGCTTACGCCGGTTTGCACGACGACCGTCTGATCGTCGAAGCGGACGATGACTCCTCCCATATCGACGACATGATCGTCTTGAAACACGCGTAATTTCGTTTGACGTTCCATCGCTTCATTAAAATCTTGATCCGTCAGCAATCGAATTTGCGCCATGTCCAGGTCCCCCTCCTTGGTTTCGTCATTTTCTCTATTGTAGCAGAAAACCGGCTTAAAGGCCGAAGACACGGCTATTTTGGAAATGCCCCTTCGAAGCTTGCAATAATTCAGCTATAGGAACGCCAATCCCAGAGTGCTTAGATTTATCCGCTCATGAATGATCGAGCTTGCGGGCCTATGGTTTAGCCGATCGCCGATCGCCTGTCCGGTACGCTGATCTCTGCCCGTTCCGCTATCTCAAATTACGGCTGCTTCTAGAACGCCGACTCTCGCTATACGATCCATTCATTTAATATTAAGTATCTTACTAATAATATAAATTAGACCGATCTGCCTACAACATGCCGGATAATCACTTTATCTCCAGATCATCCATAATTGTACTCCCAATCATCTGCACGATGATATTAATGGAACGGCGATGCTCACGGGTAAACACCTGCCGTCGGAGAAGCCGCTCGCCATGGACAGCAAGCGTCGGCTGGGCTGGCCGCGTTGGCCGGGGAGCTATCTGCAGGACGCATTTTCCAGGCGGACACGAGGAAAGATGGCCCGATGGCATAAAGAACCTGCTCATCGATGTCTTTGATGAAGTGAAGCTCAGAAGAGGACAAGATATCTCCGGCAATCCGCAGTTTGTGACAATAGCCGACGGCATCGAATCATGGTATTAATTGACGGAATATTGGAGAGCAATGCCAAGCAGAGGCAGAGGTGGATCGACGATATTGAATAAGGCTCGGTGCAGGGGACTCGCTATGTTTAGCGGGTCCTTTCCTCTATAACTTCATAAAAAATTGAATAAAAGGTTAAAATAGCTCAAAGATTTCGCGATTTCGCTTCATAACGTTTATTATTCGGCTTTTTTGCGGAATTATCCATTTGACCGGATGGGCTGAAATGCGATATAGTTCTAAATGTTTCATTGTTTAATCTTTTAGTTCTAAAATATTTATCAGTAAATAAGGAGGCGGGGGCATGCAGGTTAATGCTCAACTGGTCGAGCTCCCTGCACTATTCAAAAGTCTAGTCAAAAAAATGACGCATGAGTGGAACTGCAAAGTCGAAGATCAGCTTTCAATGACACAATTTCGTATGCTTTATTTACTTAAGGTTGCGGGCCTCAGCAAGCCGCATGAGCTAGCGGAGTCGCTCGGCGTAACGCCTGGCGCCATAACCGGAATCGTCGATAAGATGATTCAAAAAGGGTATATCGTCCGTCATCGTGACAGTGAGGACCGCAGAGTTGTCCGTCTCGCGATTACCGAAGCCGGCGAGCAATATATCGAGATTCTGATTGAAAAGCGGAAGCAGGTCATCTCCAATTTCTTCAATCGCTTGCCGGAAGAAGATGTCGAGCATTTAAGACGTATTTTAACCACATTATTAGAACAGGTTCACGATAAGGAGGAATTATAAGGTGGATGAGTTATCTCATAAGCGGAAAGTGACCATCATGGTCGGCATTATAGCCGCGATGTTCTTTGCCGCAATCAACCAAACGATCGTAAGTACGGCAATGCCGCGAATTATCGCGCAGCTCGGGGGAATGGATTACTACACATGGGTCATTACGATCTATATGTTGACTTCGACCATTGCAACCGTGCTTGTCGGAAAGTTATCCGATATTTATGGACGGAAGCCCTTCATATTGATAGGTATCGTATTTTTTATGATCGGTGCGTTCTTGTCCGGCTTTTCCAAAGATATTATTCAAATGATTACGTATCGCGGTATTCAAGGGATTGGTGCCGGGATTATTATGTCATCGGCCTTCACGGCTGTCGGTGACTTGTTCGCGCCGCGTGAGCGCGGCAAATGGACGGGTGTCATGATGGCCGTCTTCGGCTTCTCCAGCGTGCTTGGCCCGACTCTTGGCGGATGGATCGTCGATCATATGAACTGGGAATGGGTCTTCTGGATCTTCCTGCCGCTTGGCATCATCGCCTTTATCCTTATTCTTGTGCTCTTTCCAAAAGTGCCACGTAAAGAATCGGAATCCATTGACTACTGGGGCTCACTGTTTCTTACCTTGACGATTGTGCCTCTTCTTCTCGGTTTTTCGTGGGCGGGTACCAAATATGCATGGGGCTCCGAGCAAATCATCGGGTTGTTCGCAGCCGCGGTTGTATTCTTGATCTTATTCATCTTCGCCGAGCTTAAGGCCAAAAGCCCTGCGCTTCCGTTATCTCTATTCCGCAACGACATTGTAACCATATCGAATTTAGCCGGGTTCCTGATGAATGCAGGGATGATGGGTGCGCTAATCTACCTGCCGTTCTTCGTACAAGGGGTTGAAGGAATCTCCCCGACATACTCCGGTTATGTGACAATGCCAATGTCGATCACGATGGTCGTTATTAGCGCCTTCACAGGAAAGTGGATTACAAAGTCGGGCAAATATAAACGTTATGCCATGCTGGGACTACCGGTTATGATTATTGGGATGGTCATGATGGCGTATATGAGCACGATCTGGGTAGCTGTTCTGGCGATGATCGTCTTCGGAATCGGTCTTGGCCTAGGCATGCCGGTATTCTCGCTGACGGTTCAGAATGCCGTTCGGCCCGATCAGCTCGGCGTTGTTACCGCGTCCAACCAATTGTTCCGCAACATGGGCGGTACGATCGGCATCGCGGTCATGGGGACGATTATGGCGACCAGCTTGAAGAACAATCTGACCTCCGTCATGAAATCCGGCGGCGGCGTCGACCTGTCCAAGGTCGATCCGGAAGTCGCGAAGCAGCTGGCTGAATTCCAGAATCCGCAGATGCTGCTCGATCAACCGAAGCTGGAGCACTTGCAAACGACACTGCCGGCGGACATTCAGCCGCTGTTCGCGAAGATGATCGACATGCTCCGCAGCGCTCTGGCCGACTCGCTGACGACCGTCTTTCTATCTGGAGCCGCGCTGCTTGTCGTAGCGATTGTGCTTGTCGCCTTCTTGCGTGAAATTCCGCTTCGTACTTCCAACCGGATGCCGGGGGAGGAACAGATGGGTGAATCGAATTCGCAAGGCGGCGTCAAGGAAGCTGCTGTCAACCGCGGATAATAACAATTGTATTGGAACAATCGAAGAGGCTGTCTCAAAAGTAACGAACTTTTGAGCAGCCTCTTTTTCGTATCTAGAATAGCCGTTTAAGCGTCATGATTAGAAGGGAAGCAAGAGGGCGTACATGAGCGCGGCCAGTTCCTGTTTGTTCATGGCGGCTTTCGAGTTGAACTCGGTAACGCCGTCCTTGACGGTTACTTCGGGGCCGTGCAGCTTCATTTCGACCACCATCTTGACTGCGGGCTCCGCCCATTGCACGGTTCCTGGCGCAAGCTTCACCTTGCTCTCCGATTCCGGGTAGCCGGACAGATGGAGAATCCGTGCGATAATTACAGCGGCTTCCTCCCGGCTGATGGAACGGTCGGGCTCGAAGGTGCCTTTATTCGTTCCGGTGATGATGCCGAGCTCCAGCGCGCCTTGGATATGAGCTTTATACTTCGAGTCCGCAATATCGCTCAGCTTTGCGGGATTCTCAGAAGCCGGTAAGCCCAGCTCCACCGCGAGCGCATGAATAAATTCTCCGCGCGTCACGGCTTGAAGCGGCTCGAACGGCTTGCTCGCATCATCGGTCAACAGGCCGAGTGACTGAAGGTTATGAATCGGCTTGGCGTACGGATGGTCGCTAGGAATGTCCGGGAAACCTGCCGCAGCGGGCTTCTTGGCTGCATAACTGACCGGATTGCCATACTTGAGATACAGGATGTTTCCTTGCGTATCGGCACGGAAAGCCAGCGGCGCGCCCTTATCATCGATGAATAGCAGATCGTCGACTTGCGTGAGCTTATGCTGGCCGGTAAGTCCGTTCTCCATCGTTAGGATCCCATCTGCCGATACGGTGAGATTGCTTAGGATCGTGGCAGACCGCAAGTCGGCATAGATCCCTTCGAATTTGGCGAGCTCGGCGGCGGCTTGCGGTTTATAGCCCTCTTTGCCGAATGAATCCTTTTTGCCCGAGTAGTAGTGATCCATGAATGCCTTGTATAAATCATCGCGCAAGTCTTGATTCGTATTATAGGAGATGAATACGCCCGTCTTCTGATCCGGCAGCAGCCACATGAGCGAGCTAAAGCCGAGGATGTCGCCGCCCTTGGCAATGATATGCTGTCCGTTTGTTTTGCCCGGAACGAAAGGGGCTTCGAAGCCGTAAGTCGTATCCGGCACCTGGTTGTGAATCGACGAGTGGTACGTGGACATGCCTTTCAATGCGTCCGGCGATAGAATGACTTTGCCGTCTTCGGTTTTGCCGCCGGTAAGGAAAGCGTTCATGAAGCGTGCCATGTCGCCGGAAGTGGAGATCATGCTTCCTTCCGGAAGATCGCTGGGAGACAAGCGGTAAACCGGAATCGCATTGCCTGCCGGATCATAAGCGGTTGCCAGGCGCTCCGCCAATTTGTCCGGCATACTGAAGCTGGATGCGTTCATCCCAAGCGGCTTGAATATATGGTTCTCGACATATTCGCTGAACTTCTCTCCGCTTACTTGCTGCACGATATAGCCTTGGAGCTCCGAAGCGAAGTTATCGTACATATAGGACGTTCCCGGTTCGCGAACAACGGGCGGGAAATCGGCGAAGATCGCGTCTTTCAAGGACATCGGCGTCTGTGCAGGATCGAACAGGAAATTATCGCTTGATGGGTCGCGAACCTCAAACCCGGTTGTATGCGTGAGCAGCATTTCGATCGTTACGGGTTTGTCGAATGGATTGGTCACCTTGTGACCGTCCAGGTACTTCTCGATATTGTCCTGCAGCGAGATCTTCCCTTGATCGACAAGCTGCAGGACGGCCGCAGCCGTGAACACCTTGGAGACCGAAGCGATGCGGAAAGCCGTCTTGTCCGGATCGACCGGGGTATTGGATTCCGTATCGGTGACGCCGTAGCCTTTCGTTGCAAGAACTTTACCGTCACGTACAATGCTGACGGTTGCGGCACTTGCTTTTCGCTTTATTTCGTCCTTGGCGAATAGTCCGTCGAGGAACGCCTCGACCTCCTTCGGGTCTTGCGGGCCTGACGTAAGCGCAGGCAGCGTTACGGGAACGGCATCCGTATTACCGGCGGCATTGGCGGCAGGAGCGGACTGGAAGGGAGAAATCGCAGCAACGGAGTACGGCAGGGAAGCGGCCGGTGAATCAGCGGCGAAAACGCTGGCCGGCAGCGTTAAGCTCAAGGCGAGTACAGCAGCGGTGCAAATACGGGCAGGTCGTCGTGATCGTGTCTTCAATTTAAAACCTCCTCAAAGTTTAGTGAGCCCTCCGCCTCCGAAGGGGCGGGATCGAACAAGACTCTCATTAGTGAGCTCTCCGCTTCCGCTGAGACGTCATTGAGCGAGCTCTTGCCGAATGAATGAGCTCATAGAAAAATGGATTGGTAGAGACAACCAATTCTATTGTAAACGATGACACTGCCCATGTAACTGGACCTAGGGTTGGGATTATTGGCGAAAGGTGGCGATTATGCGGCGCGTATCCATGATTAAAAGGCCGTCCTCCATGATAGATCGTTATGGTATAGTGAAGATGAATAGGTAGCTGCAATCATCTTGAATGCTAGGGAGGATGTAACGACTATGATAGCGATAGATTTGACGGGCAAGGTGGCGCTGATCACCGGGGCGACCGGTGAACTGGGACGCGTAATGGTGCGGACGCTGGCGAAGGCCGGCGCCGATGTGGTTATCCATTATAATCAGAATGCGGAGAAAGCGGGAGAGCTGTTGGCCGAAGTCGAGGATATGGGGCGCCGGGCAATAACCGTCCAAGCGAATGTGACGAATGCGGAGTCCGTCAGCGCAATGAAGGATGCGATAACCGAGCAGCTCGGGCCGGTCGATATCGTCGTAGCCAACGCCGTTGTGCAATACCAATGGACCTCGGTATTAGAGCAATCTGCCGAGGACTATGCCAGCCAGTTCGAATCCTGCGTCATGCAGAGCGTATATCTGTCCAAAGCGTTTGCTCCTGCGATGATCGAGCGGAAACGGGGCCGCTTTATAGGCATTAATACGGAATGCGCCATGCAGAACTTCCCGTCCCAGTCTGCTTATGTCGCAGGCAAACGCGGAATGGACGGGCTGTACCGGGTATTGGCCCGCGAAATCGGGGAGCATGGCATAACGGTCAACCAGGTAGCGCCAGGGTGGACGATCAGCGAACGGGACCGTACGAACAATACGGAGCGCAGCGAAGGATACGAGAGCAAGGTGCCGCTGAAACGCCGGGGAACCGACCAAGAGATTGCGAATGTAGTCGCGTTTCTGGCGTCGGACCTGTCCAGCTATATTACGGGAGCGTATATCCCGGTTAGCGGCGGCAATGTAATGCCGACGATATAAGCACAACGCAACACAGGGCAATGCAGCGATCATAACAATATGCGCACAATCACAGGCCGCGGAGATTCGTCTCCGCGGCTTCACTATTTTCCGGCGTTCCGCGGCTCGAAGGTTCACGAAGCGTTCATAGAATCATCCGCTGACTAGCCCGATCGAGTCATATTGAAAGAGAGGGAGAAGGGTGAAATAGAAAGGAGCAAGCATGCAGTAGGAAGGAGCAAGGTAATGAAAAACAAGCTTATGATCGCCGTCGCCGCAGCCGTGTTGATGCTGGGGATCCTGTCCGGATGCGGATCGGGAGGAGCCGGCGGGCAAGGACAAGATCCCGCAGCGGTGAAGATCGAGCTGGTCAGCGACCCGTCTCCGGCAAGCGTCAAGCAGAACACGAAGCTGATTGCCGAAATAACGGGGCTGATAACGGAGAAGGACGCGAACGTGCAATTCGACGTCCGGAGGGAGAATAATGAAGGACTTCCCGAGTTTCTGGAGACGAAGGCCGAAGGGAAAGGGCGTTACACGGCGGAGACGACGTTCGACAAGCCGGGCGAATACGCCATTTACATTCATCTCTACCAAGGGGAGCTGCACATTACGAAGAAAAGGCCGCTTACTGTCCAATGATCCGGCTCGAGCCGGGGCAAAGGAATAGGATGCCGTAGGTGGGTCGTGGCCGTTGTGCTGCTGGCTATGGCGCTTACCGGCATTCCCGCCGAAGCGGCACCGCAGACGGCACTTGAGGCAAACGAGCTGCAGCGGCGGATTGACGCAGCGCAGGAGGGAGACATCATAACCGTACCGGCAGGGGAGTACGAAGGTGCGATTGTCATCGATAAGCCGGTTACGTTAAGAGGGGAGCCGGGCGCGCGTCTGGCCAACCCTGCTGCCGTCCGGCCGTTCGCATCCGCTCCAGCGGAGCGACGATAGAAGGACGGCGTATATGCGTTCAAGGACAAGCCGTCGGCGCAAGCGTTCATTGACGGGGAGAAGAAAGGGACGCTAATGACGGCCGATCAGCTGGCTTCGCATTCCTGGGAACAGAGCAAGGATATGATGGAAGGCATGGATCACAGATAGAAACGCTCGATGTTCATGATGCGAATATTTCGTGACCTAAACCAACAACCGCCCCGGCACATGCTTGCCGGGGCGGTTGTTGCGCTAGGGGAGCGGGAGGGAAGGTTACGAACGGACCGTTTGTTTAATGTAATGAAACAGATCAGATAGCGCATCCTTCTGCCCGGTCTGCTCCATGCGTCCGATGTAAGCTTCCCGGTCGCGGTACAGCCGGGACACGCCGCTTGCCAGCGTATCCGCCGTCAGATTCTCCTCCTCGAGCACCTCGCAGTAGCCGGAGGCCTCGAATGAGCGGGCATTCAAGATTTGATCCCCGCGGCTCTGCTCCTTCGTCAATGGAATGAGCAGCATCGGCTTGCGCAGCGCCAGGAACTCGAAGATGGAGTTCGATCCCGCGCGAGACACGACGACGTCGGTCATCGCCAATATGTCGGGCAGCTCATCGCCAATATAGGTGAATTGGCGGTAGCCGGGCAGGTCCAGCTCGGGGTCGAGCTGACCCTTACCGCACAGATGCACAACTTGAAACTCGGCAGTCAGCCGGCTCAAGGCTAAGCGGACCGTCTCGTTAATCTTGCGCGCACCCAGGCTGCCGCCCATGATAAGGAGCACGGGCTTGGAACCGTCAAGCCGGCAGAAGACCCTGCCGCGATTGGCGCTGCCTGCGTCCAGACCGTCGCGGACGACGGCCCCGACGAAGCGGGTCTTGGCAGAGCGCAGATGCTTCTCCGTCTCGGGGAAGGTCGTGCATACCGCGGCTGCGAAGGGGATGGCAATCCGGTTCGCGAGACCCGGCGTCAGATCGGATTCGTGAATCACGACCGGGACCCGGTTCAGCCAGGCCCCGAATACGACGGGTACGGAGACGAAGCCGCCTTTGGAGAAGACGACATCCGGCTTCAGCTTCCGTATGATCCGGTAGGCCTGCATCGCTCCGCCGATGACTTTGAAGGGATCCTTCACGTTCTGCCAATCCATATAGCGTCTTAGTTTCCCGGTCGAGATGCCGGAGTAGCGGACATCCGGCAGCTTGGCAATAAGCTGCTTCTCGATGCCGTCATGGGAGCCGATATACGAGACTGCCCAGCCTTCCTTCAGAAAGCGGGGGATCAGGGCAAGGTTAACCGTTACATGACCGGCCGAGCCACCGCCTGTAAATAAAATCTTTTTCACTTTCGACTTCACCTGTCTTTTCATTTGGTCTTGCATGAAGGCAAATCACCGCCGGCGCGTCCAGCCGAATACCTTGACATGGACGAGCGCCTTGCTTGCCCAGTAGGAAGCGATATACAGCAGGATAAACAGGACGAGCAGAGGCTTGAACAGAATCCAGCAGGCGATCCAGATGATGAGGATCTGCCAGCCCTTCAGTTTGCGCAAATAATTCGGGAACAGCATGACCCGGTAGAACCAATAGGACTTCTGCAGAATCTCCAGATACTCCTCGCGAATTTGCGCGTTGTTTGGATCCAGCCGAATCGCGGAGCCCATGAACTCGGCTGCCTTCCGCGGATCATTCCGGCGTTCGGCCGCCCAAGCCAGATAGAGGAGCGCCTGGTCGTCCTCCGGGTCGTCATGCAGGGCAACCTGCTCGGCATTGAGTGATTCTTCATCTTTATTAAGCAGGGCAAGCGCATACGCATATACGGCATAATTAATAGAAGAATGATTCAACGAGATAGCCTGCTCCAAATATTCACGGGCTTCCTGCCACCTGTTCTTCGTTAGCAAGTACTGGCCCTGCATCCGGTACAGATAGCTGTAGTCTGGGAACATACGCAGCATCTCGGCGATCACCTTCTCGAAGGTCGGCCAATCTTTGCGCTCGTAAGCGACGATAAGGCGAACTCGCCAGGCGCTTTCCAATTCGGGATCGCGCTTCAGAGCCTCACCGCTCCAGTAGAGGGCTTTGTCCGCATCAATAAACTGGTAGACGACGGCCAGAGCGCCATAAGCATCCGCATTCTCCGGATCCTCTCTGATCCATGCTTCCGCTTCCTTCAGCGCGTCATCGTAGCGATCCCAGTGCAGAAGCTGGTCGATCCGGCTGTGGTAGTTGGGATGGGCAGGCTGTTGCATTGCATCCATGGGGAAGCCTCCTGATTAGCGCAATCGATGATTCTTCATGTAATCGAGCACGGCCTGGTAGTCCTTGTTGGAGTCGCTGAAGGTGGCATAATTCTTAGCAGTCTGAAACCACTCCAAGGTAGACGGCTTCCGCTCTTTGACCGCCGACTGAAGATCGATCGCGGTCAGCGGCTGGATGCTGCCGGCTTGGAGCGAGCGCAGGAGCGCTTTCTCCGAAGCGTCCGAGACGAGCTGGTTCAAGTCGGCGCCGGAGAAATTGTCCGTAAGCTCTGCCAGCTTGCGGAAGTTGATTTCCTCCTGCGGCTTGCCGGCCGCCTTCAAGCGCAGAATCGTCTCGCGCTCTTCCTTCTCGGGCGGCGAGACGAACACCAGATGATTGAAGCGCCCTGGCCGGCGGAGAGCGGTATCCAAATACCACGGGGTATTCGTCGCGCCGATTACGAATACTTCCTGGTTGAAGGAATGCAGGCCGTCGAGCTCGATCAGCAACTGGTTAACCAGCATCCGCTCATGGTGCTGGCGCATATTTTGACGGGCGCCGCCAAGCGCGTCGAGCTCGTCGATGAACAGTACGCAGGGCTTCTCCGCACGCGCCTTCTCGAAGAGATCGTGCAGATTATGCTCGCTTTCCCCGATATACATCGACAGAATCGCCTGCAGCTCCAGATGGATGAAATTTGCGTTAATTTCGCCGGCGACGGCTCTGGCCAGGAAAGTCTTGCCGCAGCCCGGCGGCCCGTATAGAAGCAGGCTGCCGCCAGCCTGCTGGCCGAAAGCCTGGAAGATTTCCGGCTGCTGCAGCGGGAGTATGAAGCTCATGCGCACCTTTTGCTTCACGTCTTCCATTCCGCCCACATCGGCGAAAGTAATCGAAGGCTGCTCGGCCTCGACGAGGGATTGCTTTTCTTTATCGAATGAAATGACCTTCAACTTGGGGCGTTCTCTCTGATCACGATCGTCCGGCAATGGGATCTCGTCCTTTCTCTGTGAAGCCGTTGCTGCGGCTAGTTATGTTCGTATCCTGTTCTATTCGTGTTTAGAGGACGAAAAACCTTCTTTGACACCGGGATGCGGGAGCAGCGGGAGGAGGCAGAGAAGCGCCTTAGCGTATCCATATGAACAAAGCATTCACCCGAGCGGACGGAAACAGGCCATGCATGTATCGCGATGCTTGCCGGGAGCGGGCGGCCTTCAGAATAAATCGTATGATGGGAGAAGGGAACTATTCTTTAAATAAATTTTCAAAAGGTTGGAAATGAGTTGTGCTTTAATTTGTTTTGTGGTATGATTCGAGTAATCGAAATGGAGACCTGAATTCACATATTGTAAAGGGTTAATATTTTTTCGATATTACCTTTTTCAATATGTGAATTTTTGTTTACTGGAGAGGAATAATATTTTTCGGAGGTTGTTTACAGATGCAAACAGGTACAGTTAAATGGTTCAACGCAGAAAAGGGTTTTGGCTTTATCGAAGTTGAAGGCGGCAATGACGTATTCGTACACTTCAGCGCAATCACTGGCGACGGCTTCAAAACTCTTGACGAAGGCCAACGCGTTGAATTCAACGTTGTTCAAGGCAACCGTGGACCACAAGCTGAGAACGTCGTTAAGCTGTAAGACAAACATATAAGAACTGCCCTTAACACCAAGTTAGGGGCAGTTTTTTTACAACATAGGAGGACCTGTTCCTAAATCGCGGATGGCGCTTCCTGTAAGCAACCTTTTCTGTAATCCCGGTCAGCCGCTGGCGACTCGCTCGTTCTAGGGCCGATCCAACCAAATTAAGACTAAGGGGGTACGTTCCATGTATTCACGAAAAAAACCGTTAGAGGAAATTCCGGAAGAGGTTACCGCAATTTGGTCATGCACCAATGACGGGTGCAACGGTTGGATGAGAGATAATTTCGCGTTTGAGTCGGAGCCCGCTTGCCCGCTCTGTTCGTCGTCCATGGTGAGCAGTACCAAGACGCTCCCCTCGCTAGTCAATCACAACAGCCGGCATTAATCTGCAAGCGGTACGTTCATGAGGATGATACGTAAGAAACCGGGGGAAGCTTTACCATGATTATCAATGAGAAAATTAAAGCGTCCGAAGTCCGGCTAACCGGTCCGGACGGCGAAGATATGGGGATCGTATCGCGTGACGAGGCACTCGCATTAGCGAAGAAGCTGAAGGTCGATTTGGTCTGCACGTCGCTGATGAGCAGTCCGCCTCCCTGCAAGCTGACCCCGCGAGGGTCGGCGAAGCAGGAAGCGCTCCAGGCCAAACAAGGGGAGCGCCGGAAGGAGAAGCCGGCAGCCGTGAAGGAGATTCGGCTGACTCCGCAAATCGAGGACCATGATTACGTGACGAAGCGCCGGCAGGCCGAGAAGCTGCTAAGCTCAGGCCATGCCGTACAGCTGGTCGTTCGGCTTCAAGGCTCCAAGGAAGGTCATCAAGCCAAGGAGCTGTTGGAACGATTGGTCAAGGATCTATCCGCCGCCGGAACGAAGGAGACGGGCATTCAAGTCAGCGGCAAGCAAGCCGCGGTTAAGCTTCGCGCGATATAGAAGGCTGCAGGAGATCATTTTCCTTCCGCAAGGAAGGAATGAGCTCCCGCAGTCTTTTTTTGTGCCTTTCGTTAAGATGGATCGAAAGAGAGCGGCAGCGAGCCGGGCAGTCGTTGGCGTCTGCCCGATGAACGACGGCGTCGCAAGGACCGTGTCTGCGCAGCGGTTGCAGCTGGTTCCCATGTCTCTATTGAATGAGACTCCCCATTGACATAATCTGCTAAAGAAATTACTCTGTAATTCAGAGCTTAAAGGGAGAGTGACTCATGACGACGGTTATTCAGGTGGATCAGCTGCGTAAGCAGTACGGCGCCAAGGTTGCGCTGGACGGTATTTCACTGGAGATTCACAAAGGCGAAATATTCGGCATCGTCGGCCCCAACGGTGCGGGCAAAACAACGCTAATCGAAATTATCGAAGGGCTGCGGCTGGCGGACAGCGGGACGGCGCTGGTGCTCGGCATGGATATCCGCAAGCAGGCGGAAGCCATCAAGCAGCGGATTGGCGTGCTGCTGCAGTCGACCTCGATTCCGGGGAAGGCGAAGGTGAAAGAGGTGCTCAGCCTGTTCGCTTCTTTCTATGAGAGGACGGCGGATGTGAGCGAGATCTCCCGCATATTCGGGCTGGCCGACAAGCAGAACGCTTATTTCAAGTCGCTGTCCGGCGGATGGAAGCAGCGCGTCTCGCTGGCGTTGTCCCTGATCAACGATCCGGATATCGTATTCCTCGATGAGCCAAGCATGGGTCTTGATCCGAATGCGCGCAGCGAGATGTGGGATACGATCAAGCGTCTGCGGGACGAGGGACGGACGATCGTCGTGACGACGCACTATATGGAGGAGGCCGAGGTGCTCTGCGACCGGGTTGCGATTATCGACAGCGGACGTCTGATTGCATTGGATGCGCCTAAGCAGCTTATCTCAATGCTGGGCGGAGTGAAGCGAATCAGCTTCAGCAGATCGGACGCGATCCGGAAGGAAAGTCTGTCCGCACTGACGAATGTGGTCAGCATCGAATGGGAGCCTACCGTGGTCAGGCTGCATTCTACGGATCTGGACCAGACGCTGAAGGAGCTGTTTCAGCTGGCGGAGGGCGAGGATTGGATGGTACGCGGGCTGAAGCTGGAGGAAGCGTCGATGAACGATGTGTTTAATCAATTGACTCTGCAGCAAGAGGTGGGAATCGGATGAATGCCTATTTAAAACTGATTTCGTTTGATTTGCGCATGTATTTGCGCGATTGGATTACAATATTCTGGGTCCTCATTTATCCCGTTCTTATGCTGCTCATCTTCGGCTCCATGTACGGGGATCAGCCCGGCAGCGCGCCCGGCAGCCGCTACATCGATTATTACGTTCCGGCGCTGTGCGTCATGAACGTGATGTCGGTCTCTGTATTCACGCTAAATATTAATATGATTACGCTTCGGGAAAGCGGCACACTGCGGCGCTTTCGCGTGACGCCGATCCGCAAATCGGCGGTGCTTACCTCCCATGCGGTTCAAGGGCTGCTGCTGGTTCTTGCCGGAGCCGCGGAAGTGATTATCGTCGGG
This sequence comes from Paenibacillus spongiae, assembly GCF_024734895.1. NCBI lineage: Bacteria > Bacillati > Bacillota > Bacilli > Caryophanales > Paenibacillaceae > Paenibacillus > Paenibacillus spongiae. Next base: position 578,035 of record NZ_CP091430.1, read on the forward strand.
AAGCTGGTCTGGGATATTCAAATCACGGTTCAAGGGCTGCTGCTGCTGATCTGCAGCATCTTGATCGGGTGCATCGGATTCTTCAGTCTTGGATTTGCGTTGTCAGGGCTTACGAGTACGCCTGGCGCCGCGAGCGGGCTCGCCATGGCCATCTTCTTCCCGATGCTGTTCCTATCCGGAATCTCCATGCCGCTGGAATATTTGCCGAAAGTAATGCAGGCATTAAGCGATTGGATTCCGATGACGTACTATGTGGAGATGGCGCAAGGGGTATGGCAGGGCCATTCGTTGTTAAACTATGGTCAAGGGCTGGTGGTGCTTGCGATCTTCGCAGCCGTATGCATCGCGCTTGCTTTACGGTTGTTCCGGTGGGAAAATCGGTAATCAGGCTCATCAGGTGAACACAGGAGTGGTGCAATTGAGAGAGAATGATAACGACTTATCCAGATCGCCGGTATCGAATGGACGGATAAAGGCGCAGCAGGAGCCGCGGCAGCAAGCATTGAAGGACATTGAATTTATAAAACAGCTGATGGCCAAGAATCAGCGGAAGCTCGATCAATCTTCTCCGTATTTATATATATGGGGCGCCAACCTGATGGTGGGGTATATCGGGATGCAGTTCAATCTCACGCTGTGGCCCGCCTGGTATTGGCCAATCGGGGCCGTCGTTGGCATGGTGCTGTCAGCCATAGTCGGAATTCGACAATCCCGCAGCGGCAACGTGCAGGAGGGCGGCTCATACGGATGGATGTTCTGGGTGCCGTTCCTGTTTATGATGATAACCGGTGTGTTTATGATGGCGACAAAGATCGTTCGCGCTGAGGATTTATCGGTGTTCTGGTTCCTTCTGCTGGGGATGGCGTATGCTTCCCTGGGCGCGCTGGTAGGAAGAGGACCGGTTATGCTCGGATTATGGTGTATCCTGCTGGCGATGGTTACCGGCTTGTTCTTCCAGGAGTATCAGTTCCTCATCTTAGGGCTGCTGGGTGGGGGAGGTAACATTGCTGCAGGATGGATCCTGCACCGTCGGAGTAAGCGGCATGGCTGAGAATATTTTTGATGCCATCGACGAGACGATACACGCTAAAGCGCGCCTTGGCATTATGAGTCTGCTGGCCGTCCATCAACAGTGCGACTTTGGTTTTCTGCGCAATGAGCTCGGGCTGACGGAGGGCAATCTGGGCAGCCATATACGAGTGCTGGAGCAGGCAGGCTATATTGATGTGGTCAAGACGTTTGCCGGCAAGCGGCCCAGAACCATCTGCAGCGCGACCGAGCTGGGAATGAGCATGTTTCAACGTTACATCGAAGGCCTGGAAAAAATCATCCGGATGGCCCAGCTGCCCGGCAAGCGGGGCTAGCGGCAATAGCTGCAATGGCTGCAAGAGCATCGTTAACGCGACTTCCGTTGAAGGGGGCGGGTGAGGCTCCTGCAGCTTTTTCATCGTATACCTTGGATAAGCTTCACATCCACTCCTTTCGTAAACGAACATCCCCGTCAAAGATGAAGCAAACCGTTTCTTCTTGGCTCAAGCTGCTGCCCGCATATATGCCTGGTTAAAGTTAAGAAAAGATTAAGGATTTCGACGGATTTCACTTAAGAACTCCCTTGTAAACTTGATCTCAATTACGGATATCAGAAAAGAGGCATGTAAGATGGCGGATGCATTCAGGAAGATTCGCTTCAAGTTTCTTTATGTGTGCGCGGGCAGCGCTCTGCTCAGCAGCCTGATCATGTATGCTCTCTATCGAACGGGTGCATACGTCTACGCTTCGGCAGATCTTCCGGGGAAGGCGCTGTACGTGCAGCTTGTGAACGGGGTGATTAATCATATCGGCAGAATCCCTGCGGGACTGCTGGGCGGGGGACTGCTGTTCCTGCTCTTCTTCTATTACCGCTCAGCCAAAATTAAAGACGATGTGATGCGGCTATTGAGCCAATCAACGATTGCCCGGCACGGCGAAGAGCCTCATCCTCAGAAGGAAGAGAGCTGACCCATGGGCTTGAGAAGAGTCGGTTATACGGTATTTGATCTGGCTGTGGCCGGCGCGTTAATCGCGCTGGCTGCCGCTTTGTATGCCCATATTGCCGGGGAAGCCGTCGCGCAGCAGCATGCCGGTAAGCTCCGCGTCGGCAGCAATAGCATCATTACCGACCGGCATGGCAGCGAAATTGCGGTAATGGCCGGGGCGGATACCGGCTTCCGAGAGGAAGCAAAGCTGTCCGAGATGCCGAGGCTGCTGCTGGATGCCTTCGTAGCGACCGAAGACCGCCGGTTCTACCGGCACGAAGGCATCGATTGGATCGGAATCGCCAGAGCCATTCGCAGCAATCTGTCGGAGGGGCACTTGTCCCAAGGCGGCAGCAGCATTACGCAGCAGCTCGCCAGAACGGTATTTCTGGACAACCGCAAGAGCTTTATTCGTAAGCTTAACGAAGCGGGCATTGCGATGGCATTGGAGAGAAGCCTGTCGAAGGAGAGGCTGCTGGAGCTATATCTCAACCATATTTATTTCGGCCGGCAGCAGGTCGGGGTCAAAGCGGCGGCTCGGCGGTATTTTGGCATAAGCGATCTGCACCAGCTGCAGCTTTGGCAGATTGCGACATTGGCGGCCATACCGAAGGCGCCTTCCCGTTACAACCCGGTCGATAACTACGCGAAGAGCAAGGAGAGGCGGAAGGTCGTGCTTGCCTTGATGCATGAGCAGGGGCTGATCAGCCGCCAGCAGCAGCTGGAAGCGGCTGCGGTGGATTACGTTCCTCCGCAGTCAAGCGGCCGAATCAACCGTTATGCGGCCTATACCGATTATGTGATCCGGGAGGCCGCCGATCTAACAGGGATTTCGCAAGATGAACTGCTTACCGGCGGCTATACGATCGAAACGGGATTGGACCAGAATGCTCAGCAGGCGGCGGAAGAGGCATTCGCCGACAAGAAGCATTTTCCTAAGGACGGGAAGGATCAGATCGTACAGGGCAGCGCGGTTGTTCTGGATCATCGCACCGGGGAGCTTCGGGCGCTGGTGGGAGGCCGGAATTACGCGGCTGGCGATTATAATCGGGCGGACCGTATGCTGCGGCAGCCCGGTTCGGCATTCAAGCCGATCATCGTTTATGGTCCTGCGCTGGAGACGGGGAAGTTCAGAGCGGACACGATCCTCCCGGATAAGAAGATGACCTATCGTTCGTATCAGCCGGAGAACGGGGGAGGCGTGTACCGCGGCTCCGTCACGATGGCGGAGGCGGTGCGGTTATCCATCAATTCGCCGGCTGTGTGGCTGCTTCATGAAGTGGGGCTATCCAAGGCGATGCGGTTTGCCGGGGCGCTGGGGATCGAACTCGGGGACCGGGATGAGAGCTTGGGCTTGGCGCTCGGGGGACTGCACCAGGGCGTCTCGCCGCTTGCGATGGCGCAGGCCTACGGGGCATTCGCCAATAGCGGTGTGCTCGTTCAAGCCCATGCGGTCCGCATGATTAAGGATTCGCATGGACGGGTCGTGTATGAGCATCCCTTGCGTGCCAAGCAGGTTATGTCCCAGGGGACGGCTGCGTCCATGACGGCTATGCTTCGAAGCGCGGTGGAAACCGGGACCGGGAAGCAGGCGAAGCTTCCGGGCAGATGGGTCGCGGGCAAGACGGGCACGACTCAGCTTGGGCTTAGCGGCGTGACGGAGAAGGCTAACCGGGACCTCTGGTTCGCAGGCTATACCTCCGAATTGACCGCTGCGGTATGGATGGGCTTCGACCAGAGCAACCGTGACAATTATTTGACGGATTCCAGCGCTGTGGCGGCCCGGATGTTCGCTGCAATCATGCGTGGAACCCGGTAGCTCGCACCGCGCGCTGCTCCCGGCGCGCGGTGTTGCGATGGACGCGGTGCGCGGCGAGGCGGCTGATTGACCGCATATCGGTATTTTTTTCACTTGGAAGGCGGCTAGGCTGTTTTGGCTTGACGATATACAATAGAGAGAGTGTCGCAATAGGCGAACGAGAGGCCGGGATGGCCGATAGAAGAACGAGTAAGGGAAGGGACAGCATAATGAGTCACGAAACCATCCTGTTGGTGGACGATGAGCCGGAAATTATCCAATTGATGAAAATTTATTTACTGAACGAGGGCTATACCTTGCATACGGCGAGCAGCGGTGTAGAAGCACTTAGCATTCTGGACAAGGAAGCGGTCGATCTGATCGTGATGGATATCATGATGCCGGAGATGGACGGCTTCGACGCTTGCATGAAGATCAGGGAGTGCAACCAGATGCCGATTATTTTTCTGTCCGCCAAAGGACAGGAGGTCGATAAAATCAAAGGGCTGAGCATCGGAGCCGACGATTACGTCACCAAGCCGTTCAGCCCGCTGGAGCTGGTCGCGCGGATCAAATCCCATTTGCGCCGGTATCACAAATATGCGCCATCGGACCGAACGCAGGGCGAAGATATCGTGGAGATCGACGATTTGGTCATTAATGTCTCGACGCATGAGGTGACGGTCGACGAGCGGCCGGTCAAACTAACGCCACGCGAGTTCGCGATCCTGCTGCTGCTTGCTCGGAATCAAGGGATCGTAATGAGCATGGAGCATATCTACGAGAAGATTTGGAAGGATACGTTCATGGATTCGAACAACACCGTAATGGTGCATATCCGCAAAATACGCGAAAAAATCGAGATGGATCCCCGAAAGCCGCGATATATTAAGACCGTCTGGGGCGTCGGGTACAAAATCGATAAGTTATCTTAGGTTGCGGAAGGGGTTTTAGGTTTTGAATAGAAAACTGGCGCGCACCTTTCTGTGGAAAGTGCTGTTTGCCTTCTTGGCCAGCTTGTCGGCGCTCGGTCTCGTGCTGCTGATCGGCTATTACGCGGCGGGACTGCTGCTGTACTTTGATCCGACTTCATCGTGGTTCTTAACCACCCTGCTGCGCTGGGTGATTCATAATATCGGGTCGATCCCGGTGATGTCGGTCACGGGCGTGATCTTGTTCTTGGTTCTCTTCTTTTACTTTTCGAGAAGCATCATCGCTTACATCGAGGAGATCACGTATGGCTTGCGGGAGATCGCGGACGGCAAGCTGACGCACCGGATTCCGGTGAAATCCGCGGACGAGCTCGGCGTCGTCGCGGATATTATCAACCATATGGCGGAGCGCTTGAGGCAATCGATCGAAGAGGAACGGAGCGCGGTAAAGGCCAAGAACGACCTGATCACCGGCGTATCCCACGATCTGCGGACGCCGCTTACGTCGATCATCGGCTTCCTGGAATATATGGAGAACGACCGGTGCCGGGATGAGGTGGAATACCGGTTCTACGTGAATATCGTCTACGGGAAAGCGCTCAGCTTGAAGAAGCTGATCGACGACTTGTTCGAATATACAAGGGTGACAAGTAATGAGATTCCGCTGCATTTCGAACGGCTGGATGTGGGCAGCGTCTTGCGCCAGCTGGCCGATGAATTCGTGCCGATGTTCGAGCGGGCGGGCATGACCTATCATATTAAAGCGGGAGCGGAGCCGCTCTACATTCAGGCCGATTCGGACGAGCTGGTCCGGGTGTATGAGAATTTATTCACGAATACGATCCGCTATGCAAAGGAAGGGAAACGGCTGGATATTGAGATCGCGTCCGACGAGCAGGATGTCGTCGTAACCTTCCGCAACTACGGAGCTCCGATACCGGCTATGGATTTGCCGTATGTATTCGAGCGGTTCTATCGCGTGGACAAGTCCCGCTCGAAGGATACGGGCGGAAGCGGGCTCGGGCTTGCCATCACCAAGAGCATCGTGGAGCTGCACGGCGGCACGATTACCGTCACGAGCAACAAGCGCCAGACGGAGTTCGTGACCCGCTTCCCGAAGGCGGACAAGGGCGAGGAGCCTTCGTAAGCTGGCGCGGCGGGTGATGCCGCCGCAGCAGTGCAGGGGGGCGGACTGTAACGCCGATAAACGGCGTTACAGCGCGGCCCACGCGGTTCACGCGAATGCCTGGGCTGGGCGTCTGTAACGCCCAAAAAGGGACTTACAGGAGCGTCGCAAGTTAGCGCTCCGTCTGTAAGACCGAAAAACGGCGTTACAGCGCATACCGCGCGGCCCGAGACGGAGCTTGGGCGTCTGTAACGCCCAAAAAGGGTCTTACAGGAGCGCCGCAAGTTAGCGCTCCGTCTGTAAGACCGAAAAACGGCTACAGCGCGCCCCGCCCGGCCCGAGACGGCACCTGGGCGCCTGGGCGCCTGTAACGCCCAAAAAGGGTCTTACAGGAGCGCCGCAAGTTAGCGCTCCGTCTGTAAGACCGAAAAACGGCGTTACAGCGCATACCGCGCAGCCCGAGACGGTGCCTGGGCGCCTGGGAGCCTGTAACGCCCAAAAAGGGTCTTACAGGAGCGCCGCTGCAGCTAGACTAGAAAGTGGACACACTGTAGTAGCGACCTGTTACAATAAAACTAACAATAAGGGTCGAGGTGTGTCATGGGAGATATTCGCCAACATTTTGATGATGAGTTCAAACGTCAAACCGTAAAGCACATGCAAGAAACAGGGAAATCCCCGTCTGAAGTTTCAAAGGAGCTGGATATCCCGGTAAGTACCATCCGCGCCTGGAGAAAGAAGTTTGCCGATACTGGGGAGAAGTCCCAGTTATTCGTCGACTACGAGCGTTTGAATAAACTTGAACAAATGAATCGCGAGTTGCAAGAAGAGAATGAAATCCTAAAAAAGGCAATGCACTTCTTCACGAAAAACCGAGACTGATTTACTCATTTATTCATAAACACCGCTTCCAGTTTCGTGTTGAGAAGATGTGCAGTGTCATGAATGTATCCCGAAGCGGTTATTACAAGTGGGTCACGCGAAAACCAAGCGAGCAGGAGAAACGCCGTCAGAAGCTGAAGAAACGCATCAGGCACCACTTCGATGGCTTCAAGCAACGTTATGGGAGCGATAAGATCGCTGAAAAGCTGCGCGAAGAAGGCTGGACAGTCTCCACCAAAACGGTGAGTCGTTACATGAAGGACATGGGACTTCGCTCGATTACAGTGAAGAAGCAAAAAGCAACAACGAACTCGAAGCACAACATGGCGGTGTTTGAAAACGTGCTGAATCGTGCGTTTAAACCGGATGCACCCAATCGAGTTTGGGTAGCCGACATCACCTACATTGCCACGCGGCAAGGCTGGGTATATCTAGCGAGTATTATGGATCTTTACTCTCGCAAGATCGTGGGCTGGTCACTTGGCGAACGCATGACCAAGGAGCTGGTGCTAGACGCCTTTGACAAGGCTGTCTTACATCGAAAGCCGCCGAAAGGGTTAATCCACCACTCGGACCGAGGTTCACAGTATGCCTCGACGGAATACTGCGAGCGACTGGCGGCGAATGAGATGATTGGAAGCATGAGTCGAAAAGGAAATTGTTACGATAACGCCTGCATCGAGGCCTTTCACAGTGTCCTTAAGAAAGAACTCATCTACCAAACCACCTTCAAGACCCGCAAGCAAGCATACGATGCGATTTACGAGTACATTGAACTCGAGTACAACCGTATCCGGATCCATTCGTCCATTCACTACCTGACCCCGCATCAGTCCGAGAAAAGGTACTATGAGCAACTCCAGATCGCTTAAAAACTGTGTCCACTTTCTTGACAGAGATACACCGCAAGTTAGCGCTCCGTCTGTAAGACCGAAAAACGGCGTTACAGCGCCCCCGCACGCCCCGCGCGAACGCCCTCCTGTGCGGAGCGCCTTCGCCCAGGCCTAGTCCGCGACTAGGCCTGAGCCATCTTTTTTAAGAAAATGATAAGAATAATAGAGTCAAATGATTAAGGACTCCCGCGTACAGTAATAATATCTAGTACATGTACTTACGAATGGGGGAAACCTATCATGCTGCAGGGAGCTTTTCTTGTCGGTAGTAGTTTGTTTCTAGGCTGCGTGCTTTATTGCGCGGATAAGAAGGTCATTCGGGGCCGGTTCGTCATTCTATGGATTACGATCGGCCTTGTTAACGTTGGCGCGGCGATTATGCCGTTATTGGCTTCCGTGATCTAGAGAGGCTGTTAAGTGATATCATCAGCATCGCAATCAAGAGGAAAGCGGGATACAACTTCATATAATGGCTGACGCTGCAGTCGGCTCCGGTACAGCACGATATCGTTAACGGCCCAGCGGAGCGGAGCGCCGTCTTCCGTAAGGGGTATTCTGCAGCTTTCCAGCATGGATGGCTCGAAAGGAACAGGACTCCTGTAATCGCGGGCCAGCGTCAGATGGGGATGGTAGGGGCGGTTCTCTGGCTCGTATCCGAGTGGAGCAAGTCTGCTTAAGATCCGCTTGTTCAGTTGATGCAGCGCATCAAGCTCGCCGCCGATTCCGGCCCATAGGACGGAGGGCTTGTCAGGGCGTCCGAAAGTGCCGGGTGATTCTATGGCAAGCGAAAAAGGCTCCGTTGAGCATGCAGCATGTCGAACCGCCTGCTCGATTGCCGCGATACGCTCGCCTGGGGTGTCGCCCAGAAAATGCAGCGTAATATGAAGATCGTCGGGATGAGCCCATTTCTTGAACGGCAGCTCCCGTACTTTAGTGTCGCACCATACAGACACGGCGGCTTTGAATTCGGCTGACAATGGAACGGCGACAAACAGACGTTGGGTTGCATCGGACGTTATAGACAGAATAGACACGCTCCTTCTTCTCGCATCGTGCAGTGCTGGCGAACGGAATCAATTAACTCTATTTTACCCCATTCCTGTTTGTCATATCATGGGACAGTGCTGCCTGTGCAACTGTGACAATGAACGGCTGCATTACGCTCCGCCCTAACCGATTTAATTAGAGACTAGAGCCTGAAACGCTTGCGGCATGGAAAAAGAAGCGAGCGCCCTGGAATTCGGCACGCGGCATGCGGCAGCTGGATGCAGCTCCACATCAATTCATAGTTGACAGATATGAATACTTATTATATACTCAGTTCATCAACAGTCCGGCATGCGGACCACGGTCTTGACCGATGAGAAGGAGGCCGTTATACCGATACTTCCGCAAGGAAGATTGTACATGGCGGCTTCCTCCGCATTCCGCATCTATGAAGCATAACCCCCAACAACCTCAAGAGACACGCGTTTAAGCGCGATCTTCTCATACACAGCGACACAATAGGCAGGATGGACGACTGGATAACCGGAGATATTCCCCCATTCCTTAACACGGAGCGGCGGGAGGTCTCTTTTTATTTATAGATCCGATTCATGGAAGGTGATAAGTATGCCGAGAGCAGTGATTATCTCAGGAAGCCCGAAGGCCCATTAGCTCGTGATAGACAAGGGTGAAGCAGATGGCGCACCTCACTTCGCCTTATCGGTCTAGAAGCTTCCCAGCCTAGCTCGCACTAAAGCCCGAAGCTGCTGCTGGATGAGCCGCTTGGCGCGCTGGATGCGCTGACCAGGATCGAGATGCAGCAGCTCATCGAACGGCTGTGGCGGGAGCGAGGGATTACCGCAGTGCTGGTCACGCACGACGTCAGCGAAGCCGTAACGTTGGCTGACTGGGTTATTTCTCGTGGAGCAAGGCGGGATTACGCTGGATACCGGCATCGCGCTGGCACGCCCGCGAGAGCATGACAGCGGCTTTGCCCGCTACAAGAAGCTTATTCTCGACCGCGTCCTGACGACGCGGGCAGATGCAGAGAGTCCGTACGCCAGCTATACCATCTAAGCCGTTTTCAAGGGACTCCATCTTCGATAAAAATGACCAAGAAGGCCGCGCCGATCATTCGGGCGGCCTCTTCGCCATGGTTGCTTCTTAAGCATACCGACCGTATTAAATGCGTCCATAATGAAGCCGGAACGTAGAACATACAGTGAGCCGACGATCGGATGGGTATGGATAAGACGATAAAAAAGATCAAAACAGACGAAAACAGGCCTGTTATGCTTATAACAAGCCGAAACAAGCGGAGGGGAGAGCGGAAGTGAGCTACAGCCAATACGTCAGCATGGTCCGCAAGTCCCTCGATTATATCGAGCGGCACATGACCGAGCGGATCACAGTGAAGGAGCTATCGAAGCAGGCCGTATTTTCCAGCGCCCATTTTTACCGCATCTTCAACACCATGGTGGGATTTACGGTCGCGGACTATACGCGCCGGAGAAGATTGACGCGTGCCGCGCTGGATCTTATTTATACGGACAAGCGGATACTCGATATCGCGCTTCAGTACCGCTTTCAGTCTCAAGAAGCATTCACCCGGGCGTTCAAAAAAATGTTTGCCATGGCGCCCGGTGAATACCGGAAGTATTCGGCAACCTTAATTCGCGAAGGAGGAACCCGCATGTTCATGAAATCAGTACCCCAAGGCTGGACCGTAACCGGACAGAATATCGAAGAATACGAGGTGACTGCCGATCGTGGGGTCGTGCATCAAGGCCGCGCTGCCGGACGCTTGCGTTCGAAGACGGGCAGCAGCCTAGGTTTCGTTACTTTAATGCAGATGTTCAAGGCCCAGGAATATAGAAGCAAGCGGCTCAAATGCACGGCATTCGTCAAATCGGATCAAGTGAGCGGGTGGGCGGGCTTGTGGATGCGTATCGATCATGAGAACGGAGACATGCTGCGCTTCGATAATATGGGGAACCGTCCGATCAAAGGAACGCTGGATTGGAATCAGTATGAAGTGATCCTGGATGTTCCCGCTGAGAGCGGCGCGATAGCATTCGGCGTTCTGCTCCATGGAGGCGGAAGCGTATGGGTGGACGGCTTCCGGTTCGACATCGTAGATGAACGGGTGCCGACCACGGACAGCGAGGCTGAAGAGTCCCTCCCGCTGCATCCGGTGAATTTGGATTTTGAAGAAGCCTAAGGTGAGATGCGGCAAGGAAGAAGAAGAGGAATCCGATCGCCCGGATTCCTCTTCTTCTTTGCCGCTAACGTCTATGTATAGACACAGCTGACCGTTACAGCACGGCTAGATAAGCACGCGAGACATGAAACAGACGGTCCACATCCTCCTGAGAGCCAGTGCCGTATTTGCAGCCCAAGTGCTTGCTGAGTATCGTCGGCCGCGTCTGAATGTCCGATTCGTATCCGCCCGGCGGATAATTGTCGCGATAAAATTCCTGTAAGCCGGCGTCAGGGAGAATGCCTGAGCCGATGGCAATGGGGTAGGAGACCTTGTCTTGAGCCATCCCCGCCAGCTGCCGCATCTGCAGCCGGGCGCCCAATTCCGATAGCGTCCGCGCCGCCAGCTCGAGTTGAGACGCTTCCCATGACAAGTGAGGGGAGCTGAGCATCGCCAGCGCATCTTGAATCGGCATCCTTCTTAGCGTAAACAGAAAAGAAGCCCAATGCATGAAATCGAATCGGGGGCTGCCGACCGACATGATGCCCTCGCCCCAGCCGCTTTGACCGCCGCAAGTGATCTTTAGCAGGCCGTAGCGGCAGTTCTCGAGCTCGCCTCTCTCTTGATGATAGCAGCGCTGAATATCGAATTGAAACAGCTCAATCCCATACAATCGATCGTCCATCAGGTCATTCTCTCCTCATTCTTGTATACCCGGGTCAATGCCAGTCCGGGTGGTAGCATATTCCGAATGATACGCTACCGTGCAAGGTTTGTAAAATAACTTTGCCGTTGATTTAAGCCAATTAAAGGCGATTAATGCGGATGGAAGGGGGAAAAAGAAGGTTTATCTCGACCGCAGCGGGACCGTTCTCCCTCAGGCGCAGCTTAATTCAATAAGTTGACATAATAAGAAAATAAGAGAATGACCGAGATATTGAGAGAAATCGAAAGAAAGCAATCGTAGAGATGGAAAATTCCAATAAGAATCATTTAACCGCATCTTTACAACGATATTCGCCGGGCGTACGATACGAGTATTGAGTATCCATCAATAAATGATAAGTTTCAAATCGCTGAGTTTCCGTACAGGGAAACGGGGGAACCGATACAGTGGGAATGGCCGTGGCGGCACGGCCGATTCTCATGAGGGGTGAATTCCGAAGATGCGCATATGCAGCGTGCGTCTTCGGATAGGGCGACTCTCGCGCCCGAATCCGTCAGCTAACCTCGTAAGCGTATGAAGAGAGGCGGACAGAATATGAATAGTCGTGAAGCGATACTTGTATCGGCGCCTAATGCGGCCGGTGAAGCGTTTATTAAGCTGCTGCAATGCAGGGGAATTCCGTTTGTGGCGATCGTCAATAATCGCAATGAATATGATCGCATGCTGGAGCTTGGGGTGTCGCAGATCGTAACGGTAAACACGAACGAGGAGAAAACGTGGATCGTACCGGAAATAGCGATCGGGAGCATCTACCTATTCGAGAAAAGCCTGAATTTATGCTGCCGCTACCTTCAAATTTGCCGGAGCTGGACATCGGATCCGGTCTACGTCGTTACGCACAGCATGCAGCCGCGGCTCGTCTACAAAGGGCTCGGCGCGAATTACATCATCCACTCGCATGGCCGAGATTTATCTCTGCTATTATCGAAGAGTTAGATCATCCAGACGCTCAATGAAATAACCCGGCCAAGCGATGGCCGGGTTTTCTAGTATACTCAACTATTATTTGAAGTCGTCGCCCGCCAAGTAATTGTGGAAAGGACGGTCGACCCAGAATGTGTACGTACTGATTTTGACCTCCGGATCCAGTTTCTTGAAGCCGGCGACGATCGCCTCCGAATCCTTATTCAGCGAGAACGACTGCGCGTAATACGATCCGCTGCCGGTAATCTTGTTGTTGGTAATGACGTCGTATTCCTTCAGCTCGGTAAGCGAGTAGTACAGCGGCTGCCACCAGGAGCCGGCGATGAGTCCGGATACGTCGTCGCTGTTCTTCTTCGCATATTTCAGAACAATTGGCTGGAACCGCTCTTTATCGGCCGCGCTCTTGAATTCGAAGGCGATGTCATACTCTCTCGCAGAAGCGATATAATTGCCGTTCGCCAGCTTCTTGTATTGGTAGTCGCTGGACGGCGTCGGCTCGCCCCATTCGCGAAGATGAACGAAGGCTGACGTCTTGGGCTCGAACTGTACGTTAGCTTCGATGCCTTCGCTGCGGAGCAGCCCGATCAATTGAATGGCATGCTTCAGATCGGAATGGCCGTAGGTGATCGTCAGCGAGTCCACGAAATTGGGGTCGTAACGGCTGTCCTTCAAGTTGTAGCCGGTGACAAGCCCTTGCTCCAATGCGCCGTTCACGACCGCTTCCAGCTCAGGCGCCGCGATGATGTCGGAGGTCCGGTACGCATCGGTTAGCTTGGCATAAATCGCGGGATCCGAGGTCGCTGCGATAAAATGTTTGTATTGCCCCTTGGCTTCCAGCACACGGCCGAGCAGCTGCTCGGCAAATGCCTTCGAGGCGGGCTTGTTCGGCTTCAGCTCCGCATAGAACGCCGGGTCGATAAGTCCCGCGTCTTTGGCGGCGGCGATTTCCTGAGCGGCCGTAAGCGATGTGAAATCCTCGATGCGCAGGGCAATCGCGGACAGGGATTGTGCGACCTTCTCCTTCGGATAGGAGTAGGCCAGCTCCTTCAGATCCGCCGCTTTAACGGCAATAAAGACAGCCTGCAGAGAGGTGAGCGGCTGGTCCGCAGCAACGCTTGAAGAGGTAAGAATGCCTTGCTGGAACAGCGTGGCAGCCGCCGTATAGGACGGGCTGGAAGGCTTCAGGTCGCTGAAGGCAACCTCCGCTTTCCCGCCATCCGGCGGAAAGACCAGCATGCGCGCAACCGCTTGGATGAAGTCCCCACGCGTTGGCGAATCCTTCAATTGAACGCCGAACTTCTCCTGAAGAAACAGCGCATATTCATTCGTCGTCTGATCAAGCACAGCGGAAGAGACGGATGGTTGTCCGGCAGCGCCCAATACGGCCGGAGCCGGCGCTGCGAGCAGCAGGGAAACGGATAAAGCGGCTGCGAGCAGTCCTTTTGGCGCGGAAATCATTTTAAACATAAGCAGTCCCTCCATAAATGAAAATGTTCTAATTCCAAGTGAATATGTATGAAATGATTAGTGAATTCTACCATCCATCAAATTATGCTGTCAATATATCAATTGAATGGTTGAATGGTTGAATGGATGCAATACCGCCGCACAAGCGGCAGCGTTCTCCCGGCAAACGGGGAAATCTGCATGACCGACTATGGCGAGGGATATACTGTATCAGAATTGCGAGGCTTTCAACATCAAGCGGAGGACGGAAATAATAAGATGAATACCTAGTTGACATACCCACCGGGGGTATTGTATATTTAATGCATGAGGTGAGCAACTTATGGTAACAGATCACGTCAGCGAACGAACCGAACCCGCTTGCTGCGACAGCTCTGATGCCGGTGCCGGTGTTAGAATGAGCCATCATACCGATAAGATGAAGAGCAATCTCGTTTCGCGGTTGAATCGGATTGAAGGGCAGATCAGAGGGGTAAAGGGGCTTATCGAGAAGGATACCTACTGCGATGACGTGCTCAACCAAATTTCCGCGATTCAATCCGCTCTTAACGGCGTAGGCAAGCTGCTGTTGGAAGGCCACATGAAGAGCTGTGTCATAGAGCGCATTCAATCGGGCGATCAAGAAGTCATCGACGAACTGCTCATAACAGTCAAGAAATTAATGAAATGATCAGGAGGATGATGAACAATGGAGAAGCAAACATTGAAGGTAGAAGGCATGTCCTGCGGGCATTGCGTAGCATCGGTTGAAGGAGCGGTCAAGAAGCTTGGCGCTTCCGCCAAGGTCGACCTGGCCGGCAAGCAGGTAGCCGTTGATTATGATTCTTCCAAAGTATCTCTTGATGCCATTAAAGAAGCGATCGAGGATCAAGGATACAGCGTAAAGTAACGGTTTGAACGCGAGCCAAGAATGGAGCCGGCCTTAAATAAGGCGGCTCCATTTTTGTACGTTATTGCGTAAACAAAAAGCCTCACTGCAGCTCATAGGCTGCAGTGAGGCTGTACTTCTGATTATTCCGATGGCATCCGTTTGCGCAGCTCTTCCATCTGCTCGGCAATCAGCTTTTCCTTCGCCGGATCGACAGGTGCGGCAGCCGGAGACGTCGTCCCGTAGGAAGGGTATGCCGACGAAGAAGCGTAAGGCTGGCCTTGTCCCGCAAGATCGAGGCGGGCTTCCCACTGCATGATTTTCTCTTCCATCCGCTGAAATCCGCGTGCAGCCAATCCGCCGTCGAGCGTATGATCGCTCGAGAAGCTTGGCATGGCGTTTCTCAATTTCGCTTGGGCTTGCTGTGCGCGATTAACCAGATCGTTGCGTTTCTTCTGCATGATCTCGAACTCGGCCTTAGCTGCCTCGAGCTTGCTTGCCAGCTCGGCGGAGCGGATAACGGCGCTGTTGTACCATTCCTGGTGAGCGGCGGCTTTCTCTGCGTGATGCAGCTTGACCGCCAAGGCTTCGCGGGCTTCGGCTTCACGGCCGGCATTCAACGCCTCGAACGCCTTCGTTTCGTATAGCGCGGCCATTCTTGCGCTTTCCTCGGACTGCAGCTTCAATCCTCTTACCGCCGCATCCTGCTTGACGATTTCCTGCTGCAATCCTTCAATCTCTTCCTGCATGTTGCGAACGTATTGATTCATCATCATAACCGGATCTTCCAGCTTCTCCAGCAGCTCATGCGCGGCAGCTTTCGTAATGTTCATCATTCTGTTTAAAATACTCATATTGGACATCTCCTCGATAGGTTATTTTTGTTCGTTGTGCATATCAATCCGTTGATCATCCAGCGATGGCGAAGGTTAATAGCGATAAGGATTGTCGGAGTAATACTCTTCTATTCCAGGCTCCTTCGGAACAACGACCGCGGCAATGATGTAGATCAACAATACCGTGCCAAGGCTGAAGAATCCGCCAAGGACCATTGCCAATCGGATGATCGTCGCATCGATACCGAAGTAAGCGGCCAATCCTCCGCACAAACCAGTCAGTTTGCTATCCGTTCTTGAGCGATATAATTTATTCATAACCACTCTCTCCTTTATATGCAGATGTTTGATTTGAATTTTCTCGGGTGCGTTCTCGCCCTTGCTTATGACTTTATTGTACAGGGGCACGATCGTTGTCGAAACGGTCCCGCGACTGTTCTTGACGCTAGGCTTAAGGCGGGGAATGGGTACGACCTCAGACCACGGGCGTAGATTTGGCGATTTGCAGCCCGTCCCATCAGCTCCAGAATCTTATTGACGAAGCCGCCATCGCCCTTCAGCAGAAACTGCCACATCATCCCTGCGGATGTGAGGGGAAGGATGGCCGGCATGAAGCCATGAAAAAACCGTCCAGGCTCATTGAAACTGCCTTGACGGTTCTATGCTTGTTTCCCTGTACGCGGACGGTGCGCGACACGGGGATTATATTTTTTTGGCGATGGAGAACATGACGGTTTTGTTTGCCGAATCGATCATAATCGTAATCTTGTCGCTGCCGACGGTCGCTTGCTTGTTGCTGACCGGGGTTCCCGCCTGGACGGTTCGCTGGAGCTTATCCGGCGAGGCTTTCACGGGAATCCGCTGCAGTTTATCCGTCAACCGGTTCAGAATTACGAGCGCCTCCGAGCGGGTGACAGGATCGCCGACGCCGAAATAGCCGTTCGGATAGCCCTGCATGATTCCCTTCACAAGCACTTCCGCAATAAACCGCTGCTCCCGCTCCGTAGCGCTCATCAGATCGCCGTAAGCTCCGGCCACGCTAAGGCTGAACGGGGCGTCTTCCAGAAACTCGGTCTCCTGCAGCGTATAGTAGAGGACCTCCGCGACGTTCTCGCGCGTCATGTCGGCCTGATAATCGGTAAACCGGCTTTTATTCAGAAAATGAAGATCGCTGGACACGTCGATATAAGGCTTGGCCCAGTATCCCGTGGTGCTCGGCTTGAACGTGAAATAGCGGTAATCCTGCTTCAGAATCGTTTGATTCTCGCTGCTGAGCGATGCCAGGAAAGGTGCGTTCCAGCTGCGCTCCCCGTTCTGATGAAGGTCGGTGTAGGACAGAATGAGCATTTTGATAAATTCATCGACCTTCACCGGCGCTTCCGGGCGGAAGCTGCCATCCGGATAGCCGTCCAAAATTCCCCGCTCGACCATACGGACGATCGTTTTCTCCGCCCAATGGCCGTTAATGTCTTTAAAGGTTCGGACTTGCGCGCGCTCCGCGGATGCTGTTGCTGATGATGCTGCTGTTGAAGCGGATGCGGATGCGGATGCAATCCCGGACCCGGTACAGAGCAGCATGACAATAGTTGCAAAACTAACCAATCGCTTCATATGTTTCCCCCTGTTAGTCATGGCGATATAAGTACGACATTGTCTAGATAACCACAATTCCTGCCCATTGAGAACGGTCCTGATGACTATTGTAAAATGGGGAAGTCAGTCATGATCATTTAGGTCCAAAAGCACGCGCAAACCAAGGAAGACCCGAATATGCAGGCCATTATAGCGCCGCTGCCATGACGAATGAACCGGGGGGTGGCCCCGTGTGAAGGGGAAGAGCGAACTGGTTTATTATGGAAGGGATTAGAAACTCGGGACTTTGGACAGATGGGCATAGCGCGCCGGTCATGCCTAAGGGGGTGTTGGCGACAGAAAAAGGCTGCAGCAGCAGTCCGCGATGGACCGCCGGGATGCAGCCTTTCTCGATTGCACGACGATAGCGATGCGCCTTCCCTGATGATTTAGGTGGCTTTCTTCTGCAGCTCGTCGAATTTCGCGTTCCGCTGTTCTGCGGTCAGCTTCGGGCAGGTGTAGCAGTATTCGCCGTCGACCCGGCAGTAATACATGCAGCAGGAGGATCGGATAAGGACCTCTTTCCCCGGTTCGTAAGGACTTGCGGCATAGCGGGGGCGATGAACGTACGGATTTCTTCGGCGCTCGAATACGTCCGGACCGTCGAGCTCGGTCAGCACCTTGTAATCATGGTCGAATCGCTCCCTGACGATCGGCCGGGTATCGCGCTGCAGCAGATATTCCCGCATGGATAGCGTTCGGGATCCAAACTGGTTCCACATCAAGCTTGGCATGACCCCGGCGCATTGGGCGGCGGTGCGGATCAGGGGGCCGATAACCGTCTTATAGAGAGCGGTCAGCTCACGCTTTAAAAATGCCTCCCGCTGCTCATTCAGGTCCGGCACATCGGTCCACCGTATTTCATGAATGTGAGAATGGGCCAGCGCGTAATTGCCGTAAGGCACGATCTGGAACGTCAGGTTGGAGAGGGACAGATCGAGCAGCCGGTTATGCTGGGCAAGAACCAATTGTACCGCCGCACCTAGATTATAGATCGACAAGCCCATGAAGGAGGCCGGAAGCTCGGGGGAGGTGGCCTTCAGCAGCTCGTTGCTCCGTATAAGGGTCTGTTCCATACGCTCGGGCAAGAGCAGGTCTGCAGCCGGTATGGAATAGGCCGGATTAGCCGCGCCGCTGGCAGACATGCTGCAGAAGGATTCCAAAAGCGATAAGTCCATGGAGTGATCCAAAAGAGGTAAGCCTCCTTATCAGTAGGCTGAAGAGCAGCCCCGCTACAAATTGAGAATGATTATCATAATCGTATAAACATCATAAGTGATGCTTGAATAAGATGTCAATGAGCGGATGACTTGAACCTAAACTACTGAGAGGATATCGAAATCGCAATCCGATCAAAGCGGAGTTCGAAAGGAGCCGACCGGGCTAAAATTGAAATGATTACTGCTGCCTCAATCCATCAAGAAGACGCTTTTAAACTATGAAATTGATCGGTATTGGGCGATAATTGACGAAAATAGGCGGTAGTGATGGATTTATTTATTTTTACTCATAAATATGAACGAATATTGACGATTTTGCTATTTTTTAAGTATAATAATTGCATACTCGTGTTCCCATCTATACCTTTCCTCTAGCTTAGCGGAACGCTCTAGGAGGTTGTGAGAATGGTTGAGCTTAACGATCGAGAACTGATCTTCGTGTTTACCGGACCGGACGGCTCCGGCCGCAAGACGGTAGCGGACAGCGTCGGCACGACCTTCGGAATGCCGAAGGTGCTTTCTTATGCGACGAGGATGCCAAGACCCGGGGAAGTGAATGGGCAGGATTATCACTTCATCACTCCGGAATTGTACGAACTTATGGATAACGGCGGCGAGTTTATTGAGAGCGTTGCGCTTCAGAACAACCGGTACGGGCTGAAGGGGAGCGACATCGAGCAGAGCTTCCAGAAGGAAGGGTGCATCTACCTGGTCGTGAATCCCGAGGGCGCAGAGATCTTGAAACAGATGTACGGTGATCATGTCATCCGGATCTTTATCTATGCCGACCGCGCAACCGTTGAGAGCCGTGAACGGAAGCAGGGAATCGAAGAAGCGGTCATTGCCGATCATCTGGAGTATTACGAGATGGCAATGGCGTATCAATCGTCATGCGAGCATGCGTTTGAGAATTATGATCTGGCGCACACGGTATTCGATATTACGAACACATTGGAGCATTACCTGCAACGGGATCTGGTGGAGAGAGACTGAACATGATACGGACGCATATGGTGTGAAAGCCCGCCCTCGGATCGAGGAGCGGGCTTTCGCGATTGAACGGCGCCGCTTAACTTGCTTGCGGATCTCTAAGATGAGCTTGCTGATGAACCCATAATCCGCTGCGGATGGGTATACACATTCATTTTCTCTCCCCGAATGAAGCCGGCGCTGGTAATGCCCAGATCATGCGCAAGCTGGAGGGCAAGATCGGTCGGCGCCGATTTCGAGAGAATCATGCCGACGCCGATCTTGGCCGCTTTCAGGATAACCTCGGAGGAGAGGCGGCCGCTGAAGGCGATGATAAGATCGGCTGTGCGAACCCGGTTATGCAGGCAATAACCGAGCAGCTTGTCGAGCGCGTTGTGCCGCCCAATATCGGCGCGAACGGCCAGCAGGGAATCCGCCGTGCAGATCGCTGCGTTATGCAGGCCGCCGGTAGCTTGGAATTCCGCTGAGCTCTGCTGCAGCATCCGCATTAATCGAATGGCTTCGCCCGCGGTTACCTGTATCCGGGATGTGGAGGTACGGGCGGTTTGGACATCGTTCATGAAGTAGAATTGGCGGCTCTTCCCGCAGCAGGAGCCGATGAAGCGTTTGGATACATTCGTCTTCGCCGTCGACTGCTTATGCCGCAGCTCCGCATAGATGTAGCCGCGATCCTCATCGATCCGCAGCGATGCGATGTCGTCGATCGTACGGATGACGCCCTCCGAAGCGAGAAAGCCGACCGCCATCTCTTCCAGTGCGGATGGCGAGCATACGATCGTGGCGAATTCTTCGCCGTCCAGCTGGAAGGTCAGCGGATATTCGGCCGCAATATCGTCATCGGTCTCTGCCGCGGCATCGCCGTCTATTTTCCATGTGCGCCAGTTGGTCGTCGATTCTAAGCTCATCGGTTACCCTCCGATCAAATCCGTCTCGAGTTCATCGATCCTTTTCTCTACGTATCGTTTGTCCTTCAGCGCATGGAACGCTTCGGCTTTCTCGAGGACGACGGCAGAGTTATATTCCGGTATGCCGGCCATCGGCTCGTAGACCCCCTTCTTGAAGAGGACGTTGCCCTCCGGCCAGAACAATTCCAGGTTGCCCGGCGCAACTTCGCCGGTCCTCGCTCTGCCGTGGAACACGCCGTTGCGGTTATAGACGACAATGGCATCGCCATCGGCGATTCCGAGCGCCCGGGTATCCGCTTCGCTGACGATCACATCGTAGCGGTCCGCGTCCGTGAAGGGATCGGTATCGCTGTAGATCATGGAGTTGAACTGCTTGCCCCTGCGCGTCGTGGCATAGAAGTGGCCCTCCGGCTTGCGCAGATCGGGCACCTCGACGGGGATTAGCGTACCGCGCCCATCCGGTGTCGGGCACTGGCCATCCTCGCACAGCCAAGCCCCGCCCCACTGGAACACGTCACCCTTGCCGCGCAGCTGCTGGATGCCGTCGTAATTCGGCGCCGCCCGGGCGATTTCGTCCCGGATCGCCTGCGCATCCGGAAAGGCGACCAGCTCGCTGCGCTCCGGAAAGACGCGGGCGGCCAGATCGATGTAGATCTCCCATTCTGCCCGCGCTTCGGGCATGCGCGGACCGTCGATCTCCGGAGAGAAATAGACCATCCGCTCCGTCGAGGTGGACGTGCCGCCGCCCGGCTGCTCGTAGCGCGTCATGGCCGGCAGGACAAGGACGGCTTCGCGGGCATCGGCGAGCGTAGATGTATTGAGGACGATATCCTGGTGCACCCGAATATCGACGGATTCCAGACAGCTGCGGACGAAATCAGGCTCCGGCATCGTCTCAAGAAAGTTGCCGCCGGACGTATAGAAGAGCTTCAGCTTCCGTTCATGATCGTCCGGAAGGAGCGCATTCTCCAGCGATACCCCGATAATGTCGCCCTGCCACCGCGGCAGCTCGAAGCCCCATTCCTTCTCGATGCGGGGGATGTCGTCTCCCTTGAATTCGCCGCCGGGCAAGCTGAACGGATCGGCGCCCATCTCGCCTGAGCCCTGTACGCCGCTGTGCCCGCGGATGGGCATGAGCCCGCAATATTCGCGGCCGAGAAAACCCCGCAGCAGTGCCAAGTTCGCGACCTGCGAAATATTGTCCGTCCCGAAACGATGCTGCGTCAGCCCCATGCTCCAGACGAATACCGCCGACTTTGCATGGGCAAGTATCTCGGCGAATTCGGCGATCCGCGCTCTGGACAGGCCGGAGGACATCTCCAGCTGCTCCCATTCCTGCCGCTCCACATGCGCTTTAAGCGCCTCGTAGCCGTTCACGTGCGCCTCGACGAACGCATGATCCACGGCTGAGCCGGGCCGCTCGGCTTCCATTGCGAACCAGTGCTTCATGACGCCATGCATGAACGCGATATCGCCGCCTATGTTCACTTGATAGAAGTCATCGGCGATGCGCGTTCCGAATAGGGCCGATTCCGGAATGGACGGAACCCAGTACCCGTCCATCGCCGGCTCGCGGTACGGATTAATAACAAGGATGCGGGTTCCTTTGCGTTTGGCCGCGTACATATATTTGGTGGATACCGGCTGATTGTTGGCGGCCACGCTGCCCCAGAAGACGAGGACGTCGGTGCCGATCCAATCCTTGTAGCTGCAGCTGGAGGCGCCGATGCCGACCGAACGCTTCAGCCCGGTCTTGGAGGGCGAGTGGCAAATGCGCGAAGCGTTGTCGATGTTGTTCGTGCCGAGAAAACGGGCGGTCTTGGCTGCCACGTAATACGATTCATTCGTAATCCCGCGCGCCGTCAAATAGAACGCAAGCTGCTTGGGGGCGATGCCGCGGATCTTCGATGCGACCAGATTCAAGGCCTCATCCCAGGATACGCGGCTAAACCGGCGTTCCCCCTTGCGGCGGAGAAGCGGATAAGGAAGGCGGCCAAGCTGTCGCAGCTGAGAGCTGTTCATCTTCTGCAGCTCATCGATATCGGCATGGAGGACCTCCGGCTTGATCGCAGGCATCGTATTCAGCCGCAGCAGGTTCAGGCGGGTGGTGCACAGATGCGGACCTTCCAGCGTCTGGTCGTAGAGCCCGGATACGCCAAGCGCGCAGCCGTCGCAGACGCCTTGGGTCAGGATGCGGTAGGCGTAGGGCAGATTATCGCGATTCTCAGCCACCACCTTCAGCGTATCGCGGATATGATGCGGTTTAATGCGTCCCAGGCCGAACGGTACTTTGCTGACCCACAGCTTCGGATCAGGCTTGCCGGGCAGCTTAATGCGCCCGGAATGCTTGGTTGTGCCCATGGTAAGAGCCTCCTCTATTCCAAATAAAAAAACCGTCCGGCAGCAATAATTTCTCATCAAGGAAAAATTATCGTCTCCAAACGGTTAGTCTCTCGCAGGTACGCTGCCAAGTTCCAACAGGTATGATTGCAAACGCTCATGATTCTTCGGTAAGTGAAGGCGTCTGAATAATCCGGTCGAATACGAAGATGGACATGCCGAGATCCTTGTCGATATCGATATCGACGAACAGATCGACAAACTTCGCTCCGAGCAATTCCTCCAGCTCGACCGGCGGGTGGGTGCGGTACATGTCTTTCACCATCTGCGTTCGCGCTTCGCGAAGCATCTGCTTGCCTTCATTCGCGGAGGCAATGAACTTCTCTACGGGAGAGAGGTTGCCTTCCATCTCGCAGATGGCCCAGTTCTTGCAGAAGGTGGCTGTAATCCGTGCAGGGCCTTTGCCCATATGGCGCTTACGGTACGCCTTGACCAGGTTGCAAAATTCGGCTTCAAGCTTGTTCATCATTGCATGACCTCATTATCCGCATAACCGGTGACAGGAGCACTGTCCCGTGTCATACGGCGGGAACCTTGTATTGTGTTCATCTTAACAAGAAAGCGAATTCATGGCAAGGCGAGTTTCATGGGATGAATGTTCAAATAGGAAGGACTTGTTTACAATAGAAATAGGAATGATGTAGAACAATAGAGAGGTGAATCCAGATGAACGTGCACGATTTTAGTGTCCGAACGATACGGGGCGATGAATTATCCTTATCCGATTACCGCGGCCAGGTGCTCCTGATTGTGAATACGGCGACCAAATGCGGCTTTGCTCCGCAATTCAAAGAGCTGCAGCAGCTTTATGAGAAATACAAGGAGCAGGGGTTCACCGTACTGGGCTTTCCTTGCAACCAATTCCGCGAGCAGGAGCCCGGAACGAACAGTCAGGTCGAGCAGTCCTGCCAGCTGAACTTCGGCGTCGGCTTCCCGCTGTTTGCGAAGATCGACGTGAACGGGAAGGATGCCGATCCCTTGTATGTCTATCTCAAGAATGAAGCATCCGGATTGCTCGGCTCGAAGATCAAGTGGAATTTCACGAAATTTCTCATCGACCGCAGCGGGAATGTCGTGAAACGGTTCTCGCCGACAACCCGGCCGATGAAATTCGAGGATCGGATTGTAAAGCTGCTCGGAACGCGCTAATTAATCCGGCAGCCATAAGGCCGCCGCATTGAATAGGGCCGGCGCCTAAGCGGTGCCGGCCCGGCGGAAGAATAAGGCGGTTAACATGCCAGGTTGTCTATGCTATAATGCAACGAGCTCCGCAAAGGGGCCGCGGTTCGAAAACTCCCGCGTTATCAAAACTAGGAGGCTTATTTAATATGTCTAATTTTGTATGGGGCGTATTGTTCGTTATGGTGAACTTTGCGCTATTTCTCGTGTGCTATCGCGCATTCGGGAAGCAAGGGCTGTACGCGTGGGTAGGGATCGCCACCGTGCTGGCCAATATTCAAGTGGTGAAGACGATCGAGATGTTCGGCTTCGTCATGACCCTCGGCAATACGATGTACGGTACGATTTATTTGACCACCGACCTGCTGAACGAGAAGTACGGCGAGAAGGATGCCAAGAAGGCGGTGTGGTTCGGCTTCTTCACGCTCCTCATGACGATCATCATCATGCAGATGGCTTTGAAGTTTCAGCCGCAGTCGTCGGACATCGGCCAGCAGCCGATGGAGGTTATTTTCGGTCTGATGCCGTGGATCGCGCTCGGCAGCCTGACGGCCTACTTTGTCAGCCAGTTCCTCGATGTGAAGATCTACACCTTCCTCAAGAAAGTGTTTCCCGAACCAGGCCAGCTATGGATCCGCAATAACGGCAGCACAGGGATTAGCCAGCTCGTCGACTCCCTTATCTTCTGTACGATCGCTTTCGGGGGAGCGGGCTATACGTGGCAGGTTTGGTTTGAAATTTTCCTGACGACGTATGCCATTAAATTCGTTATTACCGCGGCATCGACGCCGATTCTTTATATTGCGAGAAGCTTTAAGTTCAAATCCGAATAGCGGGCATTGCATGGATAATAGGCATGTCCGGAGAAAGCGGCTAGGGTGAATATTCGCTCCGGCCGCTTTTTTGCGCTTCAGGTTGTAAACCGCTGGCATTATAAGTTAGATTTATGGCATGAAGGATGGGACGGGGAGGGAAGCACATGCGCGTTAGCGGCATTAGAGGGATTATATTTGATATGGACAATACGCTGCTCCAATCGCGTATCGACTTCGGTATGATGAAAGCAGGCATATACCGCTATTTGGTCCGAAGCGCCGTATTGGAAGAAGGCTTTCCGGTGGAGGAGCATACAACCGCCACCTTGATCGAGCATATCAGGCAAACGGGCAAGTTAACCGGTTCGTTATACGAAGCGGTTATGAAGATCGCCGCGGAGCATGAGGTAAGAGGCATGGAGGGTGCGGGTCTCGAGCCGGGAGCGGGCGAGCTTCTTGCAGCGCTGCACCGCCGGTATTGCCTTGCGGTCGTAACGAACAATTCGATTGCAGCGGCCCGTACCGCGCTGGAACGCACGGGTATTGTCCATTACTTCGACCTGATCGTCGGCAGGGAGCAGATGACATCCATGAAGCCGACGCCGGCTGGTTTTCTCGTCGTGAAAGAGAGGCTGCATACGATCGGCGCGGATCAATGGCTGTCAGTGGGAGACGCGTGGATCGACGGGAAAGCGTCAGCCGATGCGGGCATTCCCTTTATCAGCTACAGGACGCCGCTGGATATCATGCATGAGCGGGGCGTCCGGCCGATCGGGCGTGTGGACAAGCTAAGCGAGCTGATTCCACTGCTGGATGGCATGAAAGAAGGTACGTAAGCAACAAGCGGAGCAGGCATAATTGATTCTGGTCGAACCATGACCGTTCGAAAGGAGCCTCCATGAGAAACCGAAAAATTGGGATTCCCCTCATCCTGTGCGGCATTATGGCTGCGGTCGTGATCAGCCTCGCGCTCATGTCGGAATCCTTAACGGCATCAACGATACATATCGTGAACAAAGGTACGGACCGGGATGGAAAAGCGCGCTGGATCGAAGTGTACGATTCGAATAATCAGAAGAAGGAGCAAGCATTCCGAATCAAGGTCGAGGACAAAGCGGCGTGGAGCCTGCTGGAGGTGGGAAGCGAATATTTTGCAGCTTATGGCCGGAGAGGGTACGGCCGTACGTACACGCTGCAGAATGCTCAACCAGATGCAGCGAGCGAGGCTATGGCCGGACGGGAAGATACCGATTCGGAAGCGGAAGCCGGCCTAGCCCCTGCGGCAGGCCTATTGTCGGTGAAGTCGCCGATGACGGTTTCCAATACGCCGATTCCTGGCTCGAACAGCACGCTTAAGCTTCGGCTCGTGGAAGGCAGCTACTATGAGGATTGGCAGCCGGGCGCTTATCGGGGGACGGTATACGAGGGGGCATTCGTCTTTGAGGTACAGGACGAGGTGGGCAATGTGATTGAAACGACGGAATTAAGCCGATTTTATGACGGCCCGCTTACCTTTACGCGCCTCTTCCCTCTAGCCATGGCCGATTATAACGGGGATGGCCTGCCCGATTTTACGCTGGGTCAGCATTCGAACAGCAGCGGGAATGAGTACCGGATCTTCAGCGTGCAGCAGAATTTCAGCATTGCAGAGCTTCCCGTCCCCGGCTCGGGACTTTATGTTAGCGGCGGGGAAGGAGATAAATACTCCATTAAGCTGAAACCGGACGGAGACGGCTTGCTCCGTTATTCCTTTTATTCGCAGGATGAGGGAAAGTACGTTCATAAGGCGCTGAGCTGGAAGGACGGGGCGTTCGTCGAGGTGAAATAATGGCGAATATTTTCATCTAACCGCTTGCATCGATTTCATGATATGATGATGCCGGATTATAGAAAAAGATGCATCCGATAGGGGATTATAGGTCGCTATGGACAAAAAGTGGATTTATTACGCAGGCCTCGTTGCAGTTGCGGTCATATGGGGGGCCAATTTCGGCGTGTCACGTCTCGCCATGGATACGTTCGACCCGATTTTGTTCACCTTCCTGAGATTCGGCCTGGCTGTACCGTTCTTCTTCCTGCTGCTAAAGTTGAAGGAGGGAAGCGTCGGAATACCGCTCAAAGCCGCGCTCCAACTGGCCGTCATCGGTCTGGTCGGCGTGACGGGACTCGAGATCGCATGCATGTATTCCATCAAAATGACGACATTAGCGAATGCTTCGCTGCTTAATGTGGCGCCTTGGCCGATATTCGCGGCGTTATTCGCTCCATTATTCATGCGGGAGCCGATCTCTCCCCGGCTGATCGGCGGCGGCGGGGCCGCTATCGTAGGGGTCTGCTTCATTATTCTCGGTGGCGGGGAGGGTCTTAATCTCTCTTCGGACAACATGATCGGCAACCTGCTTGCTTTCGGCATCAGTATTGTCGGCGCCCTGTACAATGTTGCCTGCATGCCGCTGATGAAACGCTATTCCGCGCTGCGGGTCAGCACGTGGCTTGCTTTGTTCGGCAGTTTATTCATGTATCCGCTTACGCTCGGTTCCTGGGGCAAGGTGGACTGGAGCGGGTTATCGGCCGGCAGTTATATGGCTATCGCCTATAACGTGCTGATCTGCACCGTATTCGCCTTCATCGTGTGGAACGCATCGATGTTCAAGGTCGGGGCCGCTCGCGCGAATTTCTTCCGCTATGTCGTTCCCGCCGCCGCCGTCGCAGCGGGTTACCTGATGTTCGATGAGTCCATTACGGGCTGGCAGCTGCTCGGTACCTTCTTCATGGCCGCAGGTCTTGTATGGATCACGCTGGAGAAGCAGAAGGGGATTCCCGCGGCGGCTCCGGCTGCCAGAGGCTAGCTATCTGAAGTGAAAGCGGCGGTTGACGCCCGTGGCAATGCAGGTGCTGGGACGAGAATAGGTGATGAAGAAGCCGGGGATAATGCCCTGGCTTTTTTTGTGTTTACCAGATTAAAGGTGAATATAGCGAAAAACAAATTGACGCCAATTCGAGCGGGGAGTAGAATGAACAAAGGTTTCTTTTCACATGTATATACTAGGTCATGGAGTGTGCTGCTGAACCGCTATGAACATGCGATTATGGGCTATTTGCTGTTATGTTGCTTTTGTTTACTGGATTTCTCTTCACATATCTCCGTTGAAGATGCTCTTCTACCCCACGTTAGGCGCATTCTGCTTCTTATTCATGTCGCGCACGGATTATAAGGGGATCGGGAAAATATCACTGGGTGCCTTCGGCGCCTCGATCATCGGCACCATCATCTATACGTTCATACCGGGCATTCTTGCTCTGTTCATCAACACGCTTGTTAATATACGATTGATTCAGAAATTCCGGCTGAATGCGCCTCCCGTGCTCGGCGTCTCGTTCATCCCGTTCTTCGCCGGAGAAGGCGGAGCCGCTGCATGGCATATTCCGCTGTTTGTCGGCGCATCGCTTGCCGGGCTGACGCTGCTGCTCATGGCCGTGGACTGGCTGGAAAAAACGCAGCGTGCCTGGTTTACGGCAAAGCGCGGCCTTCCGGAAGCGGAATAGAACATCGAGCTTGTTCCCTGGCATAGATGGGGAATGGGCTTTTTTTATTGCGTCCGGGTGTTTCGGTAAAATTGCTGCATCTCCTTGCCGGGAAGCTCATTTCTATTTAGAGTAAAGGGAAGAAAGGGTGATGAATCGAAGATGGTTACAAGGGATGAAGAGCTGGTTGTTTATCCGTCGCCGCGGAAGCTGCTCGGATTATGCGCAGCTTCGATTATTTTCGTCCTTATTGGCGGAGGAATGATTGCCATCAGTTTGAGCGAGGAGGATTCGTCCGTTCCGATCCTGGTGATCGGGCTCATAAGCATCCTTTTTTTTGGGCTATGTCTTATCTATGTGCTCTATCGCTTGTTGAACAAGAAGCCGTCTATTGTGCTGGATGATCAGGGAATTATGGACGATTCGTCTTACATCGGCGGAGGCTTGCTGCGGTGGGATCAGATCGAAGAGATCATGCTGTACGATTTCATGGGCCAGCGGTTCATCGGGCTGAAGCTGGTGGATACGCAGGCGTTCTTGACGCAGCAGAGCGGTCTGAAGAAAGTACTGATAAAGCTGAATCGGGGCATGGTGAAGGCGCCGGTCAATATTAGCCAGCAAGGGGTAACCATGCCGCTTGGGGAGCTGTATGTGCAGATGATGGAACGATGGGAAAGGTCTGCGCAGCTAAGATAACGAGAGGAGAACCCCGCTATGAGCAGAATAAGGATCGGCGTAATTGGTATAGGCGATATCGCTCAGAAAGCTTATTTGCCGCTCTTGGCCGTGCACCGTGATATCCATATAGCAGGCTTGATGAGCCGCAACCCGGACAAGGTCAGCCAGGTGGCGGAGCAATACCGGATTGACGGACGGTTTACTCGAATGGAAGAGCTGTTGGAGCAGGATATTCAAGCGGTATTCGTACATAGCGCGACGGAAGCGCACTATGATATCGTCATGCGCTGTTTGGCGCGCGGACTCCATGTTTATGTGGACAAACCGCTTTCTTACGATATCGTGCAATCCGAAGAAATGGCGGCGGAAGCGGCGCGGCAGGGCAAGCTGCTCGCGGTAGGCTTCAACCGAAGATTTGCTCCCATGGTGCTCCGTGCCAAGGAATGGATCACAGAGGCCGGGGGCGGAGGAACGATACTCGTTCAGAAAAACCGGATCAAGCTGCAGGGGCATTCCGCCAAGGAATCCTTGTATGACGATGCGATCCATGCGATTGATTTGGCCGGGTGGCTTGCCTGCGGGGCGGATGACCAGCTGGAGCTATCGGCAGGTGCGGTCCGCAGCAATGAGAAGGGGCAGCTGCTATCCGTGTTCGGCATGCTCCGGGGGGAGAGGGCGGTATCCGCATTCTCCATGGAACGGCGCTCGGGTGCCGACGTCGAGCGGCTTGAATGGCACGGCAGCGGCCGGACGGCTATCGTGCACAATCTGGAGCAGGCTGTGCTGTCGGAGCCTGGCAGCGGGGGCCATACCTTGGCCTTCGGAGGATGGGATTCCCATCTGCAGCGGCGGGGATTCGCCGGAATCGTGGATCATGTGCTCGCATCGCTGAACGATCCGCAGCAGTGTACGGTTCGTGCCGATCAGGTGCTCCGCAGCCACCGGTTAGTGGAGGAGCTCCTGACGGAACAAGGATGAGCTGAAATCCGCCCGAACAAGGCGGCCGCTCGCAATTCGGAATGAATCGAACCCATTAAAGAAGGCTGGATCCGCGCATTGCACGGATTCAGCCTTTTTTGTCAGCCGCTTACTTATGCGAAGCCAGCCATTCGGTCAAAGCGGTGATATCGGCTTCGCTTAGACTGCTCTTAAAGCCGGGCATACCGCCGCCGCCGTTGGCGATTTTGGCATGAATTTGCTCTGTGCTCATACTGCCGCCGACCTTCTGCAGATTAGGCCCGACTCCTCCTGCGAGATCTGCTGCATGGCAGCCGACGCAATTTTGCTTATAGACCGTCTCTGCGGCGGCATTAACCGTTCCTTGATTGCCTGCATTCCCGGCATTGCCCGCGGTGCCGGCATTCCCCGCGGTATTGTTCGCAGGAGCGTTCTTATTGGCATTGGTGCCGCAAGCAGCGGCAAGAACCAGAAGCAAGACCGCGCCAATCATGATAAACAACATTCTTCTCTTCACGTATCAGCAACTCCCTTCAAAGTGATTTCGATATTAGATTCCCCCTTTTTTTTACTGGCATGCACACGTCAATACATAACCTCCAGAACGCGTATAAGAGGGGGCCCATTGGATAAAATAAGCGTAACCTTCATGAAAATGTTGGGATTACCGCATTATATTATTCATCACGGGAGGCTTGCCTGGCATGGAAAACAATGACGAGCTGATCCGGCATCTAACGGAGCTCCGCAAGCGATTGAT